>NZ_JARESR010000063.1:0-20203 GCF_046028015.1 Paraburkholderia sp. RL17-383-BIF-A | reverse complement strand
TGCGAACTCGACGCTGGCGGATTCGTCGGCAACGGGTACGGATGCAGTCGCCATTGGTGGCAACGCTCAGGCGACGGCAGCGAACTCGGTTGCCCTGGGTTCGAACTCGACGACGACGGCAAACCTGTCGACAACGGGCTACAACCCGGGCGCGGCAACACTGACGGGCACGGCATCGGCAGCCAATGGTGAAGTCTCGGTGGGCGCAGCAGGCAAGGAACGCCGCATCACGAACGTGGCAGCTGGTTCGGCCGCAACGGACGCGGTGAACGTCAGCCAGTTGCAGTCGGAAGACGCAAAGGTCAACACGATCAACAACAACGTGACCAACCTGAGCAACAACGTCACGAACATCGCGGGCAACGTCACCAACATCAGCAACACCGTGAACAACATCACCAACGGTGGCAACGGCATCAAGTACTTCCACGCGAACTCGTCGCTGGCGGATTCATCGGCAACGGGCACCAACAGCCTGGCAGCCGGCCCGGCGGCGTTGGCGGCCGCCACGGACGCAGTCGCACTGGGTAACGGCGCGAAAGCGTCCAACGCTGGCGCAGTAGCACTAGGCGCAGGGTCGACGACCACAACGGCGGTCGCCACGTCCGGCACGACGATAGGCGGTATCACCTACACGTTTGCAGGCATGGCTCCGTCGAGCACGGTGAGCGTGGGTGCAGCGGGCAGCGAGCGCACGATCACGAACGTGGCGGCTGGCCGCCTGAGCGCGACGAGCACGGATGCGGTGAACGGCAGCGAACTGTTCGCCACCAACCAGCAGGTGACGCAGAACACCACGGACATCACCAACCTGACGAACAACATGAACAACGGTTCGGTAGGCCTGGTGCAGCAGGACGCGACGTCGCGCACCATCACGGTCGCGAAGGGCACTGACGGCGCGCTGGTCGACTTCACGGGTACGACGGGCGCGCGTCAGCTGACGGGTGTGGCCGCCGGCGCAGTGACCGCGACGAGCGTGGATGCGGTGAACGGCTCGCAGCTCTACGGCGTGTCGCAGAGCGTGGCGGATGCGATCGGCGGTGGCTCGACGGTGAACACGGATGGCTCGATCTCGGCCCCGACTTACGTTGTGAACGGCGCGACCGTCCACAACGCGGGCGACGCGATCACCAACCTCGACAACCGTGTGACGCAGAACACCACCAATATCAGCACGATCAACAACACGCTGAACAGCATCACCACCGGCGGTGGCGTCATGTACGTCCACGTGAACTCGGCCCTGGCCGATTCGCAGGCAAGCGGTGCGGAGTCGGTGGCGATCGGCGGTAACGCGCAGTCGCAGGCAGCGAACTCGGTCGCGTTGGGTTCGAACTCCGTCGCTAACCGTGCCAACACGGTGTCGGTGGGGGCGGCCGGAGCGGAGCGCCAGATCACCAACGTGGCGGCCGGTACGGCGGATACGGACGCGGTGAACGTCGCGCAGTTGAAGGCGTCGGGCGTGATCAATACGGATGGCACGACCAACGCTGCCGTGACGTACGACCACAACGCTGACGGGTCGGCGAACTACAGCAGCGTCACAATGGGTAACGGCGTGGCGGGCGGCACGACGATCCGCAACGTGGCGGCAGGCACGGCCGCTGACGATGCGGTCAACGTCAGCCAGATGAACGCGGCCATCTCCAACGTCACGAATATCATCAGTTCGGCCGGCAACCCGATGTTCGCGGCAGACGGCAACCGTGACACGGAATCGGCCGTCGCCAGCGGCACGCACGCCACGGCAATGGGCGCGAACGCGAAGGCGAGCGCGGCGAATTCGGTGGCGCTGGGTGCGAACTCGGTGGCGGATCGCGAAAACACGGTGTCGGTGGGTTCGGCGGGCAACGAACGCCAGATCACCAACGTCGCGGCCGGCACGGCAACCACCGACGCAGTCAACGTCGGCCAGTTGAACGAAGCGATCGGCGCGTCGGTCGGCAACCTGCCGGCCGGTACCTCGGCGAAGGACTACACGGACCAGCAGATCAACGCGGTGCAGAACGGCTTGAACCAGGTCGCGAAAAATGCGTACGCAGGTATCGCGGCCGCTACGGCACTGACGATGATCCCGGACGTCGATCAAGGCAAGACGATCGCGGTCGGTGTCGGCGGCGGCTCGTATAAGGGTTCGCAGGCCGTGGCGCTCGGCGTCTCGGCCCGCATCACCCAGAACCTGAAGATGAAGGCCGGCGCGGGTACGAGCTCGCAAGGCACGACGGTGGGCGTGGGTGCTTCCTACCAGTGGTAAGTGCCATGACGGATGGGGCGTGAGCCTCGTCCGTTAGCCAGATCTGCTTTGACTTGACTGCATGCGCGCCCTTGTCCGAGGAACACACGGCAAAGGCGCCGCCTCAATTGACTGAATCCCTGAAAATGAACTTAACGCTTTCCAAGTCTTCGCGCGCGCTATTGCTCGGCGCGTGTGTGATGTTTCTCGCTGCGTGTAGCACGCAGTCGGGGCCAACCTATACGCTTCACGCGGTGAGCGTGCCGAATCAGCAGGCGCCGATCTATCGGGTCAATTGCGAGGGACTCTTCGAAAGCTCGAAGAGTTGCGTGCGTGTGGCGGGGGAGACCTGCAAGAATCAACCGGTGACATGGCTCGAAGCCGTTGATCGCGTAAACGATGGCGCGCTGAAGAAGGATGCGCGCGAATTGACCTTCATGTGCGGCAGACCGGTTGTTGCAGAGCAGCTCCCGCAGCAGCCGGTGCTGCAACAGCCCGCTGCGCAGCCGCAAGCAAAACAGGTGGCGCCGCAGGTTCGCCTGCTGCTGCAAGGCAACGCGAACTTCGCGACGGATAGCGCGGTGCTTGGCTCAATTGCAAAGAGGAATCTCGACCACTTCATGAGCGTGAACCGGGGCGTGAACCTGCATCGCGTGACGGTGGTGGGCTACACCGACGCGACAGGCTCGGAAGCCCATAACCTGAGTTTGTCCGAGGCTCGCGCCGACGCCGTCGCACAATACCTGCGTGATGGTGGCCTCCACGCCGAGCAGTTCGTCGCACGAGGTCTGGGCAGTACTGATCCGGTCGCGTCGAATGCGACGCCCGAAGGCCGCATGCAGAACCGCCGCGTCGACGTCCGCGTATTCGCCGAGTAACGCGCAGCCCGCATCGCTCGACCCCGAAGGCCTGCCATCGCGCAGGCCTTTTTCATCTGCAACGCCTCAACCCTCGTCGTCGACCCGCAACCGGCCGATTACGCCTTTCGCCTGTCCCACGCGCTCCACTAACTCGGGACCACGCTTGAGCGCGACGCCGACCGCCAGAATGTCGCCGATCGCCAGATGCGACATACGCGATGTCATCGGCGAAAACACATCGTTTTCCTCGGCCACATTCGAGAACAGACAGATCGACGCGACTCGGGCAAGCGGTGAACTGCCATGCGTGATCGCGATCACTTTCGCGCCACGAGCGAGCGCTGAACGCGCGGCTTCGATGATGTCGCGGGTGCGGCCGGTATTCGATACCGCCACCACCACATCGCCGGGGCCGAGCAGTGCCGCCGACATCGAATAGGTATGCGGATCGGAGTAGGCGACGCTTGGCATGCCGAGGCGGAAAAACTTGTGCTGAATATCCTGCGCGGCGATGCCCGAGCCGCCCGCGCCGTAGAACTCGATGCGCGCCGCGTTCGCGAGCAACTCGACGGCCGCTTCGACGCTATCCGGCGACAGGCTGTTGCGCACTTCGATCAAGGTGCCGATGGTCCGGTCGAATACCTTCGCGATGAGGCCGGGAGCGCCTTCGTCCGGCCGCACGTCCCGATAGACGGTGGGCACACCGGACGCAATCCCCTGCGCAAGCCGGATCTTGAACTCACGAAACCCCGAAAAGCCGAGCGCATGACAAAACCGCGCGATGGTCGGCTGGCTCACGCCTGCGCGGGCGGCCACTTCCGTCATGGAAAGATCGAGCACTTCGCGCGGCGCTTCGATCACGTAGTCGGCCAGTTTGCGCTCGGACGGCCGCAACTGGTCGCGCATCTCTTCCACCTGGGACAGCATCATTGGAAAACTCGCACTATGCTGAAGAATGCGTGGACTATATCTGATTGCTGAAGAGGTACAAAAACTACATTTGAGGCGGTAGGTGTAATCCCTAGGTTTCGGCCGTTGCATGCAAGAGCAAGGCTGGTCGGGCGTTTCAGGCTGTCTCCGTATGCCGCAGCGCAGCAGCGTTCGTCGTTGCGATCGTGTAGTTTTTCTACTAAGATGGCGTCAGTCAGTTGATCCGACACCCCGCGATACCTACCTGGCACAGTGCGCGCCCGCCTCACGCCAGCGACGAAGGAGCTCCGATGGTTTCCCCGCATTCGCAATTGTTGAAGGTCACGCGACGCGTGGTCGAGCGCAGCAAGCCCACCCGCGAGGCGTATCTGGCCCGCATCGACCAGGCGCAAGGCCGGTTCCCGGCGCGCGGCGCGCTCTCCTGCGCCAATCTGGCCCACGGTTTCGCCGGGCTCGAAGGCAACGACAAGCTCGTCATCAAACAGATTCGCGAGCCGAACATCGGCATCGTGTCCTCGTACAACGAAATGTTGTCGGCCCACGCGCCGTACAAAAACTACCCGGACATCATCAAGCAGGCCGCGCGTGAAAACGGCGGCGTCGCGCAATTCGCGGGCGGCGTGCCGGCCATGTGCGACGGCATTACGCAAGGCAATGCGGGCATGGAACTGTCGCTGTTCTCGCGAGAAGTGATCGCGATGAGCACGGCGGTCGCGCTAACGCACAACATGTTCGACGCGGCACTGTGCCTCGGCATTTGCGACAAGATCGTGCCGGGGCTGCTGATCGGCGCGCTGCAGTTCGGCCATCTGCCGACCATCTTCGTGCCGGCCGGCCCGATGGGCAGCGGCCTGTCCAACGACGACAAAGCCAAGACACGCCAGCTCTTCGCCACCGGCCAATGCGGCCGCGACGCGCTGCTCGAAGCGGAAGCCGCCGCGTATCACAGCCACGGTACCTGCACGTTCTACGGCACGGCCAACAGCAATCAGATGCTGATGGAAGTGATGGGTTTGCATCTGCCGAGTTCGGCTTTCGTGCATCCGCATACGCCACTGCGCGACGCGCTGACCGCGCAGGCCGCGCGCCGCGTGCTCGATCTGACGGTGGAGCGCGGCAACTACACGCCGATCGGCCACGTGGTGGATGAAAAAGCGATCGTCAACGGCATCGTCGCGTTGCTGGCGACGGGCGGCTCGACCAATCACACGCTGCACCTGGTGGCGATTGCTCGCGCGGCGGGCATCGTGATCGATTGGGACGACTTCGACGCGCTGTCGCAAGCCGTGCCGCTGCTCGCGAAGATCTATCCGAACGGCAAGGCCGACGTGAACCACTTCCACGCGGCCGGCGGCGTCGCCTTCCTGGTGCGCAATCTGCTGGAAGGCGGCTTGCTGCACGAGGACGTCAACACGGTCGCGGGCAAGGGACTCAAGCACTACACGGAAGAGCCGAAGCTGATCGACGGCAAGCTGCAATGGGTGCCGGGCGCGCAAGCGAGCGAAGACACGGCGGTGCTGCGCGGCATCAAGGAACCGTTCCAGCCGGATGGCGGCTTGCGTCTGATGCAGGGCAAGCTCGGCCGCGGCGTGATCAAGATTTCGGCGGTCGCCGCGGCGCATCGCAAGGTGAAGGCGCCGGCGATCGTGTTCGATTCGCAGGAAGCCGTGCAGGAAGCGTTCGACAAAGGCGAACTGAAGCGCGACTTCATCGCCGTGGTGCGCTTCCAGGGCGCGCGCGCAAACGGCATGCCCGAGCTGCATCGTTTGACGCCGCTGCTCGGTGTGTTGCAGGATCAGGGTTTCCACGTCGCACTGGTCACGGACGGCCGTATGTCCGGCGCGTCGGGCAAGGTGCCGGCGGTGATTCATCTGTCGCCTGAAGCCTTGCTGCAAGGGCCGATCGGCAAGGTGCGCACGGGCGACATGCTGGTGATCGACGCCGAAGCCGGCGTGCTCGACATCGAAATCGAAGCGGCCGAATGGGCCGCGCGGCCGAACGCCGTGCCGCTGCATCAAGCGGAAAACGAAGTGGGTTTCGGCCGGGAATTGTTCGGCGTGTTTCGCGCGGCGGCGGCGCCGGCGGAGCAGGGTGCGTCGGTATTCGGCGCGATGGTGGGCGAGCATTCGGCGCATCACGGCGAAGCGGCCAAAGCTCACACCGGAAAACATACAAGCACCACTCAAGCCAGCTAAGCGCTGCAGAACAAGGAGTCTGACTATGACGTCGAAAACAGTAAGCGATATCGTGCGCCTCGGCCCGGTGATTCCGGTGCTCGCGTTCGACTCGGTCGAACAGGGTGAGCAGGTGTCGCGCGCGCTGCATGCAGGCGGCGTGAAGGTGCTGGAAATTACCTTGCGCACCGCCGCCGGTCTGGAAGCGATCGAGCGCGCAAGCCAGTTGGCTGAAGACATCGTGGTCGGTGTCGGCACGATTACGAAGCCCGAGCACTGCGCTCAGGCTAAAAAGGCGGGCGCGCAATTCGGCGTTTCGCCGGGTCTGACGAAAGACATGCACAAGGCCGCACAGGACGCAGGCTTGCCGCTGCTGCCAGGCGTGATGACGCCGACCGACATCATCACGGCGCTCGAACTCGGCTACGAGATCGTGAAGTTTTTCCCGGCCCAGCAGGCCGGCGGCGTGCCGATGCTGCAAGCTTTCCACGGCCCGTTCCCGAATCTGAAATTCTGCCCGACCGGCGGTATCACGGCCGAATCGGCTTCGACTTTCCTGTCGCTGCCGAACGTGGTGTGCGTCGGCGGTTCGTGGCTCACGCCGAAAGCCGCGCTTGCTTCGCACAACTGGGAAGAGATCACGCGTCTCGCGCGCGCCGCGAGCCAGTTGGCCGCGCCCGCCCATTAAGTTGAAGCGGCGCGCACGTTAAGCGGTCTTCAAGGCCTACGCAAAAGGAGCCTCGTCGATACAGCCATCTGAGCTGTCGCGGCGAGGCTCTTTTTTCAATATGCATACGCGAGCGGCGCGCGTGGGTCGGCAACACACAGTAAAATTCAGCGTCCGCGCGGTCAGCCCGGTTTCGAGGCGCCGCACAGGTCGCCGTGAGACAGGGTGCTGACTGTTGTCCGCATTCACAAGAAAACGCCGGGCAGCCCCAAGTTTTTTGTGGCCCCCTCGGGGGCTGGCGCGAAGCGCCAGGTTGGGGGCACTCAAATCAATAACGCAAAAGGAGGAGCTTCATGGAAGCTGTCCACGGCAGCACGCTGCTAGTCTTCGCGGTGATCGCCATCGCATTGCTGATTCTGCTGATCACGCGCTACAAGGTTTACCCTTTCCTCGTTCTGATCATCGTGTCGCTGCTGCTCGGGCTCGCGTCCGGCATGCCGATCGGCACCATCGTCAAGTCGTTCGAAACGGGTAACGGCAATACGCTCGGGCACATCGCCATCGTGGTCGGTCTGGGTACGATGCTCGGCAAGATGATGGCCGAATCGGGCGGCGCCGAGCGCATTGCCACTACGTTGATCGACTTCTTCGGGGAGAAGAACATCCATTGGGCGATGATGATCGTGGCGATCATCGTCGGTTTGCCGGTGTTCTTCGAAGTCGGTTTCGTGCTGCTGATTCCGATCGCTTTCAACGTCGCGAAGCGCACCAACAAATCGTTGCTGCTAGTCGGCTTGCCAATGGTCGCGGGTCTGTCCGTCGTGCACGGCCTGCTTCCGCCGCACCCGGCCGCGATGCTCGCGGTGCAGGCGTATCACGCGGATATCGGCCGGACCATTGCGTATGGCCTGATCGTCGGCGTGCCGACCGCGATCGTCGCGGGTCCGCTGTTTGCGTTGCTGATCAGCCGCTATATCAAGCTGCCGAAAGACAACGCGCTCGCTTCGCAGTTTCTCGGCGCTGGCGACGCGAATGGCGCGAACAACGGTGCGCAACAGGCGGCGCCCAAGCGTGAACTGCCGAGCTTCGGCATCACGCTGTTCACGATCCTGCTGCCGGTTATCCTGATGCTGGTCGGCAGCTGGGCCGACCTCGTGTTCACGCCGAAAACCTTGCCGAACGATCTGCTGCGCTTCGCCGGCAATTCGGATGTGGCGCTGCTGATCGCCGTGCTTGTCAGCTTCTGGACCTTCGGCGCAAGCCGCGGCTTCAATCGCGAGCAGATCCAGAAATTCTGCGGCGAGTGTCTCGCGCCGATCGCGGGCATTACGCTGATCGTCGGCGCGGGCGGCGGGTTCGGCCGCGTGCTGATGGATAGCGGCATTTCGAAGGAAATCGTCAATGCGGCGACATCGGCGCATCTGTCGCCGCTGCTGTTCGGCTGGCTCGTCGCGGCGCTGATTCGTCTGGCAACGGGTTCGGCGACGGTCGCGATGACCACCGCTTGCGGCATCGTCGCACCGATCGCGGCAGCGGGCGCGGTGCAGGTGAAGCCGGAGCTGCTGGTGCTGGCCACGGGTTCGGGTTCGCTGATCTTTTCGCACGTGAACGACGGCGGTTTCTGGCTGATCAAGGAGTACTTCGGGATGACGGTGGGGCAGACCTTCAAGACATGGTCGCTCCTCGAAACCATCATCTCGCTGATGGGGTTGGGTTTGACCTTCGCACTCGCGGCGGTCTTGTAAGGAGTTTTTGATGATTCTGATCGCAATGGGCGTGTCCGGCGCCGGCAAGACGAGAATTGGCGAAATGCTGGCAGAGCGCCTGCACTGCGCGTTCACCGACGGCGACGCGTTTCACAGCGCCGCCAACAAAGAGAAAATGCACCACGGCATTCCGCTGACGGACGAAGACCGCTGGCCGTGGCTGAAAACGATTCGCGCAGCGATCGAGGAGAAGCAGACGGCGGGCGAGACGGCGGTGTTCACGTGTTCGTCGCTGAAACGCTCGTATCGCGACGTTCTGCGCGACGGCGACAGGGACGTGTGCTTCGTCTACCTCAAGGGTTCGCGTGAGGTGCTGGAGCAGCGGCTGACCACGCGCACCGGCCATTTCTTCGATCCGTCGCTGCTGCAAAGCCAGCTCGATACGCTCGAAGAGCCGGGCGCCGATGAGGCGATCACGGTGAGCATCGAACTGTCGCCGGAAGAGATCGTCGAAAGCGTGTTGATCCAGGTTGAAGCGCGTAAGTGAATTTGCCCGGTCGCTGCAGATGAAAAAAAACCGCTCCTCGGAGCGGTTTTTTTACGCCTCGTGCAACGAGGTCAGGAGCGGCCAACGCAGATCAGGCGATGCGCTTGGCCAGTTCCGCAGCTTTACCGATATACGAAGCCGGCGTCATGGCGAGCAAGCGATCTTTCGCGTCCTGCGGAATCGCCAGGCCGCTGACGAACGTTTGCAGCGCTTCACGCGTGATGCCCTTGCCGCGCGTCAGCTCCTTCAGTTGTTCGTACGGATTCTCGATGCCGTAACGGCGCATCACCGTTTGAACCGGTTCGGCTAGCACTTCCCAGCAGTTGTCGAGGTCTTCGTGCAGACGCTGCGCATTCACTTCGAGCTTGTCGAGGCCGCGGATCAGCGAGTCGTACGCAAGCAGCGAGTAACCGAACGCGACGCCGATATTGCGCAGCACCGTCGAATCGGTCAGGTCGCGCTGCCAGCGCGACACCGGCAGCTTGTCGGCGAGATGGCGCAGCGTGGCGTTCGCCAGACCCAGGTTGCCTTCCGAGTTTTCGAAGTCGATCGGATTGACCTTGTGCGGCATCGTGGACGAGCCGATTTCACCGGCCTTGGTGCGTTGCTTGAAGTAGCCGACCGAGATGTAGCCCCACACGTCGCGGTCCAGATCCAGCAGGATCGTGTTGGCGCGCGACACGGCGTCGAACAGTTCTGCCATGTAGTCGTGCGGTTCGATCTGGATAGTGTACGGGTTGAACGTGAGCTTCAGGCGCTGCTCGACCACTTCGCGCGAGAACGCTTCCCAGTCGAACTCCGGATACGCGGACAGGTGCGCGTTGAAGTTGCCGACCGCGCCGTTCATCTTGCCGAGCAGTTCGACCTTCGCGATGCGGTCGATCGCGCGTTCCAGACGCGCCGCGACGTTGGCGATTTCCTTGCCGAGCGTAGTCGGGCTGGCCGGCTGGCCGTGCGTGCGCGACAGCATCGCCTGATCGGCGTGCGCGTGAGCCAGTGCGACGAGACGTTGATGCACAGAGCGCAGCGCCGGCAGGATCACGTGTTCACGGGCGCCCGCCAGCATCAGGCCGTGCGAGGTGTTGTTGATGTCTTCCGAGGTACACGCGAAGTGGATGAACTCGCTCGCGCGTTCCAGTTCTTCCTGACCCTTGACCGATTCCTTCAGCCAGTATTCGACCGCCTTCACGTCGTGGTTCGTCACGCGTTCGATTTCCTTGATGCGCGCGGCGTCGTGCGCGGTGAAGCGCTCGGCCAGTTGCAGCAGGAATTGTTCGGAGGCTGCGGAGAAACGCGGCACTTCGGCGAAGCCGGCGTGCGAAAGCGCGATCAGCCAATGGATTTCGACCGTCACGCGATTGCGCATGAACGCGGCTTCCGAGAGCCAGTCGCGCAGGGCTTCGGTTTTCGAGGCGTAGCGGCCGTCGAGCGGGGAGAGCGCGTTCAGCGCGAACAGAGTGTCGGGGCGGGTGTCGGACATGATGGGGGCCGGGTGAGGGCTAAGCGCAAGGGTGAAAACGCGGAACAAACTGCGGGAAAACGCGAATTTTACCACCGGACGCCGACAGCCCCGATTTCCGCAGTCAGGCTGGTCCGCTTCGCGACACCATCTAGAATGCTGACTTCTCTCTTCCTCTGGTGGCAGGCCCCGCATGGAACTGAAATGGCTCGAAGACTTCGTTTCGCTCGCGGAAACGCGTAGTTTCAGTCGTTCGGCCGAACTGCGTCACGTGACGCAGCCGGCCTTCTCGCGGCGGATTCAGGCCTTGGAAGCGTGGCTCGGCACGGAACTGATCGACCGTTCGGTTTACCCGACGCGGCTGACCGCGGCCGGTCAGGTGTTCAACGAGCAGGCGCTCGCGATGCTGTCGCAGTTCCATGAAGCGCGTGCGCTGCTGCGCGGCCATACGGCGACGCCGCAGGCAACCATCGAGTTCGCGGTGCCGCATACGCTGTCGTTGACTTACTTTCCGCGCTGGCTGCAGCGTATCGAAGCGCAGATGGGCCCGATTCACACGCGGCTGCGCGCGCTGAACGTGCACGACGCGGCGCTCTCGCTGGTGGAAGGCGGCTGCGATCTGATGATGGGCTATCACCACCCGAGCCACCCGGTCGCGCTCGATCCGGGCCGCTACGACATGCTGACGCTCGGCATCGAGCCGATCAGTCCGTTCTCGGCGCCCGGCCGTGCCGGCCGGCCGCGTCATACGCTGCCGGGCACCGCCGAGGCGCCCACGCCCTATCTGTCCTATACGCCGAACGCCTATCTGGGCCGCATGACCGAAGTGATCCTGGCCAACGCACCGGAGCGTCTGTATCTCGACCGGCTGTATGAAACCGACATGGCCGAAGGACTCAAGGCGATGGCACTGGCCGGCCACGGCATCGCCTTCCTGCCGCACAGCGCGGTGGAAGACGCGGTCGCCGACGGCAAGCTGATCCGCCTCGACCGCGCGACGCGTGGCACGCCCGAGGGCCAGCTCACGCTGACCATGGAGATTCGTCTCTATCGCGACAAGCTCGCGGCGAAGAGCGACGATGCGCGACAGATACTCGTGCGTCAGTTGTGGGACGTGGTGTCGGAGGAACTGGCGCAAGGCGCGGCCTGAAATCCTGCCTCCCTACGACGCGAATTTGCGGCTTCTCGATGGTTATGCAAAAAAAACATAATCGGATAAGGAAACGGCATTGGATTTCAAATCGGCGTTTTTCGACAATGCTGTCATTCGATCAACGCCGGAGCGTTCATGTCATCCCAGCAACAGGCAGCACAAGTCGCACAATCCGCAGCAACGTTGCAGTCGGTTCCTTCCTACCTGAATAAAGACGACCTCGGCCCGTGGGGCAACTACCTGCGTCAGGTCGATCGCGTCGCGCCGTACCTCGGCTCCCTGTCCCGCTGGCTCGAAACCCTGAAGCGCCCGAAGCGCATTCTGGTCGTCGACGTGCCTATCGAACTCGATAACGGCACGGTCGCGCACTTCGAAGGCTATCGCGTGCAGCACAATGTGTCGCGCGGTCCGGGCAAGGGCGGTGTGCGTTACCACCAGGACGTGACGTTGTCGGAAGTGATGGCCCTGTCGGCGTGGATGTCGGTGAAGAATGCTGCCGTGAACGTGCCGTACGGCGGCGCGAAGGGCGGCATCCGTGTCGACCCGCGCACGTTGTCGCGTGGTGAGCTCGAGCGCGTGACGCGCCGCTACACCAGCGAAATCGGCATCATCATCGGACCGAATACCGACATTCCCGCGCCGGACGTGAACACGAACGAGCAGATCATGGCGTGGATGATGGACACGTACTCGATGAACCAGGGCCAAACGGCCACGGGCGTCGTGACGGGCAAGCCGATCACGCTGGGCGGTTCGCTCGGCCGCCGCGAGGCAACGGGCCGCGGCGTGTTCGTGGTGGCCTCCGAAGCCGCACGCCGTATCGGTGTGGAAATCGAAGGCGCGCGCATCGCGGTGCAGGGCTTCGGCAACGTGGGCGGGATCGCGGCGCGTCTGTTCCAGGAAGCGGGTTCGAAGCTGGTCGCGGTGCAGGATCACACCGGTTCGCTGTACAAGTCGACGGGTATCGACGCCGTCGCACTGCTCGAACATGTGGCCAGACACGGTGGCGTGGGCGGCTTCCCGGAAGCGGACGCCGTAAGCAATGAAGAATTCTGGACCGTCGAATCGGACATTCTGATTCCGGCCGCGCTGGAAAATCAGATCACCGAAAAGAACGCGGCGAAGATCAAGACGAAGATCGTAGTGGAAGGCGCCAACGGCCCGACCACCACGGCTGCGGACGACATCCTGCACGATCGCGGCATTCTGGTGATTCCGGACGTGGTCGCCAACGCCGGCGGCGTGACCGTGTCGTACTTCGAATGGGTGCAGGACTTCTCGAGCTTCTTCTGGACGGAAGACGAGATCAACCAGCGTCTGGAGCGTGTGATGCGTGAAGCATTCGCCGCCGTGTGGCAGGTTTCGAGCGAGCAAAAGGTGTCCGTGCGGACGGCGGCGTTTATCGTCGCATGTAAGCGGATCCTGGAAGCGCGCGAACTGCGCGGCCTGTATCCCTGATCATTGCGTTTCGAACGGCGGCTCCGTTATCGCGCGGATCCGCCGGCAAACCTTGCTTTAGCGCGGTCCACAAGACGGCGTGTTGGACCCGGCGGGCAGCATCGTATCGATGCCGCCCGCCTTTCTATATGCGGAAAGGTTGACCGACCGTCCCGACGGGCCGCGAAGCGTTAGCGGCGGCCACGCAACAACATGGTTTATAGCGATACTTTCAGAATAATTACTTTGCTAAACTGGCGCCGGTTCTTGCCAAGGAGATCAAAAATGAAGGTTAAAAAAGCTGCGCTGCTGCTCGCGACTCTCGGACTGTTTACGGTTGGCGCGCATGCGCAAGACGCTGGTACGCTGAAAAAGATCAAGGACACGGGCGTCATTTCGCTGGGCCATCGCGAATCGTCCATCCCGTTTTCGTATTACGACGACAAGCAGAACGTTATCGGCTACTCGCAGGAATTCGCCCTGAAAGTGGTGGAGGCGGTGAAGCAGAAGCTGAACATGCCTGGCCTGAAGGTCAAGCTCACGCCGGTCACGTCGCAAAACCGTATTCCGCTGGTGCAGAACGGCACCGTCGACATGGAATGCGGCTCGACCACCAACAATGCTGAACGTCAGCAGCAGGTTGCCTTCTCGAACACGATCTTCGTGATCGGCACGCGCCTCATGACCAAGAAAGACTCCGGTATCAAGGACTGGGCCGACCTGAAGGGCAAGACGGTCGTCACGACTGCCGGGACCACCTCCGAGCGCCTGCTTCGCAAGATGAATCAGGACAAGAGCATGGGCATGAACATCATCAGCGCGAAGGACCACGGCGAGTCGTTCCTGACGCTCTCCACGGGCCGCGCCGCTGCCTTCATGATGGACGACGCACTGCTCGCGGGCGAACGCGCCAAGTCGAACAATCCGGGCGATTTCGTGATCGTCGGCGCGCCGCAATCGCATGAAGCGT
The DNA here is from genome assembly GCF_046028015.1 of Paraburkholderia sp. RL17-383-BIF-A. NCBI lineage: Bacteria > Pseudomonadati > Pseudomonadota > Betaproteobacteria > Burkholderiales > Burkholderiaceae > Paraburkholderia > Paraburkholderia sp. RL17-383-BIF-A. The sequence goes on along the minus strand of NZ_JARESR010000063.1, from coordinate 6,064 downwards.
ACGGCTGCATGATTCGCAAGAACGATCCGGAATTCAAGAAGGTGGTCGACGAGGCAATCGCGAAGGTCGAAACCTCGGGCGAAGCCGACACGATCTACAAGAAGTGGTTCGAATCGCCGATTCCGCCGAAGGGCCTGAACCTGAACTTCCCGGAAAGCGACGACATCAAGGCGCTCTACAAGAGCCCGAATGACAAGGCAATCGATTAAACCTTAGCTGTTTTTTTGAAACGCTGAACGAAACGGAAGGGGCCACGCGCTTCTTCCGTTTCTTTTTGCTGGAGTCTTGGTCATGTCATATCACTGGAACTGGGGCATTTTGCTGAGTCCGGTCTCCACCGGCGAGCCGACCACCTATCTGGGCTGGTTGCTGTCGGGCTTCTGGGTGACGATTACCGTGTCGCTGTCGGCATGGGTGATCGCGCTGATCGTCGGGTCGTTGTTCGGCGTGCTGCGCACCGTGCCGAACAAGTGGGCGTCGGGTATCGGCACGGTCTATGTCGCGATTTTCCGAAACATTCCGCTGATCGTGCAGTTCTTCATCTGGTATCTGGTGATACCGGAGTTGCTGCCTGTTTCCGTGGGCAACTGGTTCAAGCAACTGCCGCCGAGTGCGCAGTTCTTTTCGTCGTCGATCATCTGTCTCGGGCTCTTCACCGCCGCGCGCGTGTGCGAGCAGGTGCGCTCGGGTATCAACGCACTGCCGCGCGGCCAGCGCGCCGCGGGTCTGGCCATGGGTTTCACGCAGTGGCAGACCTATCGTTATGTGCTGCTGCCGGTCGCGTACCGGATCATCGTGCCGCCGCTCACGTCCGAGTTTCTGAATATCTTCAAGAACTCGGCGGTGGCGTCGACGATCGGTCTGCTCGATCTGTCCGCTCAGGCGCGCCAACTGGTCGACTACACGTCGCAGACGTATGAGTCGTTTATCGCGGTCACGCTGGCGTACATGCTGATCAATCTGGTCGTGATGCAACTCATGCGCTGGGTCGAAGCCAAGACCCGGTTGCCCGGCTATATCGGAGGCAAGTAATGCATCATTTCGACTGGAGCGGTATTCCGGGCGCATTGCCTACGCTGTGGACCGGCGCCGTCGTCACCTTCAAGATCACGTTGATCGCGATCGTGTTCGGCATTGTCTGGGGCACGGTCCTCGCCATGTTGCGGCTGTCGTCGTTCAAGGCCTTCGAGTGGTTCGCGAAGGGCTACGTAACGATCTTCCGTTCGATCCCGCTGGTGATGGTGCTGCTATGGTTCTTCCTGATCGTGCCGCAAGTGCTGCAGAACGTGCTCGGGTTGTCGGCGGATATCGACATTCGCCTCGCGTCGGCCATGGTCGCGTTCTCGCTGTTCGAGGCGGCGTACTATTCGGAGATCATCCGCGCCGGCATTCAGGCCGTGCCGCGCGGGCAGGTCAACGCGGCGTTCGCGCTCGGCATGAACTACGCGCAGGCCATGCGCCTGATCGTGCTGCCGCAGGCATTCCGCGCCATGGTTCCGCTGCTGCTCACGCAGGGTATCGTGCTGTTTCAGGATACGTCTCTCGTCTACGTGATCAGCCTCGCCGACTTCTTCCGCACCGCCACGAATATTGGCGACCGTGACGGTACGAATGTCGAGATGGTACTGTTCGCGGGCGCGTGTTATTTCGCGATCTGCGTGATCGCGTCGAGCCTCGTCAAAGGTCTTCAGAAAAAGGTCGCAAGATGATCTCTATCAAGAATGTTTCGAAGTGGTACGGTCAGTTCCAGGTGCTGACCGACTGCACGACGGAAGTCAAAAAGGGTGAAGTGGTGGTGGTGTGCGGGCCGTCGGGCTCGGGCAAGTCCACGCTGATCAAAACCGTCAACGGCCTCGAGCCGTTCCAGAAGGGCGAGATCATCATCAACGGTCAGTCGCTGACCGACAAGAAAACCAATCTGTCGAAGCTGCGTTCCAAAGTGGGCATGGTGTTCCAGCACTTCGAACTGTTTCCGCATCTGTCGATCGTGCAGAACCTCACGCTTGCCCAGGTGAAGGTGCTGGGCCGTTCGAAAGACGAAGCCACGGCGAAAGGGCTGAAGCTGCTCGATCGCGTGGGCTTGCGCGCGCATGCGGACAAATTCCCGGGGCAGTTGTCGGGCGGTCAGCAACAGCGCGTGGCGATTGCCCGCGCGTTGTCGATGGACCCGATCGCCATGCTGTTCGACGAGCCGACCTCGGCGCTCGATCCGGAAATGATCAACGAAGTGCTCGACGTGATGGTCGAACTCGCGCAGGAAGGCATGACCATGATGTGCGTCACGCACGAAATGGGCTTCGCGAAGAAGGTCGCGCATCGCGTGATCTTCATGGACAAGGGCTTGATCGTGGAAGACGACCGCAAGGAAGACTTCTTCGCCAATCCGAAGTCGGATCGCGCGAAGGACTTTTTGGCCAAGATCCTGCACTAAGTGTGTTTTGAAGCCGCGCCGTTCAGGCGGCGCGGTGCTACGACACTGGCAAAAAAAAGCCGCTCTGAAAGAGCGGCTTTTCTGTGTATGGCGATCCGGCTTGAGCGAAGGTAGCGGGCTTTAAATGGTCAGGTGATGTGCTCAGGCGCTCATGATTCGAACGCTGCCGCGTCGTCCGCTGCTTCGAGGTCCACCTCGGCGTCCCGCTCGGGCATGGGCTCGATCGAAGCTGCGATCGTACTGGCCGAAGCCGACGCATCCAACGCGGGATTGCGCAGCTTTTCCAGTACCGAAGCCGGCACCGGCACATTGACGCGGCCAATCACCTCGCCGTGCTGGAACATCATCAGATCGCCCGGTTCGAATGCGCTCCAGACTTCGTTGTCGGTCAGCGGCTTGGTGGCAATGACCGCGACGCGGTCTTCGGGCGTGGTGTACTTGGCGAAATCGATCGACACGTCCGCGTCGACGAGATGCGCGGTGGAAAACGGCCAGCGCCGCACGATGTAGTGCAGGTGCGTGGAGCAATGCGCGAACAGCGCCTGGCCGTTCGACATCAGGAAATTGAACACGCCGAACTGCGTGATTTCGCGCGTGAGGGTTTCGAGCGCGGCAAACAGTTCGTTGAGCGGCGGCTGCTGCGCGCCGGGAAAAGCCCTACGCAAACCTTCGAGCAGCGCGCAGAAAGCGAGCTCGCTGTCGGTCGTGCCGACCGGCTGATACACGCCTGATAACACCGGCGAATAATCCTTGAGGTCGCCGTTGTGCGCAAAGATCCAGTGGCGTCCCCACAATTCACGCATGAACGGGTGGCAGTTTTCCAGCAGGATATGCCCCTGCGTCGCCTTGCGGATATGCGCAATGGTGTTCTTCGATTTGATCGGGTAGCGCTTGACCATCTCGGCGATCGGCGAGGTCGCCGACGATTGATGGTCGATGAACAGGCGGCAGGCTTTGTCTTCGAAGAAGGCGATGCCCCAGCCGTCGGCATGGTGATCGGTGACGCCGCCGCGCGCCGCAAAGCCGGTGAACGAGAACGTGACGTCCGTTGGCGCGGCGCAGTTCATTCCGAGTAGTTGGCACATGTTGCGGGTAAGCCTGTGAACGGGTCGAGCCGTTACAATGATGATTTTCCAAGCATATCACCGAGCCAGAAACGCCAAATAGCAAAATTGACGTGTGTTTATGCCGCAACGTTGCGGTTTGACCGCATAGATTGGCTTTTGTCGTCGAATCTCGTCCCCTGCCGCCATGACTGCTTCCAACGCTTCCCTCGACTCCATCACGCTCGCCCGCCCGGACGACTGGCACCTGCACGTCCGCGACGGCGCGATGCTGGCCGCCGTGCTGCCGGACACCGCGCGCCAGTTCGGCCGTGCGATCATCATGCCGAACCTGAAGCCGCCGGTCACGACCACCGCGATGGCGCAGGCTTATCGCGAGCGGATCGTCGCCGCGATTCCCGAAGGCGCGAAGTTCGAACCGCTAATGACGTTGTACCTGACCGACAACACGCCGCCCGACGAAATCCGCCGTGCGCGTGAAAGCGGCTTCGTGCATGGCGTGAAGCTGTATCCGGCGGGCGCGACGACCAACTCGGACGCGGGCGTCACCGACATCATGAAGTGCGCCAAAACGCTCGAAGTGATGCAGGAAGTGGGCATGCCGCTGCTGGTGCACGGTGAAGTGACTGATGCGTCGATCGACCTGTTCGACCGCGAGAAGGTGTTCATCGACCGGGTCATGACGCCGTTGCGCCGCGCGTTTCCGGCGCTGAAGGTGGTGTTCGAGCACATCACCACGAAAGACGCGGTCGACTACATCCGCGAAGCCGGCGTGGCGCCGGCGCTGCTGGGCGCGACGATCACCGCGCATCACCTGCTGTACAACCGCAACGCGATCTTCCAGGGCGGCATTCGTCCGCATTACTACTGCTTGCCGGTGTTGAAGCGCGAGACGCATCGCGTGGCGCTGGTCGAGGCGGCGACGTCGGGCAATCCGCGCTTCTTCCTCGGCACGGACAGCGCGCCGCATCCGAAGGGGTTGAAAGAGCATGCTTGCGGCTGCGCGGGTTGCTATACGGCGCTGCACGCGTTGGAGCTGTACACGGAAGCGTTCGACAAAGCCAACGCGCTCGACAAGCTCGAAGGCTTTGCAAGCTTTTTTGGCGCGGACTTCTACGGTCTGCCGCGCAGCGAGGAGAAGGTCACGCTGCGTCGTGAAGAATGGACGCTGCCGGCCGAGTTGCCGGTTGGCGATACGCCGGTCGTGCCGCTGCGCGGCGGCGAGTCGATCGGCTGGCGTCTCGTTTGAGGTTGCGGTAGATGCAGGCGCATGAGGCGAAGCCGGCGGGCTTCGCCGCAATCGACTGGGCAAGGCCGTGGTTCGCGCCGTTCGCCGCACGCGGCAGGCGCTGGCAGCAGGCCGCGCTGACGGGCTACGAGGCCCTGCTCGCCGAGATGAACGCCGATGCCGGTGAAACGCGGCAAACCACGGGGCGTGGCCAGCGCCTTGCGTTCATCGCACAGGACGATCTGCCGCCAGGCGCGGCGTACGAGGCGCATATCGCGTCCACCGGCTGCGTGCCGACCCGCCACAATCTGCACGACTTCTTCAATGCGTCGATGTGGTTTGCTTTTCCGCGCATCAAGGCGGCGCTGAACGTGCGTCAGTCGGCGGCCATCGATGCGTTGGGCGTCGGCCCGACCCGCGGCGGCGTGCGCGATACGCTGACGCTGTTCGACGAGAACGCGCTGCTGTTCGCATGCGCGGATCCCGCTTTGAGCGCGGCCTTGCGCGGTTTCGACTGGCACACGCTGCTGGTGGCGCGGCGTGATGCGTGGGGCATGAGTTGCGAAGTGCGCTGCTTCGGCCATGCATTGCTGGAAAAGCTGATCGCGCCGTTCAAGGCCTGCACGGGCCACGCGTGGATCGTCGATGTGCCGGCTGCATATTTCGAATGGGACGCGACGAAACGGGACGTGTGGCTCGACGAGTCCGTCGCCGAGGCGCTGCTCAGTACCGACGCACTCACGAGCCGCATGTTCGCGCCGCTTCCAGTGCTGGGCATTCCGGGCTGGTGGCCGGAGAACGAATCTCCCTCGTTCTACGACGACACTGCCGTATTTCGCTGCGGGCGGCGCGCGCGTTGAGCGCGTTGGGTTCGGTCGCATCTCATCTTGGCCATTCGGCTATTTCAGCCGTCGGCTCGGCTCGGGGCTCCCGCAGGTGTTAAAATTCGCCGCAGCAAAGCAGGCCAGGCAGTCGCGGCCTCCGAGGTTTCGGCCAACGAGGGCGAGGAAAGTCCGGACTCCACAGGGCAGGGTGATGGCTAACGGCCATCCGTGGCGACACGCGGAACAGGGCAACAGAAAGCAAACCGCCGATGGCCCGGCGCAAGCCGGGATCAGGTAAGGGTGAAACGGTGCGGTAAGAGCGCACCGCGGCTGCTGCAAGGCAGACCGGCACGGTAACCTCCACCCGGAGCAATTCCAAGTAGGCAGGCTAGCATCTTCGAGATGCAGGGCGGGGCCCCCGTCACGTCTGCGGGTAGGAAGCTTGAGCGCGTCAGCAATGGCGCGCCTAGAGGAATGGCTGCCACGCGTGTTGCGTCTTCGGACGTGGCGCGTGCAC
>NZ_JARESR010000062.1:0-21164 GCF_046028015.1 Paraburkholderia sp. RL17-383-BIF-A | reverse complement strand
GCGTCGAGGTCGCGCCACCGTGTGCAGCAGACCATTCAGCCGGTGCGTGCAGGAATTTCTCCACTTCGTCGAGCGTCTTGGTGTCGAAGTATTTGTTTTCCTTCGCGACGCGCAACACGTCCCACCACGTGGCGAGCGCGTGCAGATCGACGTCGATGTCTTTCAGCACCGACACGCTTTCCTTGAAGATGTTGTAGTGGAACAGCACGAAGCAGTGGTTCACCGTCGCGCCGGCGGTGCGCAGCGCGTTGATGAAGTTGATCTTGCTGCGGCTGTCCGTGGTCAGGTCTTCGACCAGCAGCACGCGTTGACCTTCGGTCAGCAGGCCTTCGATCTGCGCGTTACGGCCGAAACCCTTCGGCTTCTTGCGCACGTATTGCATCGGCACCATCAGGCGATCGGAGAGCCATGCCGCGAACGGGATGCCCGCGGTTTCGCCACCAGCGACGGCGTCGATCTGCTCATAGCCGACGTCGCGCAGAATCGTGGTCTCGGCCATTTCCATCAGGCCGCGGCGCACGCGCGGGTACGAGATCAGCTTGCGGCAGTCGATATAAACCGGGCTCGCCCAGCCGGACGTGAAAATGTACGGTTTCTCCGCGTTGAAGTGCACTGCCTGTACTTCCAGCAGCATCTTGGCGGTCGTGTCGGAGATCGTCTGGCGATCGAAGCCTGTCATGGGCGGATCCTTGGGTGTGAGCGGGGAGAAGCGGGCGCGGAGCCCGGTGGCGCAGCAAGCGAGGTATGCCGCACCATGTTGGGCGGCGCCTTGATAGGCAAATACGCAGCCGGTCAGCGGAGTGCGGGCCGGATTTTGCTACGCGCGCAGGCCGACATTTTACCCGAAATGAGTCCTTCCGAGGAGGCCGTCTCGCCTGCCTGCTGCGGATGACGGCGATATCGGCCGCGCTGCGCCGGCTTGGCGGGCACTGAAGGGACGCGCCGGCAGGCCCGATCCGCCCGCGCTTTTTGGTTCGCTTGTGAGCCGCCAGGGGCGCCTTTACACTCACGCGAATTTATCGGGCACGTGCCGCCGTCGCCGCCACCGTGCCCATCTGACCTACGGAATGCTTTCAATGAATGTCGCTCCTTCCGCCACCGAGACCCGCGCACCCGCGAGGGAGGGCTACGCCGCCCGTGCGCTGATCGCCTCGGTACTCGGTTACGCGATGGACGGCTTCGATCTGCTTATCCTCGGCTTCATGCTGCCGGTGATCGCCGCCGATCTGCATCTGAACACCGCGCAAGGCGGCTCGCTCGTCACGTGGACGCTGATCGGCGCGGTGGCGGGTGGTGTAATCTTCGGCGTGTTGAGCGACTATTTCGGCCGCGTGCGCATGCTGACATGGACCATCCTGATATTCGCCGTCTTCACCGGCTTGTGCGCGTTGGCGCAGGGCTACACCGACCTGCTGATCTATCGGACTATCGCCGGGATCGGGCTCGGCGGCGAGTTCGGCATCGGCATGACGCTGGTGGCCGAAGCCTGGCCGGCGTCGCAGCGAGCTCGCGTGTCGTCCTATGTCGGGCTGGGATGGCAACTCGGTGTGCTGGCGGCAGCCTTGCTGACGCCGCTGCTGTTGCCGCTGATCGGCTGGCGCGGCATGTTCGCGCTCGGGCTGCTGCCGGCCGTGGTGTCGTTCTTTGTGCGGCGCCGCGTCGAAGAGCCGGCGCTTTTCACGGAGCGCGCGGCGCGCGGCAGGCGCAAGCTGCCGCTGAAACTGCTGGTGACCGATGGCCGCACCACGCGCGCCAGCCTCGGCGTGGCGATTCTCTGTTCGGTGCAGAACTTCGGCTATTACGGTCTGATGATCTGGCTGCCGAGCTATCTGTCGAAAACCTTCGGCTACTCGCTGACCAAATCCGGGCTGTGGACCGCCGTGACGGTTCTGGGCATGGCGTGCGGCATCTGGCTGTTCGGCATCGCCGCCGACCGCTTTGGCCGCAAGCCGACCTTTCTGTTCTACCAGGCGGGTGCGGTGGTAATGGTCTTCGTCTACGCGCACCTGAGCACGCCGGTGGCGCTTCTGATCGGCGGCGCGGCGATGGGCGTGTTCGTCAACGGCATGATCGGCGGTTACGGCGCGTTGATTTCCGAACTCTACCCGACCGATGCGCGAGCCACTGCCCAGAATGTGCTGTTCAATCTCGGCCGTGCGGTAGGCGGTTTCGGGCCGGTGGCCGTGGGCGCTTTGGCCGCGCGCTACTCGTTTGCTGCGGCGCTCGCTCTTCTCGCGTCGATCTATTTGCTCGACATCTTCGCGACGCTTTTCCTGATTCCCGAGCGACGCGGCGCCGAGCTCGAATGAGCGCGAACAGCTCGCGTATGACCTGCGAATGACAAGCGGCCAGAAGTCCGCCGAATGCGGCGCTGCAGCATGGCAGGCCGTTGTTTCGCGGATGGCGAGCAGCGTTAACCACTCAGTCCATCGACGCTTTCGGGGTGTACACTAACCGACCCGCTAAGCACTCCGCACCGTCCCGTCCTCCGGTGAGGTTCGACGCCGCGCCCAACCGGCGCATGCGAAAGCCGCGTCGGTCGATTATCCATTCGATAGATGTAAGCGACGCCAACTGTGCGGTGTGCCGGGCCCGATTATTTACGTCTCGCAGGTCAAAAAATGGACGAACAACTCAAGCAAAGCGCTCTCGCATATCACCAGAACCCGAAACCCGGCAAGATTTCGGTCACGCCCACCAAGCCGCTGTCGAACCAGCTCGACCTGTCGCTCGCCTACTCGCCGGGCGTTGCCGCCGCCTGTATGGCGATCTTCGAGGAGCCGCTCGACGCGCAGAAGTACACTTCGCGCGGCAACCTGGTCGGCGTGATCACGAATGGCACGGCCGTGCTCGGCCTCGGCAACATCGGTCCGCTCGCCGCGAAGCCGGTCATGGAAGGCAAGGGTTGCCTTTTCAAGAAGTTCGCCGGCATCGACGTGTTCGACATCGAACTCTCGGAGTCGGATCCGGACAAGCTCGTTGAAGCGATCGCCATGCTCGAGCCCACGCTCGGCGGCATCAACCTCGAAGACATCAAGGCGCCCGAGTGCTTCTACATCGAGAAGAAGCTGCGTGAGCGCATGAAGATTCCGGTTTTCCACGACGATCAGCACGGCACGGCGATCATCGCGTCGGCGGCGATCCTGAACGGATTGAAAGTGGTCGGCAAGAAGCTCGACGAAGTGAAGCTGGTGTGTTCCGGCGCGGGCGCGGCAGCGATCGCGTGTCTGGATCTGCTGGTGAACCTGGGTCTGTCGAAGAAGAACGTTCTCGTGACCGACTCCAAGGGCGTGATCTACGAGGGTCGCGGCAACCTGGATCCGTCGAAGGAACGTTACGCGGCGAACACCGAAGCACGCACGCTCGCCGACGCGATTCGCGGCGCCGACGTGTTCCTCGGCTGCTCGAGCGCAGGCGTGCTGAAGCCGGAGATGGTCGCCGAGATGGGCACGCAGCCGCTGATTCTCGCGCTGGCGAATCCGGAACCGGAAATCCGCCCGGAAGACGCGAAGAAGGTTCGTCCGGACTGCATCATCGCGACCGGCCGTTCGGACTACCCGAACCAGGTCAACAACGTGCTGTGCTTCCCGTTCATCTTCCGCGGCGCGCTGGATGTCGGCGCCACCACGATCACGGAAGAAATGAAGCTCGCCTGCGTGCGCGCGATCGCTGAACTGGCCGAAGAAACCGATCAGGGCGATGAAGTCGCAAAGGCGTACGAAGGCCACTCGCTGGAGTTCGGTCCCGAGTACCTGATTCCGAAGCCGTTCGATCCGCGCCTGATCATCAAGATCGCGCCGGCTGTCGCCCAGGCGGCAATGGATTCGGGCGTTGCGACCCGTCCGATCAAGGACATGGACGCGTATCGCGAAGAACTCGGCACGACGGTGTACCGCACGGGCATGGTGATGCGCCCGGTGTTCGCCGCGGCGAAGTCGGAACCGGCGCGCATCGTGTTCGCCGAAGGTGAAGACGAGCGCGTGCTGCGTGCCGCGCAGTTCGTGTTGCTGGAAAAGATCGCCAAGCCGATTCTGGTCGGCCGTCCGTCGGTGATCGAGATGCGTCTGAAGAAGATGGGCTCGAAGTTGAAGTGCGGCGAAGACTTCGAAGTGGTCGATCCGGAAGACGATCCGCGCTATCAGCAATCGTGGCAGGCTTATCACGAACTCGGCGCGCGCGAAGGCGTGACACCGGACGTGGCGAAGGCCGCCATGCGCAAGTTCAACACGCTGATCGGCGCGATCCTCGTGCGTCTCGGCGAGGCCGACGGCATGATCTGCGGCATGATCGGCCAGTACCACACGCACCTGAAGTTCATCGAGCAAGTGCTGGGCAAGGCGGAAAACGTTCAGAACTTCGCGGCGATGAACCTGCTGATGCTGCCGGGCCGCAATCTGTTCATTTGCGATACGTACGTGAACGAGACACCGACCGCCGAGCAACTCGCCGACATGACGCTGCTGGCAGCGGGTGAGATCGAGAAGTTCGGCATCACGCCCAAGGTCGCCTTGCTGTCGAACTCGAACTTCGGCAGCGCGCCGTCTTCGTCGTCGCAACGCATGGCGGCGGCTCGCAAGCTGATTGTTGAACGCGCCCCGACGCTCGAGATCGACGGTGAGATGCACGGCGACGCGGCGTTGTCGGAAGCGGTGCGCAAGGCCGCATTCCCAGGCACGACGCTGAGCGGCGAAGCCAACCTGCTGATCATGCCGAACGTGGAAGCGGCGAACATCACGTACAACCTGCTGAAGATGATTGGTGGTGAAGGCGTGACGGTCGGTCCGTTCCTGCTGGGCGCGGAGAAGCCGGTGCACATTCTGACGCCGGCGGCGACCGTGCGCCGGATCATCAACATGACGGCGGTGGCGTCGGCCAACGCGCGTAAGCCGGTGAACGCGAAGTAATGCGCATGCTTTGAGGATCGAAACGGCGCCTCGTCGAGGCGCTCGCGACGAACCTGCGAAAACGCCACGGAAGTTGATTCCGTGGCGTTTTTTTCGTGCGCGTGCACATGCATGCGTATCCACAGCAGCGCTGTCGTCCCAAACATTCTTACTGTGTTTTCGCGCGTTTGGGAATGCTCCTATTCGATTGCCAGCGACTCGTTTGTAAAGTGACTTCTGAAGCACAGCACATCACGACAACCGCGGAACAGTCGGCGGGTCAGTCCTCGCTGTCGTCGTGTGCCGCGCTTCGTCTTGTAAATGTTCGTTGTGTAGCAGGAAGTAGCAGTACCGCCCGGTCTCGCGCACATGCATGACGTGTCGAAGCTGGAAACAAAAAAAGGCGACTGTCCGCGAGGACAGCCGCCTTTCTCATTTGAGCCCGACGAGTCGGCTCAGGTGAACACGATCACGCTGCGTGTTGCGTTGTTCCGGTCGCCGGCGAGCGCCACCGCGCCAGCAACTCGTTCCATTTGACGCGCACGCCCTTCAGGTTGTTCTCCTTCACGTGGCCATAACCGCGGATGCCGTCCGGCAGATTCGCCAGCTCTATGGCCAGCTCGCGCTTCTGCACAGTCAGGCCGCCAATCAGTTCCCGCACCAGCGCCTCGTACTCGGTGATCAACGCCCGCTCGGTGCGTCGCTCTTCTGTCTTGCCGAACACATCGAACGCCGTGCCGCGCAGGAACTTGAACCGGGCCAGCACATGCATCGCGCTGAAGACCCAAGGACCGTACTTCTTCTTCACCAGATGGCCCTTGGCATCCTTTTTCGAGAACGTCGGCGGCGCGAGGTGAATGTGGAGCTTCCAGTCGCCTTCGAAATTCGCCTTCAGCTTTTCGATGAACGCCGGATCGCTGTACAGACGGGCGACTTCGTACTCGTCCTTGTAGGCCATCAGCTTGTGCAGATTCTTCGCGACCGCCTCGGTGAGCGGCAACTGGCCGTCGCTCGAATCGAGCGCCGACTCCGCGGCGCGCACTTGCGACACCAACCCGCGATAACGGTCGGCATACGCGCTGTTCTGCCACGCCGCCAGGTACTCGGCGCGTTTGTCGATCAGCGTGTCGAGCGCCTTCGGCGTGTGCAGCGAGATGATCTTGCTGCTCATCGCTTCCGCTGCGGCGCCGCGCCCTTGCGATTGCGCGAGCTTGCGCACCGCGGCCAGATCGTGCGCTGCACGGCGGCCCCATTCGAACGCTGCCCGGTTCTTTTCGATCTGGACGTTGTTCAGCTCGATGGCACGCATCAGCGACTGATAGGTGAGCGGCACCCAGCCGCGTTGCCACGCGTAGCCGAGCACGAACGGATTCGTGTAGATCGCGTCGCCGAGCAGAGCGACGGCGAAGTGATTCGCGTCGACCGTATCGACACCGTCGTCACCCGCGCCGGCCCGCACGTCGGCTTCCGTGCTGCTGCCCGGGAAGCGCCAATTCGGGTTCTTGATCAGCTCGGCGGTCGGCGTATGCGCGGTATTCAACACGACGCGCGTGCGGCCTGCCTGCATGCGCGACACGCACTCGTCGCTGGCGGTGACGATCGCATCGCAACCGATCACGAGACTGGCTTCACCCATGGCGATACGCGTCGCGTGAATGTCGGCCGGGTTCTTCGCGATCTGCACGTGGCTCATCACGGCGCCGCCTTTCTGCGCGAGGCCGGTGACGTCGAGCACCGTGACGCCCTTGTTCTCCAGGTGCGCTGCCATGCCGAGCAGCGCGCCGATCGTCACGACACCCGTGCCGCCGACACCCGTCACCAGCACGCCGTAAGGACGTTCCATGGAGGGCAGTTCGGGTTCCGGCACCGGCGGCATTGCGTCGCCGACAATACCGGAGGCAGCCTTGGGCTTGCGCAACTGACCGCCTTCAACCGAGACGAAGCTCGGGCAGAAGCCGTTCACGCACGAAAAGTCCTTGTTGCAGGTCGACTGATTGATCTGGCGCTTCGTACCGTACTCAGTATCGAGCGGCTCGACCGACAGGCAGTTGGACTTCACCGAGCAATCGCCGCAGCCTTCACACACGGCCTCGTTGATCACAACGCGGCGCGCCGGATCCGGATAAGTGCCGCGTTTCCTGCGGCGGCGCTTCTCTGTCGCGCAGGTCTGGTCGTAGATCAGGATCGTCGTGCCGGCCACTTCACGCAGTTGGCGCTGCACCTCGTCGAGTTTGTCGCGATGATGCACGTCGATACCCGGCGCAAGGCCGACGTTCGCCGAGTACTTCTCCGGCTCATCGGTGACGATCACGATTTTCGTCGCGCCTTCTGCGGCGAGCTGGTGGGTGATCTGCGGCACGGTCAGCACGCCGTCGACCGGCTGGCCGCCCGTCATGGCGACCGCGTCGTTATAGAGAATCTTGTAGGTGATGTTCACCTTCGACGCGATCGCCGCGCGAATGGCCAATAGTCCGGAGTGGAAGTAGGTGCCGTCGCCGAGATTGGCGAATACGTGCTTGTCGTTGCTGAACGGCGCCTGGCCGATCCACGCGACGCCTTCGCCGCCCATCTGGCTGAAGGTGCTAGTGTTGCGGTCCATCCAGACCGTCATGTAGTGGCAGCCGATACCGGCCATCGCGCGCGAGCCTTCCGGCACGTTGGTCGACGTATTGTGCGGGCAACCCGAGCAGAACCACGGCTTGCGTTCGGCTTCGACGCGCGGGCGTGCCAGCGCCTTTTCCTTCGCTTCGATCACTGCGATGCGCGTGGCGATGCGAGCGCGCACGTCGGACGGCAGGTCGAATTTGTCGAGCCGGGTGGCGATGGCCTTCGCGATGATCGCCGGCGAGAGTTCGTAATGCGCCGGCAGTAGCCAGTTGCCCATCGGCACCGACCATTCGCCGCCCGCGCCGTCCTTCTCGTCGAACTTGCCGAACACGCGCGGGCGCTGTGCGTCGGGCCAGTTGTATAGCTCTTCCTTGATCGCGTATTCGAGAATCTGGCGCTTTTCTTCGACCACCAGAATTTCATCGAGGCCGCGCGCGAACGCCTGCGCGCCTTGCGCTTCGAGCGGCCAGACGCAGCCGACCTTATATAGGCGGATGCCGATGCGCGAACACGTTTCGTCGTCGAGACCGAGGTCGGTCAGCGCCTGACGCACGTCGAGATAGGCTTTGCCGCCGGTCATGATGCCAAAGCGCGCATGCGGCGAATCGATTTCGACGCGGTCGAGCTTGTTGGCCCGCACATAGGCGAGCGCCGCGTACCACTTGTAGTCGAGCAGACGCGCTTCCTGCACCAGCGGCGGATCCGGCCAGCGGATATTCAGGCCGCCCTCGGGCATCGCAAAGTGTTCCGGCAGGACGATCTTCGTGCGGTGCGGATCGATATCCACCGAAGCGGACGATTCGACCACATCGGTCACGCACTTCATCGCGACCCACAAACCGGAATAGCGGCTCATCGCCCAGCCGTGCAGGCCGAAGTCGAGATATTCCTGCACGTTCGAGGGGAACAGAACCGGCAGGCCGCACGCCTTGAAAATGTGTTCGGACTGGTGTGCCAGCGTGGAGGATTTGGCCGCATGATCGTCGCCGGCGAGGACCAGAACGCCGCCGTGTTGCGCCGAGCCGGCCGAGTTGCCGTGCTTGAAGACGTCGCCGGAACGGTCGACACCCGGGCCTTTGCCGTACCACATCGAGAACACGCCATCGTATTTGGCGCTCGGGTACAGATTGACCTGCTGCGAACCCCAGACGGAGGTCGCCGCGAGGTCTTCATTGACGCCTGGCTGAAATACGACCTGATGCGCAGCGAGATGCTGTTTCGCCTTCCACAGGGATTGGTCGAGCCCGCCCAGCGGCGATCCGCGGTAACCGGAGATGAAGCCGGCAGTATTGAGCCCGGCGGCCCGGTCGCGTTCCTGCTGCAGCATCGGCAGACGCACCAGCGCCTGGATGCCGCTCATGTATGCGCGGCCGCGTTCGAGGGTGTATTTGTCGTCGAGCGTGACGGAAGACAACGCGGCTTCGAGCGAGGCTCGCTGACCTGCGTCTAGCGGGGCATTCATTATGTGTACTCCTCCAACCAGTTTGGGATCACCAAAACTTTTTTTGAGCCCCGGCATCTTGTGAATGCGGAGGGCCGGGGCCGCCATATTGACGTGTTTTAAGTGATGGTAGCACTGGTGAAAACCCGCCGCAGGTCCTTCGCAAATGCCGCGTCCCGGCGATCTTGACTGGGTCTTGCGACGTTTTGCGAGCGATGCCACCAGTGCTTGCGCAAATGCCTGTAACAAGCTGTAAAAACTACAAATTTGCGGAACCGTAGTTGAAATTGCTGTCTAACACCCCACCTGCGAGCAATGTCAGCGCAACGCTCCGCATTCTGCGGAGCTTCACGACAGCAGGGCAGTTAGAAAAGGAGTACGCATGAACACGAGAAACATTCAGACCTTCCTGATGGTTTCGGCCGCATTTTTCGCCATGAGCGCACCGGTGCGCTCGAACTCGGGCAGCGCAGGAGCGCTGTCGAACGCAATCACGCGCACGGCGCAGGTCGCGCCCGCACGCATCGCCATGGGTAGCGTCACGCGATCCACCAAGGCCGACGGGCAAGACCAGAATTCGTGATACGCCGCTCATGCGGCGTGTCGGTTAAATAACCGGCCGTTGTTCCATCAAGCCACGCAGGGTCCGCTTGAGACAACGGCATCAATGAAAAGGGCGAGGATCGTGAGATCCTCGCCCTTTTCATTTGCTACAAATGCGCTCCTGCGCAGCCAGTGGCGTCAGGCCTTGTCTTGCACTACGCCACGGCGAATCTGGTCCAGTTCGATCGACTCGAATAGCGCCTTGAAGTTGCCCTCGCCAAAGCCCTGATTGCCCTTGCGCTGAATGATCTCGAAGAAAATCGGTCCGATCTGGTTTTCCGTGAAGATCTGCAGCAGCAAATCGTCGGGCGCGCCGTCGATCAGAATCTTGCGTTTGCGCAGTTCGTCGAGTGGCTCGCCGTGATTCGGCACGCGGCGATCGACCAGTTCATAGTACGTGTCGATGGTATCGAGCAGCGAGATGTTCGCGGCGCGCAAGCCGTCCACCGTACGGTAGATGTCGTTGCTGCCCAAGGCAATGTGCTGAATGCCTTCGCCGTGATACGCGTCGAGATATTCCTGAATCTGCCCGGCGGTGTCCGAGCCTTCCTCATTGATCGGAATGCGGATCTTGCCGCACGGCGAGGTCATCGCCTTCGACTTCACGCCCGTCACTTTGCCTTCAATGTCGAAATAGCGCACCTCGCGGAAATTGAACAGGCGCTCGTAGAACTCCGCCCACTCCTGCATGCGGCCGCGATGCACGTTGTGCGTCAGGTGGTCGATGTAAGTCAGGCCATGGCCGACCGGGTTAGGGTTCGCACCGGGCATGGGCTCGAAGTCGACATCGTAAATGTCGATGTTGCCCACGCTGTTCGGTTCGGCGCCGTTCTTGCCGCGCCAGCGGTCGACGAAATAGATCAGCGAGTCGCCGATACCTTTGATCGCGGGGATGTTCAGCTCCATCGGGCCGGTTTTATTGTCGAAGCCCCAGGCGCCTTTTTCCAGCGCCTGCTGGTAAGCCTTGGCGGCGTCCTGAACCCGGAAAGCGATTGCGCAGATCGACGGGCCGTGCAGACGCGCGAAGCGTTGCGCGAACGAATCCGGCTCCCCGTTGACGATGAAGTTGATTTCCCCCTGGCGATACAGCGTCACGTCTTTATGGCGATGCCGCGCGATGGCGGTGAAGCCCATCTGTTCGAACAGTTTGCCCAGCGCCTTCGGATCCGGTGCGGTGTATTCAATGAACTCGAAACCGTCGGTGCCGAGCGGATTTTCCCAAGTTGCAACCTGCATTGTCTGTCTCCTGATATGCACCGGCGCGCGGCGCGAGCGGGGATGCGCGGTTAAACGCGACCGAATGGCGCAAGTGTAAAGGCCTGCCTGCGGCGAAAACTTGCGAACTTAATCGTGTCTCGATACGCTTGCGCTAGTTTCTAGCTCAATAACGTGAAGGGACGGCAGAAAATGGCCAGCATGGAGATAGACGCCATCGACAGGCGGATTCTGGCAATCCTTCAGGAGAACGGCCGGCTGTCGAATCAGGAGATCGCCGAGCGCGTGAATCTGTCGCCGAGCCCGTGTCTGCGGCGTATTCGTCGGCTGGAAGAGAACGGCGTGATCCGCGGCTATGTCGCGTTGCTCGATGCGCAGCGGCTCGGGCTCGACTTGCTCGCGTACGTCAATGTGCGGTTGGAAAAGCGCGGTGGTCCGGCGCTCAGTCCGCGCGGCGACGCCACGCACGCCGATCTGTTTCGCGCGGCCGTTCAGGCGTGGCCCGAAGTTGTCGCCTGCCATGCGATGACCGGCGACATGGACTATCTGCTGCGTGTCCAAGTGGAGGATATGGCGCACTTTTCACGCTTCGTGCAGGACCAGTTGCTGCACCATCCGTCGGTGATCGACGTGAAAACGAGCTTCTCGCTCGAAACGATCAAGGAGACGACCGCACTGCCGATTTTGTGAGTACGACAGGACACGACGCGGCGGCGCGTGCGCGGGTCACGGCAAACAAAAAGGGCGGCCAGAAGGCCGCCCTTTGTTATTCCGACGCGTGAGGCTATCAGGCTGCGGCTGCAACCGCCGCAGGCATGAGCGTTTCGAACAGCTTGGACGCGTGACGCGCCTGGCGCTTCAGCGCGTAGTCGAATACCGCAGCCTGCTCTTGCAGCATTTCGGCGATGATGCTCGATTGGTCCGCCGGCGGCAGCGTCAGGTAGGCATCTGCCTCGCCGTACGAGTATTCGATCTTCATGCCGGCCTTCTTCGCGATGTGCATCATGGTCGAATTGCGCGACAGGCAGTGCATGTAAAGCGTGGTGACGTGTGTATTGCGGCTGCGAATGGCGGCGCGCTCAAAGAGCTTCGAGCCGATACCCTGGCCACGAACGCTTTCCAGCACGGACACGCCAAACTCGGCCGTACGCTTGTCGCCTTCAGCCGGCAGATAGGCGAGGTGGCCGACGCCGGTCAATTGCAACTGGTTGTTGAAGACGCCGAAAACGGTGTCGCGCGTGAAGTCGATCGCGCGGACATAGTTCTCGATGACGTGGTCCGGCACGATCTGGCCGAAGCGCAGCAGACGGTCGTCTTCGTCGAGCGCGAGGAAGTGGGTCAGCAGGCGCTCGCGGTCGACAGCGGTGAGTTCGCGGACCAGAGCTGGTGCACGACCGGCGGGCTGCGTCAAACGATCGTGCGCGACGATCGGCTCAGCGGCGCGGGGTGTAATCAAGTTCATGGTCGGGTTCTCCTTTTAATCGAACGGCGTGGTGCACTGCAAAAGCGATTTTAGCCGAAATGCATGCCGATCACTAGGGAAAACCCGTATCTAAATTTGAATGGAGTGCCTAAAAAGTTTGCGCCCTATTTATATGTAATTGATTTTTATAGGTAAATAAATTGGATGAACGGTCGGGGTCAGATACGGCCCGACGGCGACTTAAGCCCATTATTTCGTATGAATATTGTTGCGGTGCGCAATCAGGCCGGATTCGAGCTCAATCCGTGGTCCACCATGCCGACCACCTGCTCGGCGAATTCGCGATAACCCAGGCGGCCGTCCGGCTTTAGCCACGTGAACGTCCAATTGATCATGCCGAACACCATCATGGTGAGCGCGGTCTGGTTTTCACGCGTGGCGCGCTCCGGGTAGGCACGCGCCAGCTGCCGCGCGAACGCCGCAACCACGTCGCGCTGGCGGTTCAGTATCACTTCGCGCTGCGTGTCGACCAGATACTTCACATCGTTCAGCAACGCGACGTGCCGGCTATGGGATGTCTCGTATTCCGACAGAAACGCCCGGATCAGCTCGGCAAAGGTTTCCCGCTCTGACAAGCCGCGCCGTTGGCTTGCGCCTTCCACCTCGGCGATGATCAGCATGAGCCGCTTGGTGTAACGGTCCAGCAGATCGAACAGAATGGCTTCCTTGCTCGCGTAGTAATGGTAGAGCCGTGCTTTCGAGGTGCCGCTCGCGGCCGCGAGGTCGGCCATCGAGGTGCTGGGGTAGCTGGTTTGCGCGAATTTGGCCGCGGCGAGTTCGAGAATCTGTTCGCGTTGGGTTTCGTGGTCGGGGGCTCGGGTGCGGGCCATAATCGTTGGTTCTATTAGTGTGGACAGGGGGCGAACGCCGCGCACAACTCCAGCGTGCGCCATGCGTTTGCGTCGCCGCGCAGCTTGATGCGCCGGGTCGCGGCCAATTCGCGGATGCGCCACAGCGCAATGCTGTCGCTGACCAGAAATCCGAATTCGGCGCTCATCAATTCGGCGGCGACGCGCGCGGCGGGCTGCCAGTTTTCCGTGACGTGCTCGAGGATGAACGCATCCAGTTCCGCGAAGCTGCCGCTCGTGAACGTGTTGTCGCGCCAGCGCCGCGTTTCGCCGTTCGCGTGTTTGACTTCCTGCCATTCGAGCGCGAGCCGGCTGATGCGCAGCACGGAAATCGGCGCGGCATCGGGCAGTCGTGCTTGCAGCACCGCTGGCGCGAACATGCCGACAGAGGTCGCGCGGTCTTTGCGGCTGTGCGCCCACGCGCCCGGATCGGTGAGGTCGCGAATCGACAGACGCACCTCGTTCAAACGCTGCGGGCTGTTGCGCAAGTGATAACAGACGCGCCGCAGCATCAATTGATCCGACGCGCTGTCGCCGTGCCAGACCACCACATTCGCGTCATCGCGCGCGACATTCTCCAGCGCCGCGGCCTGCTCGCGGAATTCCCGAAGGAAATCGCGCCGGGTGTCCGCGCTCACGCGCTCCCAGAAGTCCGCGCGCACGTCGGGCCCATCGTCGACGCCACGCAGCGGGCCGACCGCGAGATCGTCTCGCAGCGCGTGCACGCGTTCATCGCGGCCCGCATCCCGCAAGGCGGTGCGCAGTGACTCGGCGGCGACGTCGCCGTTGGTGAGGTGGATCGTGCTCATCGGCAGTGGCGTAGGGCAGTTAACGACATTAGGGGCCGCTCATCGGCCGGAACGGGAGTCCGGTCGCGAGCGGCCCCTAGTGTAAGCGGATCGCGGAACTGCTCAAAGCGCGGCTCAACGTTCGTCGTAGCTCACCACCACGCGGTCGCTGACCGGATGACATTGGCACGTGAGCACGAAACCATCACGGATTTCGTGTTCTTCGAGCGTGTAGTTCTTTTCCATTTTCACTTCGCCTTCCAGCACCTTCGCGCGGCAGGTGCAGCAGACGCCGCCCTTGCAAGCATAAGGCAGCGCGAGGCCGGCGCGTAGGCCGACGTCGAGCACGCTCACGCCCTGATACGGCAGGCGCAGCTTGCGGCGTTTCCCGTCGAGCACGATTTCGAGGTCGGCGGCCGGCGTGTCTTCGGTGATTTCGACCGCCGGCACGCCCGCTTGCGGCAGCGGCGAACCGAAGCGCTCCACGTGCACCTTGTCCGACGGCACGCCGGCGGCTTTCAGCGCGGCCTCGGCGGCGTCCATCATCGGCGCGGGGCCGCAGATGAAGGCTTCGTCGATCGCGTCGGCCGGCAGCAGATTCTCAATGAAGGCCGCGCACTTTTCCTGGTCCAGCACGCCGTTGAAGAGTTCGACGTCCTGCAGGTCATCGGACAGCACGTGATAGAGCACGAAGCGGTTCATGAAGCGGTTCTTCAGATCTTCGAGTTCTTCCGCGAACATGATCTGATCGACGCTGCGGTTGCCGTACACGAGCGTGAAGGTGCTGCGCGGTTCGACTTCGAGCGTCGTCTTGATGATGGCCAGCACCGGCGTGATGCCCGAGCCGCCCGAGAAGGCCAGATACTGTTGGCCCTGATCGGCGTTCAGGTGGGTGAAGAAACGGCCGTCCGGCGTCATCACGTCGATCGTGTGGCCGGGCTGCAGGGTGTCGAAGGCGAAGTTCGAGAACCGCCCGCCACGCACGCGCTTGATGCCGATACGCAGTTCGCCGTCGCGGTCGTAATCGGTGACGCCGACGCAGATCGAATACGAACGGCGTGTTTCCTCACCGTCGATGTGCGTCTTCAACGTAACGAACTGGCCTTGCGTAAAGCGATACTGTTCACGCAGTTCAGCGGGGACTTCGAAGGCGACCGAGACCGAGTCGGCGGTTTCGGGCCGCACTTCGCGGATACGCAGCGGATGAAATTGCGGGGTGGCCATATCAGTATGGTTTGAAGTAGTCGAAGGGTTCGCGGCAGTCGAGGCAGCGGTACAAGGCTTTGCAGGCGGTCGAGCCGAATTGCGCGAGACGCTCGGTATGCGCCGAGCCGCACCGTGGGCACGACGGCGCGGGCAGCGCCCGTGGCACGAAGCGCATCACTTTTTCCTGCGCGGGCGCGGCCGAAGCGCAATTGCCCGTGGGCGGCGCGATGCCATAGGCGCGCAGTTTTTCGCGCGCGTCGGCGGTCATCCAGTCGGTGGTCCACGCCGGCGCGAGCACGGTGGCGATCCGATACGGCTTGAGTTCCGCCACGTCGAGCGCATGCGCGACGTCCTCGGCAATCTGCGACATCGCCGGGCAACCGGAATAGGTCGGCGTGATCACGACTTCGAGCGTGCCGTCGGCGGCGCGCCGCACGTCGCGCAGAATGCCGAGCTCGCGAATCGACACCACCGGAATCTCCGGATCGGGCACCGTTTCGAGCACGGCCCACGCGCGTTCGAGCGCGGCATCAGTCATGCCGGTCGTATCGGTCGGGCCAAAGGCGGTCGAAGTCGTCATGGTCGGTTTACCAGGTGGCGCCAGGGTGCTGACGCGCAAGGCTCTGCATTTCGGCGAGGACGAAACCCATGTGCTCGGAATGCTCGCCATGCTTGCCGGTGGTGATGTGCTTCACCGGTTCGGGCAGCTTCAAGGTGGCTTCGTCGAGCGTGGCGCGCACGTCGTCGAGCCACGCTGCTTCGAGGTCCGAGGTCAACGGACCGATACCGGCTGCAGCGACTGTCTCCTCCACCGCATCCGTACTGAAGAATTCGCGGGTGTAAGGCAACAGATAGTCCAGCGCGGCTTGCGCGCGGCGATGCGACTCCTCGGTGCCGTCGCCGAAACGGATCAGCCATTCGCGTGCGTGATGCACGTGATAGCTGGTTTCCTTGATCGACTTCGACGCGATCGCCGCCAGTTGCTCGTCGGAGGACGCCGTGAGCGCCGTCCAGAGATGAGCCATCAGCGTCGAGTAGAGGAAATTGCGCACGATAGTGACCGCGTAATCCTTCTCGGCCTTCGCGGTAGCCGACAGTGGCCCGACGTGCGGCAGCTCGGCGAGCGTGTAGTTGGCGAACTCGCGCTCGGCACGAAAGTAAGCGTAGTCGTCTTCCGTGCGGCTCTTGCCGGTGAGCTGCTGCTCAAGCGAGGCGGCGTGCGTGTAGAGCAGGCGCGCCTGGCCGATCAGGTCGAGGCTCATGTTCGACAGCGCGATGTCCTCTTCGAGGATCGGGCCGTGGCCGCTCCATTCGGTATTGCGCTGACCGAGGATCAGCGCGTTATCCGCGAGGCGCAGCACGTATTGGAGATGTTGAGGCGTGATGTCCATGGCCGCGCTTACATGTGGTTGACTTCGTCGGGGAGCGTGTAGAACGTCGGATGGCGGTAAATCTTGTCGCCAGCCGGTTCGAACAGCTCCGCCTTGTCTTCCGGCGCGGACGCCGTGATCGCCGAGGACGGCACCACCCAGATGCTCACGCCTTCCTGGCGGCGCGTGTAGACGTCGCGCGCCATGCGCAGCGCCATCGGCGCGTCGGCGGCGTGCAGGCTGCCGCAGTGCTTGTGGTCGAGTCCCTGCTTGCTACGCACGAAGACTTCCCAAATCGGCCATTCCTTGTTCATTGCAGATCTCCTGATTCGTTCTCTGGCGTGCCGCGCGGTTCAGGCGGCGTGCTGTTGTGCGCGCTGGCGCTGCTTGTCGGCGTGGGCGAGGGCGGCTTCACGGACCCAGGCGCCGTCGTCGTGGGCTTTGACGCGGGTAGCGAGACGCTCGCGATTGCACGGGCCGTCGCCATTCACCACACGCCAGAATTCTTCCCAGTCGATGTCGCCGTAGTCGTAATGCCCGCGCGCTTCGTTCCACTTCAGGTCCGGGTCGGGCAACGTGACGCCGAGCACCTTGGCCTGGTCGACTGTGGCGTCGACGAATTTCTGACGCAGATCGTCGTTCGAAATGCGCTTGATGCCCCATTTCGACGATTGGCTGCTGTGAACCGAATCCTTGTCGCTCGGGCCGAACATCATCAGCACCGGCCACCACCAACGATTCACGGCCTGCTGGACCAGCTCACGCTGGGCTTCGGTGCCGGACATCATCGACATGAGCGCGTCGAAACCCTGGCGCTGGTGAAACGACTCTTCCTTGCAGATGCGGATCATGGCGCGCGCATACGGGCCATACGTGCAACGGCACAGCGGAATCTGGTTCATGATCGCGGCGCCGTCCACCAGCCAGCCGATCACGCCGACGTCCGCCCATGTGGGCGTCGGGTAATTGAAGATGCTCGAATATTTGGCTTTGCCCGAGTGCAGCGCGGCGATCAACTGGTCGCGCGACACGCCCAAGGTTTCCGCCGCGCTATATAGATAGAGGCCGTGGCCGGCCTCGTCCTGCACCTTGGCGAGCAGAATCGCCTTGCGCTTCAGGCTCGGCGCGCGCGTGATCCAGTTGCCTTCCGGCAGCATGCCGACGATTTCCGAATGCGCGTGCTGCGAGATTTGCCGTACCAGCGTTTTGCGATAGGCCTCCGGCATCCAGTCCTGAGCTTCGATCTTGCCGTCGGCGGCCATGATCGCGTCGAATTGCGCCTGCTCAGGCGAGTTCGCGCCCGCATCGAGCGGAGCGACATTGCCGGGAATATCCAGGGATTGCGTGTACATGGGGACGCTCTCTGCGGAAAGTTGTCTGTGTGCGCACAGTATAAGCCAACCGACCGGTCGGTTAATAAATTTTTTGAGATGGGTCGGTCGGGTCAATAGGGGTGAGGCGGTTTCGCCTTCAGGCGTTTCGTCGGCGCCGATGCCCCGCGCCGACGCTAAACCTATAAAATTGCGAATTGGCCGCAATTTGCGGCCTTCCCGCATCCCCCGGTACTCATGTTACGTCTAAGCGAAATCAAACTCCCGCTCGATCATCCCGAGAGCGCCCTCGAAGCCGCCGTGCGCGCGCGCCTCGCGGAACTCGGCGTGGCCGCGGACGGGCTCATCCGATACACCGTGTTTCGCCGCGCGCACGACGCCCGCAAGCGCGCCGACATCAAGCTCACGTATATCGTCGACGTCGAGGTCACGGATGAAGCGGCCGCGCTCAAGCGGTTAGCCGACGTGCCTCACTGCGGCGTGACGCCCGATATGACCTACAAGTTTGTCGCTAAAGCGCCCGCGCAGATGACCGCGCCGCGCCCGGTGGTGATCGGCATGGGGCCGTGCGGGCTGTTCGCGGGGTTGATCCTCGCGCAAATGGGCTTCCGCCCGATCATCCTCGAGCGCGGCAAGGCCGTGCGCGAGCGCACCAAAGACACGTTCGGCCTGTGGCGCAAGTCCGTGCTCAACCCCGAGTCGAATGTGCAGTTTGGCGAAGGCGGCGCGGGCACCTTCTCGGACGGCAAGCTGTACAGCCAGATCAAGGATCCGAAGCACTACGGCCGCAAGGTGCTCGACGAATTCGTGCGGGCCGGCGCGCCGGAAGACATTCTGTATCTGAGCCGGCCGCATATCGGCACGTTCCGGCTGGTGAGCATGGTCGAAAAAATGCGCGCGACCATTCACGAGCTGGGCGGCGAGGTGCGTTTCGAAACCCGCGTCGATGATATCGAGATCGATCAGGGCAAAGTGCGCGGGCTGAAGCTGTCGACCGGTGAAACGCTGCGCTGCGATCATGTGGTGCTGGCGG
Organism: Paraburkholderia sp. RL17-383-BIF-A; assembly: GCF_046028015.1. Classification (NCBI taxonomy): domain Bacteria; kingdom Pseudomonadati; phylum Pseudomonadota; class Betaproteobacteria; order Burkholderiales; family Burkholderiaceae; genus Paraburkholderia; species Paraburkholderia sp. RL17-383-BIF-A. Next base: position 2,356 of record NZ_JARESR010000062.1, on the reverse strand, counting down.
TCGGCCATAGCGCGCGCGACACCTTCCAGATGCTGAGCGATCGCGGCGTCTATATCGAGGCGAAGCCGTTTTCACTCGGTTTTCGCATCGAACACCCGCAGGGTTTGATCGATCGCAGCCGTTTCGGCAAGTTTGCCGGCCACAAGCAGCTCGGCGCCGCCGACTATAAGGTGGTGCATCACTGCAGCAATGGCCGAGCCGTCTACAGTTTCTGCATGTGTCCCGGTGGCACCGTGGTGGCGGCGACGTCCGAGCCGGGCCGCGTCGTGACCAACGGCATGAGCCAGTACTCGCGGGCGGAGCGCAATGCCAACGCGGGGATCGTGGTCGGCATCACGCCGGACGATTATCCGGGCGGGCCGCTCGCCGGCATCGCTTTCCAGCGCAAATGGGAAGAGCGGGCGTTTGAGCTCGGCGGCGGCAACTATATGGCGCCGGGCCAGCTCGTCGGCGACTTCATTGCCGGCCGGCCGTCCACCTCGCTGGGTTCGGTGGTGCCTTCGTACAAGCCAGGCGTGCACCCGACCGACCTGAGCACCGCGCTTCCGGATTACGTGATCGAGGCCATTCGCGAAGCGTTGCCGCAGATGGACAAGAAGATCGCCGGCTTTGCGATGCACGACGCGGTGCTGACCGGTGTCGAGACGAGAACGTCGTCGCCGATTCGCGTGCGGCGCCGGGACGACTATCAGAGCATGAACGTCGAAGGTCTGTATCCGGCTGGTGAAGGAGCGGGCTACGCCGGTGGGATCTACTCGGCGGCAATCGACGGGATCGAAGTTGCTGAAGCGCTCGCGCTGAAGATGAGCGGTACGCAAGCGGCCTGAGTCAAGCAAAAGCGAAACGCCGTCGCGCCCACCCGCGACGGCTGCGGCGATCGGGCACAATGCACGTTTTGCCTCGAACCGACCTCCCGAATGAGCTTTCGCACCTTGGCTGCCGCATGCGGCGCGGCACTGTTTGTCCAGTTTGTCGGTTCCCCGACTGCTTTCGCCGCCGACGCCCCGGCACATTGGGTCACCGCTTGGGCGACCGCGCTGCAACCCATTCCACAGCGCGCGGACTTGCCGCCGCTCTATCGCGCACCGGAAGTCGCCGGGCGCACGGTTCGTCAGATCGTCTATCCGACCCTCTCTGGAAGGTCGGCGCGTATCCACCTTAGCAACCGGTACGGCAAGACTCCGCTCGTCATCGAAGATCTGCGCATCGCACGCTCGGCGGGCGGCGCGGCGACGGCTGGGACCGGCGACACGCGCGTGACGTTCGGTGGCAAGAGCACGGTCTCGATTCCGCCCGGCGGCGAGCTGGAGAGCGACCCGGTCGCGATCGATATCGCTGAAGGTTCGCCCTACGCGGTCAGCGCCTTCTTGGGGCCGGAGCAGCGGATCGTGGCGTGGCATCGCGTATCGAACCAGGTGAATTATGTTTCCGCGCCGGGCAATCATGCGGCGGACGCGTCTGCGCAAGCGTTTCGCGGTCGATTTACGCAATATGTGTGGGTGACGGGGTTGGCGGTCGACGCGGCGCCTGCATCTGCCGCTGTTGCCGCCATCGGCGACTCGATTACGGACGGCATGCGCTCCAGCCTGAACCAGAATCGACGTTGGCCCGACGCGCTGGCTCGCCGTTTTGAGGCTACCGGCGACCGTTCGACCGCGATCGTCAATCTGGGCATCAGCGGCAACCGCCTGCTGAGCGACTCTCCGTGCTATGGCGACGCTCTGGCGAAGCGCTTCGAGCATGACGTGCTTGGGCGCCCGGGCGTCAAGACGGCGATTCTGCTGATCGGCATCAATGACATCAATTTCGCGGCGATGCCGCCGCATGGCGGTCTCGACTGCGACTTCCCGCATACCTCGGTGACGGCTGCGGACCTGATCGCCGGATATCAGCGCTTGATCGCCTCGGCTCGGCACGCCGGCGTGAAGGTCTTCGGCGCGACGTTGACGCCGGCATCCTTGCCGCCGCAGCGAGAAAGCATCCGGTTTGCCGTCAACCAATGGATTCGGAGCAGTCACGCCTTCGACGGCGTGGTGGACTTCGACGTTGCGCTGCGCGATCCGGCGCAGCCGGATCGCCTGCAGCGTGGCTTTGATAGTGGGGACCACATCCATCCGAGTGACGCCGGCTATGCAGCAATGGCCGACGCCATTCCCTTGGACGCGGTAGTGAAATCGACTCGCAACTGAGACGCCAAAAAAGAATTCGGTCAAACCCTTGTCATATGGCCGATGTTCGCCTAAGATTCGCCTCCTCGTTTGCGAACGAGGGCCGCGGCAGAAACCAGCGGCCGTAACGCCAACAAGGTTTTAAGCGAAAGCGAAAAAATGTTGTTGACGAAACGAAAAAGAGCCTT
>NZ_JARESR010000061.1:0-21620 GCF_046028015.1 Paraburkholderia sp. RL17-383-BIF-A | reverse complement strand
TCGACCGCAGCAGGTGCATGGGACCAGAGTAAGGCGCTAAAGCGCCAACTCTGGTCGACACCGGAGACGACGGCGATGGAACCCACCAGCAAATCGCACGACGACGACCTCGAACACTTCGAAGCCGCTGGCGCCGCGCCGCTGCCGGTCCCGAACGAAGAAGCCTACATCGAGCACGAAGGCGCGCGCATCTGGTACGCGTCGTATGGCACCGGCGCACCAGTGATTCTGCTGCACGGCGGTCTCGGGCATAGCGGCAATTGGGGCTACCAGCTTCCGGCGCTGCTCGGCGCAGGGCATCGCGTGGTGGTCGTCGACAGTCGCGGCCACGGTCGCAGCACCCGCGACGCACGGCCCTACCGCTACGAACTGATGGCCTCGGACGTGCTCGCCGTCATGGACGCCTTGCGGCTCGATCGGGCGGCGCTGGTGGGCTGGAGCGACGGCGCCTGCGTCGCGATGGTATTGGGCATCACCGCCCCGGAGCGCGTGGCGGGCGTGTTTTTCTTCGGCTGCAATATGGACCCGAGCGGCACGAAGCCATTTGTGCCGACGCCTACGATCGAGCGCTGCTTCAGCCGCCACGCAAAAGACTACGCGCAGCTATCGGCGACACCGGACGACTTCGAAGCATTCGTCTCCGCCGTCAGCACGATGATGAAAACCGAGCCCAACTACCGCGCCGACGATCTGGCCCAAGTCCGTGTGCCGGTCGCCATCGTGCAAAGCGAACACGACGAGTTCATCAAGCCGGAACACGCCGCATACCTCGCCCGCACCATTCCCGGCGCGGAGCTGATTCTATTGCCCGGCGTGAGTCACTTCGCCCCGCTGCAACGGCCGGCGCAATTCAATCGTGTAATGCTCGATTTCCTGCGCCGGCTTGCCGGCTAAGCGGATCGTGCCGACGCGTCGGCCGCTTGCGATCCTGCCTCGAATAGAACGACCGCACTTAAACCCTCGAAAATTTCACGATGTGGAACGATCGATTGCTTCGTAAAAAATCGTGGTGCGTGGCACAAATCCGGCATTTCGCAATGTCGCCCCACGTTGCACATCGTGGAACAAAGACGATAAGCCTTTATTTTTAAACACAATTTTTTACTCGAACGAAGCATCTAACAACCCCTTGCGCCACTGCCTGCTGACGTAGACTCTTTTACAAGAGCCGGCGCTTCAGTAGCCGAGTGAGTTGGACGAGACGGAAACACTGTCTGACGGTCCCCAACCTCTCGCACGAAGCCGCCACGGCACCGCGGTTTTTAATTGGCAATTGGGAGACTAAAAATGAAAGGCTTTCGTTTTGGTTCGAATCAAGGCGCGTTCTACATTTTGCCGGGACAGGACGGTTGGGAAGCAACCTACGGCAACGAAACGCTCGGCGAGTTTGCCAGCCCGCAACAGGCCGCCGACGACCTCGCACGCGGCTTGATCTGCCCGCACCTCTCGGAAGGCGACGACACAGCGACGCTCGAAATTCCCGAGAAGCTCAGCGATTGGGAAATCGTTCACGTGTGATGGCAGTTATGGCGGCGACTCACGTGGAAACAAAAATGACGATGGCGCTCGAGAGCGCCATCGTCATGCTTACCGCCTACTTCAGTACAGCACGTTTCTTCAGTGCATCAAGCAACCGCGTCCACGATCTTGTTCAGCGTGGCGCTCGGGCGCATAGCCTTGCTCGTCAGTTCGACGTTCGGGCGATAATAACCGCCGATGTCCACCGGCTTGCCCTGCGCAGCACCCAACTCCTCGACGATCTTCGCTTCGTTCTCGGCCAGTGCCTTCGCCACGCCGGCGAACTGCGCCTGCAGCGCCGCATCTTCGGTTTGCGCGGCCAGAGCTTCCGCCCAATACAGCGCGAGGTAGAAGTGGCTGCCGCGGTTGTCGATACCGCCAACCTTGCGCGCCGGCGACTTGTCGTTGTCGAGGAACTTGCCGGTTGCCTGATCCAGCGTCTTGGCCAGAACCTGCGCCTTCGGGTTGTGATACGCGCCGCTCAGATGTTCGAGCGAGGCGGCCAACGCCAGGAATTCACCCAGCGAATCCCAACGCAGGAAACCTTCTTCGACCAGTTGCTGCACGTGCTTCGGCGCCGAACCACCCGCGCCGGTCTCGAACATGCCGCCACCTGCCATCAGCGGGACGATCGACAGCATCTTCGCGCTGGTGCCCAGTTCCATGATCGGGAACAGGTCGGTCAGGTAGTCGCGCAGCACGTTACCGGTGACCGAAATCGTGTCCTTGCCGGCGCGGATGCGCTCGACCGAGAACTTCGTCGCTTCGACCGGCGTCATGATGCGAATGTCCAGACCGCTGGTGTCGTGGTCCTTCAGGTAGTGCTCGACCTTCTTGATGATCTGGGCGTCGTGCGCGCGCGCTGCATCCAGCCAGAACACGGCAGGCGTGTTGGAGGCGCGAGCGCGGTTCACCGCGAGCTTGACCCAGTCCTGAACCGGCGCGTCTTTGGTCTGGCACATGCGCCAGATGTCGCCCGCTTCCACCGGCTGCTCGAGCAACACCGTGCCGGCTGCGTCCGTCACGCGAACCACGCCGTTGGCCGGAATCTGGAACGTCTTGTCGTGTGAACCGTATTCCTCGGCGGCTTGCGCCATCAGGCCGACGTTGGGCACCGTGCCCATCGTGACCGGGTCGAACGCGCCGTGCTTCTTGCAGTCTTCAATCACCGCCTGATAAACGTCCGCGTAGCAACGGTCCGGAATCACGGCCTTGGCGTCGTGCAGCGCGCCATCCGCACCCCACATCTTGCCCGACTCGCGAATCATGGCCGGCATGGACGCGTCGACGATCACGTCGCTCGGCACGTGCAGGCTGGTAATGCCCTTGTCCGAATTGACCATGGCCAGCGGCGGGCGCTCTGCGTATTGCGCCTTGATGTCGGCTTCGATCGCGGCAACCGTTTCAGCCGGCAGGTCTTTCAGGCGCGCGTACAGGTCGCCGATACCGTTGTTCGGGTTGAAGCCGGCCTTCGCCAGCACGTCCGCGTGCTTGGCGAGCACGTCTTTGTAGAACACCGACACCACGTGACCGAAGATGATCGGATCCGACACCTTCATCATGGTGGCCTTCAGGTGCACCGAGAACAGCACGCCCTTCGCCTTCGCGTCGGCGATTTCCGCTTCGATGAAGCTGCGCAGCGCGTTCTTCGACAGCACCGAAGCGTCGATGATCTCGCCCGCTTGCACCGGCGTCTTTTCCTTCAGGACCGTCTTCGAGCCGTCCGCGGCCGTCAGTTCGATCTTCACAGCGCCGGCCGCTGCAATCAGCGCCGATTTTTCGCTGCCGTAGAAATCACCGCCGCTCATGTGCGAGACGTGCGACTTCGAGTCCGCGCTCCACGCGCCCATCTTGTGCGGATGCTTGCGTGCGTAGTTCTTGACCGACAGCGGCGCGCGACGGTCCGAATTGCCTTCGCGCAGCACCGGGTTGACCGCGCTGCCCTTGATCTTGTCGTAGCGAGCCTTGACGTCTTTTTCGGCGTCGGTCGTTGCGACGTCCGGGTACGCCGGCAGCTTGTAGCCCTGATCGCGCAGTTCCGTGATCGCGGCCTTCAGTTGCGGCACCGACGCGCTGATGTTCGGCAGCTTGATGATGTTCGCTTCCGGACGCGTGGTGAGTGCACCCAGCTCCGCCAGATCGTCGGAACCCTTCTGTTCCGCGCTCAGGTAGTCGGGAAATGCAGCGATGATCCGGCCGGCCAGCGAAATGTCGCGCGTTTCAACGATCACGTCGGACGAGCGCGTGAACGCCTTGACGATCGGCAGCAGCGAGTAGGTCGCCAGAGCAGGCGCTTCGTCAGTCAGGGTGTAGATGATCTTCGGCGGTGTGGACATGTTCGATGCTTTGCTAGGTGAAGTGATAGACAGAGCGTTTGGTAGCGCTGAGCCGGCGAGGTTGCGACGAAGCAGCAAAACGCAGCGCGCAGGCTCGGCACTACTTTTTACGGCCAGAGCGTGAGTATATGCGTGTTTTCCTCTATTCGCTGCGAAACAAACATATCCCGCAAGCGCGCCCAATGGGCTCCAGCCCCGCCACATAAGGCTTACAGCCCCATGACCCGTGGGTTGAAACAGATGTCTTATAGATGACCTAAGACACAAAATAATTTGTGAATGCGAATCAGATGCATTACCATTCGATCGTATCTTTCAGTTTCACCCAGTCGTCTAACAACCACTCGCTAGCACGGCGTCGTTTTTGCACAGACTTGGTGCGCGCCGCCGCCACCTGCCTAATTCAAACAACATGCAGAATTTATTTGTCGCCGGCCGCCCAACTTTTGCGCGCGGCCAACGTCGGACCCCATCGCTGCTCAGCGCGGGGCTTTTCGCCAGCGTCGGTTTGACGCTTTCCACGCTGTCGTCGCCGGGATGGGCGCAGGTCGCGGCAAGCGACACCGCCGCCACCTTGCCGGCGGTGAGCGTCACGGCGTCGAAAGACAGCACCGTGGCGCAAGCCGACACGGTCAGCGCGGGCGCGCTGGGTTCGCGCAAGCAGGTGGACACGCCGTTCTCGACCCATGTGGTGACGAGCGACGAAGCGCAGGACCTTTTCGCGACCACCGCCAACGATCTGTATAAATACGACCCGGCCGTGTCGGTCACCAGCGAAAACGCGATCAGCGAAAATTCGATGTTCACCGTGCGCGGCATGCCGATCGACACGTTGAACAGCATCAAGGTGGACGGCCAGACCTTCCCGTCGTGGGACACCGATCTCTCGCTCGAACCGTTCGAGCAGGTGGAGCTGCTCAAGGGTCTGTCCGGCTTCATGTACGGCTTCGGCTCGCCGGGCGGGATCGTCAACTACGTGTTGAAGCGCCCCACCGACACGCCCTACCGCAGCGTCTCGATCGGCTACAAGTCGGCCGGCGTGTTCAGCGAAGCGGTCGATCTCGGCGGCCGCTTCGGCAACGACGATCGTTTCGGCTACCGTCTGAACCTCGTCAACGAAAACGGCAACACCGCCGAGGACCACGGCCACATTCGTCGCCAGGTGGCGTCGCTCGCGTTCGACTTCCGCATTACGCCCGACCTGACGTGGAGCGCCGACGCGTTCTATCAGAAGCGCAGAACCAACGGCACGCTGTTCGGCCTGATGTTCAGCGGCGACGCCGGCGGCATTCCCGATGCGAGCAAAGTCACCCATGCGCTCACGCAACCGCAGAACTACTACGAGACCGAAATGGCCTCGTTCGGCACGGGCCTCGATTACCGCATCTCCGAAAACTGGCACGCGAGCGTGAAATACCGCTTCGCCAAGGAGAATCGCACCAATTCGGACAGTCTGCTGTATGTCACGGACGCAGCAGGCAACTACAGCAACACGCTGTATGCGGCAATGACGCGCTACTTCTACCAGAACGTCGACGCGATGGTGCAAGGACATTTCAACACGGGCAGCATCAAGCATGACGTGGTGGTCGGCGCCGGTTTCCAGACGCAAACCAGCGAGTACAGCAACAGCACGGGTTGGAACGAAGGCTACTTCCTCGGGTACGGCAACCTGTACAACAGCACGTTGCTGACCAACGACGAAGTCAGCATCGGCTCCGACCTGTACCGTCAGCAGCGCACCACGCAGGCTGCCGTGTACGCGAGCGACACCGTGCAGCTCACCTCACGCCTGTCGGCACTGGTCGGTCTGCGCTATACGCAATATCGCCAGCACGTGTACGACCCAAGCGGCGCGGTGGCGTCGCAATACGAAGCGGATCCGGTCACGCCGACCTTCGCGCTGATGTTCAAGACCGATCCCTATTCGACGGTGTATGCGAGCTACGTGGAGTCGCTCGAACAGGGCGGCGCGGCGTCGAACACCAACGTCAACTACCCGGCCACGTTCGGTCCGCTGAAGAGCAAGCAGTATGAGATCGGCTTCAAATCCGACCACAGCAAGTGGGGCGCCAACCTCGCGCTGTTCCGTGTAGACCAGGGCTACAACTACACGAACTCGGCCAACGTCTTCGTGCAGGACGGCACCAAGCGCTATCAGGGCGTCGACGCCAGCGGCTGGCTTGCGCTGACGAGCGAATGGCGCGTGCTGGGCGGCGTGATGTGGCTCGACACGAAGGCCATGGACGTGGACGATGCGAGCGTGGAAGGCAAGCGCATTTACGGCGCACCGCGCTTCACCGTGACGGGCCGGATCGAATACAACCCGTCGTATCTGCGCCCGCTGACGCTCGCGTTCGGCGGCAAGTATGTCGGCAACCAGGCCGTGGACGCGCAGAACACGCAGTTCGTGCCGGCTTACACCACCTTCGATCTGAGCGGCCGGTACGAGACGAAGATCGCCGGCAAGGACGTGACGTTCCGCGCAGGGATCAACAACCTCTTCAATCGCCGTTATTGGACGACGGCGTGGGGCTACTACGTGGCGCCGTCGCCGACGCGTACCGCCGTCGCCAGCGCCACGCTGCAGTTCTAGGCGTCTTGTGAACCAGGGGCGCCCGCTGCGGGCGCCCCGATCATCGGCGGAATCTGCGCCACCAGCGCGTCGATCGCACAGCGCGTTTTCAGCGGCAGATAGCGGCTCTTCGGCCACACCAGATGGATCTCCTGAGTCGGCCGGAAACAATGCTCCATCACCGTCACCAGCTCGCCGGTTCGCGCATAGCGGGCCAGTAGCCAAGCCGGCAGCCACGCGAGGCCGAACCCGGCGAGCGCGGCATCCACAATCCCCGTCATGTCGTCGAAACCGAGCTGCGGCTGAACCTGCGCGCGGCGAATCTGCCCGTCGACATCGACCACATCCCACGGCTGCGGCGAGCCTGCCCGCAAATAGGCGATGACGGCGTGCCCGCGTAAGTCGTCCACGCTGCGCGGCGTGCCATGCCGCTCCAGATAGGCAGGCGCGGCGCCAATGCTCGCGTGCTGCACGCCGAGCTTGCGCGCGGCGAGACTCACGCTGTCGGCCAACGGGCCCACGCGCACCACCAGATCGAAACCCTCCTCGATCACGTCGACGAAGCGATCCGTAATCGAAATGTCGATCTTCAATTGCGGATGCTTGCGCGCCAGTTCAAGCAGCACCGGCGCGACGCAGTAGTGACCGAAAGCCTGCGGCACGCTCACGCGCAAACGCCCTTTCGGCTCGCGCCTTCCTGAATCGAGGTCGGCCTCGGCCGCTTCGAGTTCGGCTAGCGCGCGCACGCAGCGGTCGTAGTAGGCCTGCCCGTCTTCGGTGAGACTCTGACTGCGGGTCGTGCGATTGAGCAGGCGCACGCCGAGCCGCTTTTCGAGCCGCACGATCACTTTGCCGACCGCGGAGCGCGTCAGGTTCATGCGCTCCGCGGCCAGCGCGAAACTGCCCGTTTCGACCACGCGAACGAATGTCGTCACACCGTCGAGGATGTCGCTCATATCTTTACCCGATTGATTCCTCAATGGACACATTGCTGGGATTTCTGCGCGTCAATAGGGACGCAGATTCCCCCTATATTACACAGTCCATGTGTGGGCCGAGCTCATCGACTATCGAGGTGAATATCCATGAACAATGATCCGATCGCGCCGCCACGGCGCGAAGAACGGCCGCGTACGGCTGCGGCAGACAGTCGACCGGGCTCGCGCGAGGTGCGTCCCGAGCAGACCGCCGATGACAAAACACCGCGCGCGTTCCTCTCGCTCCGAAAAAACACCCTGGCGTTGGGCGCGGTGTGTCTTGCGTCGCTGATTTTCGGCCTCGAAATCTCCAGCGTGCCGGTGATCCTGCCGACGCTCGAGCGCGTGCTGCACGGCGATTTCAAAGGCATGCAGTGGATCATGAACGCCTACACGCTCGCCGTGACCACGGTGCTGATGGCGACCGGCACGCTGGCGGACCGCTTCGGCCGCCGACGCGTCTTCGTGATCGGCATCGCGCTGTTCGGCATCACCTCGCTGGTCTGCGGACTCGCGCAAAGCGTGCCAACGCTGATCGTCGCGCGGTTGCTGCAAGGCGCAAGCGGCGGCGCCATGCTGATCTGCCAGGTGGCCGTGCTCTCGCATCAGTTCCACGAGGGCCCGGAACGCGCTCGCGCATTCAGCGCGTGGGGCATCATCTTCGGCATCGGACTCGGGTTTGGGCCGATCATCGGCGGGACGATCGTCGCGCTCTCCAACTGGCAGTGGGTCTTCTGGGTGCACGCGCTGCTCGCCGTCGCGACCTTGACGTTCGTGTTCGGCGGCGTGCAGGAATCGCGCGACCCGCATGCGCATACGCTCGACGTGGCGGGCATCGTCACGCTGTCGCTCGCGGTGTTCGGCCTCGTGTATTTCATCACGCAGGTTCCGGCGCTCGGCTTCGGCAATCCTCGCGCGCTCTTCATCATCGCGGCGACGCTGCTCGCCTTCGTGGCCTTTGTGGTTGCCGAGAAACTCAGTGCCCGCCCCATGTTCGACTTCTCGGTCTTCAGGATTCCGCAGTTTTCCGGCGCACTGATGGGCTCGGCGGGCATGAACTTCAGCTTCTGGCCATTCATGATCTATTTGCCGATCTATTTCCAGATCGGGCTCGGCTACGACAGCGTGAGCGCCGGCCTCGCCTTGCTCGCCTACACGCTGCCGACCCTGCTCTTCCCGCCGCTCGGCGAACGTCTCGCGCTGCGTTACGGCTCGGGAATCGCCATACCCGTGGGCCTGTTTACGATCGGTCTCGGCTTCATGCTGATGCGATACGGCAGCGCCGCCGCGCATGCGAACGCGTGGACCATGCTGCCCGGTTGCGTGATCGCCGGCGCGGGCCTCGGCCTCACCAATACGCCCGTCACCAATACGACGACCGCCGCGGTTCCCGCCGAACGCGCGGGCATGGCGTCCGGCATCGATATGAGCGCGCGGATGATTACGCTCGCGATCAACATCGCATTGATGGGGGCGATCCTGGTAGGCGGCGTTCTCTTCAATCTGAAGACGCGGCTGCCGCAGACGCTCGACACCGCGCCCCTCGGCGCACTGGCCGAGAAAATTGCCGCGGGAGATGTCGAAGCGGTGAGAGCGGGGATTCCCGCGTTAGCGCGTATCGATCCGTCGGGCAGCATCGTGCATGCTGCGTTGATGCAAGGTTTCGGCTGGGTAATGCTCTACGGCGGCATTGGCGTGTGGGTGCTCGCCGTGCTCAGTTTCGTGATTTCCGGCAGCGCGTCGCGAAGGCTGGGTCACCGGGAACGCGCGCCTGCGGCGCAACAGGCGAGCCGCTGCGACGCGTGCTGAATAGCACGTCATCAAATGGCTTACACCCTCGTTCTCGCCCAATAGCCACTTCGAGCGGCGCGTGCGCGCCGCTCCTCACCGCATCACGCCTCGACTTGCACCGGCTGTCCGGCCATGATCGCGAGCCCTTCGTTCAAAGCCGGGAAAAGGCTTCGGTTGAAATTGTTCCAACGTAGTTCGAGGATCGTATCGTCCTTATCGATTTCGGTATTCAGCACGTCGTGAATCACCTCGCCGGAGTCGATCCCGTTGTCGACATAGTGAAACGATGCGCCCGTCAGATACAACGGTTCGACCGCCACGGTTTCCATCGTCTTCCAGTTGACCACTTTCTTGCCGCGCGCACCGTAGAGCGCGTCGAGCGTCGCGTACGCGCCGCGCCGCTCGTAGGGCGAATCGGCACGCGTCACGCCCGGGTGAATATTCACGATCTTGCGATAGAACGGCGCGCCGGGCCGAATCAGTTCGTCGAGAATGATCAGCAGACCGTCGAGTACGACAATATCGGCTTTCAATGCCACCAGCGTATCGAGCAGGTGCTTTTCAAAGCGGCTCTTGCCTGCCGCGCGGCCTGGTGCATCGAGCGGCTCACGCCGGTACGTCGAAGGAATCGCGAGTAGCAGATCGTTGACCCGCTTGCCCTGCACGCGCAAGTTCGGCGGATAGAACCAGCGCTTGCCCGGCTCGTAAGCGAATCCATATTCCTTCAGTTTTTCGCGGTCCGTGCCGGATCCGGCATCGTCGTCGTAGATAACTTTTTCGAGCGAGTATTGATCGCCGAGTGCGGTTTCATTGAGCGCTTCGACAAGCGACTCCAGTACCGACTTCATGTAGCGCGCGCCGCTTTTGTACGCGATGTCCTGGCCCGCCTTGTCGGCGGCCGCGTTTCGTAACGACCAGATGTAAACGAGTTTTTTCTTCGGCATGGCCAATTCCTATGTGTGTGTGTCGTGGCGCCGCTTTCTATCAAAGCGCGAAAGTCATGCGGTCCGCGCGAGTCGCGTTTGCGTGCGTCTGTCTCGACCGGTCAGCCGAACGGTCGCGCGATGCGTAATGCGCAAGCGAAGCGGCGATTTCGTCGGAGCGCAACGCGAGAACCGACAGCAGCGTGTCGGACAGTCCATGGCTGTCTTCACAGCAGCCTTGCAGGTAAATGCGTGGTTTGAAGGTCACCGGCGTGGCTAGCCTGTAATCGCGCTCGACATTGCCTTGCGTGAGCGCGTCGCCCAGATGCGGCGCAAGCCCCTCCAGCAACTCGACATGCGTGTCGCGGCGATATCCCGTCGCGAGCACCAGCGCGTCGAATTGCTCGGCGCGGGCCTGGCCGCTCAAACGGTCACGCAGCGTGAGTTCAATCCGGCCGCCGCCCGTGCGCGCCGCCGTTTCGATGCCGGTGTTCGCGAGCAACCGGTGGCGCGGTTCGGCGCAGACGTTTTGCAGGTAAAGCATTTCGTAGATCTGCTCGATCAGCGGACGGTCGACCACCGCGTAATTGGTGTCGCGAAAACGCTCGATCAGCGCGCGCCGACCGTCGCGCGGCTGCGCGTAGACGACATCGGTAAAGGCGGGGTTGAAAATCTCGTTGACGAACGGGCTGTCGTCGGCGGGTTTCAGCGCGCTCGAGCGAATGATGAGGCTCGCATCCACATGCGGATAGCGGCGCGTCAGATCGACGAACACTTCGGCCGCGCTCTGCCCCGCGCCGATCACCGCCACGCGTTTTCGCGCGCCGTTCGCAGGTCCGACGACGCGATCGATGGACGTGAGGTACTGCGACGAATGCACGATGTTATGCGTGCCGAGCGCGGCGAACGCCTCCGGCACCTGAGGCCCGCCACCGATGCCGACCGACAACGCCCGTGTCACACGTTGCCATTCACGGCCTTCGTGATCGCGCGAGAAAACGCGTAACGCTTCGACGTCGTTGGTATTGTCAGCGCTCTTGATCGCTTCGATACCGGTCACGGTCTGGCCGTAGTTCACGCGATCGTCGAACGACGCCGCCACCCAGCTCAGGTAATCGTGGAACTCCACGCGCGTCGGATAGAAATTCTTCAAATTGACGAAATCCGCCAGACGTCCGCGTTCGAACAGATAGTTGATGAACGTGAACCGGCTTTTCGGATCGCGCATGGTCACGAGATCCTTGAGGAAGGAAATCTGCATCCGGCAGTCGTCGAGCAGCATGCCGCGATGCCAGCCGAATTCCGGCTGTCGCTCAATGAAGCAATGCGTGAGGTCCGACACGCCGGCTTCTTCGGCGAGGCGCACGGCAAGCGCCAGATTCGACGGTCCGAAGCCGATTCCGATCAGATCAAATACGGTGTCTCTGTGCATGTCGCAGGTCCTTATCGGTGGAAGCCGGCACGCCGAATGCGCGGGCCGGCGAAAAATCTTTCGTGATTGATGCGGTTTTTATTCACTGCCTTTTTTGCCGGGCTGCGTGTTCGACTCCGGGTTCAAGCGCCGTCGCGCAACTCGGCAACGCAAGAAGCTCGCGCATCGAGCCGAGCGCCCAGTTGCGTGAAGGTTGGCGCGGCGAACACGTCGGCAATCTCCAGTGCGTGACCAGCGGCTCGCGCGGCATCGACAAAGCGCACGACATCGAACGAACTTGCGCCCGCTTCGAACAGATCGTCGTGAAGCGCGGGTGTATTGCCTTCGAACAGATCGCTCCACACGCGTTCGAGTGCCGTGGCGCGCCGCGTTGTTTCAGCGTGAGATGCCGGGCTTGCTTGCGCGCTCGTTGCAACGCCGGCTGACGCCAGGGTAAAGCGTGCTGAAGCAACGCCCAGTTGTTCATGCGGCGCGTCGACGAACCGTTGCACCACGTCCAGATAGTCGGCGGACAGTGCCTCGACGAAGCAGCCGTCCACCAACTCGTTCGCATACGAGAAGGCGCCCGTCACGCGTCCGTCGGCATGTTCGACCACGTCCAGTTCCAACTCGAACACGACCCGGTGCCGCACGTCGTTGAAATCGTCGAGCGTGAGGCCGGCCCAGTCGCGTCCCGCTGTTCCGGCCGGTCGCAGGTAATTGAACATCACGGAAAAGAGCGGATTGCCGGCTTCGGTGCGCGTGGCGCGCAATGCCGCCACCACGTCGGCGAACGGCGTGTCCGCATGCGCATAAGCGGCGAGCGCGGCGTCTCGCACTTCAGCGAGCAGCGTGACCGGCGTATCCGTTTTGGCGAGCCGCGTCCGCACGACCACCGCGTTGATGAAAAGTCCCAGTGCGTGGCGTGCGGCTTCGCCCGTCAGTTCGCGCGTGGAAGCGAGAACGCCGACCGGCTGATCCGTTGCGCCCGTCGCGCGATATAGCGCGACGTTCAGCGCGGCGTGCAACACCATGGGCAAGGTGGCGTGAACTTCAAGCGCCATCGCACGGGCACGGCGCACGAGAGCCGGGGTCAATTCGAACGCGAGGCGTCCGGCGCGCCAGGTGGGCGACGCCACGCGGCCCGACGGCGGCGAAGGCAGCACTTGCGACGGCGCATCGGCCAACGCATCGCGCCAGAACGACAGGCGCGCACGCGGCGCGGCTACAGGCAAGACGAGTTGTCGAGCCGAAAGCGATCCCGTAGCCGAAGCCGCCGGCGACGCGCCGCGCACGATCGCGACATAAGTGCCGCGCACATCTTCGAGCCACAGATCGATCGACTGCCCGTCCGACACGATGTGATGCACAACCAGCGACAGCACATGATCGCGCTCGGCAAGGCGCAATAAGCGCACGCGCCAGAGTGGCGCATCGTCGAGCAGGTGGAACGGCGTGAGTGCGTCCTGGTCGGTGAGCGCGATAGCGGCGTTCTCGCGTTCGGCTTGCAAAGGGTCGCCAGAAAGATCGATCACGGGCAGTTCGAACGCCGCCGAGTCCACGACTTTTTGGCCCGGCAGTTGCCCGTCACGTTCGACGATCTGCACGCGCAGCGCGGGATGTCGCGCAGCGGCTTGAGCAAACGCATCGCGCAATGCAACGCTATCGAGCGGCCCACGCAGACGCAGCGCGACAGGAATGTTGTAGGACGCGCTGTCCGGTTGCGAGCGCCACAGGAACCACAAGCTCAATTGCGCGGAAGAAAGCGGCAGGATGCCGTTCGCGTCCGGCGCAATAAGTGAATTGGAACCGCCTCCCGGCTGTAGTTCTCCGGTATCCGCCACCGTTTCGCTGCGCGCCGACGCCATCACGCGCTGCGCGTATTGCGCGAGCGTCGGCGCTTCGAAGAGCGTGCGCACCGGCACATCGCGCGCGAGACGTTCGGCCACGCGCGTCGCCACGCGGACCGCCGCAAGCGAATGTCCGCCGAGTTCGAAGAAATGATCGGCACGGCCGACACGCTCCACACCCAGCACTTCGCGGAAAATCTGCGCAAGCGCGGTTTCGAGTCCGGCAGCGGGCGTCTGATAGGCCCGCTCGACGCGCTGCGGCTCCGGCAACGCCGCGCGGTCCACCTTGCTATTGGCATTGCGCGGCAACGCGTCGAGCACGACGATATGCGCGGGCACCATGTAGTCAGGCAACGTATGGCGCAGATGCGCATCGAGTTCCGCTGCATCCGCGCGTGTGCTGCGCTCCCGCGCTTCGGCGCTCAATTCGACATACGCCACCAGCGCCGCTTGCGCGCCCTTGCCATGCACGATCGCCACGGCTTCGCGCACGTCGCCGTGCGCGGCGAGTTGCGCTTCGATCTCACCCAGTTCGATCCGTAAGCCGCGCAACTTCACCTGATGATCGACACGACCGATAAAGTCGAACACGCCGTCCGCGCGCCGCTTGACGAGGTCACCCGTGCGATAGAGCCGCGCACCCGGCGCGCCGAACGGATCCGGCACGAAGCGCTCGGCCGTGAGTGCCGGCCGGTCGAGATAACCACGCGCCACGCCCACGCCTTCACCACCCAGATACAACTCGCCGATCACGCCGACCGGCAGCGGATTCAAGCGCGCATCGAGCACATGCGCCGAACGCGCGCCGACCAGCGTGCCGATTGGCAGATACGCGCTGTCCGCGAGCTTCGCGGTGTCGTCGGTCGGATAGAACATCCACAGCATTGGCGTGATGACCGTTTCGGTCGGCCCGTATCCGTTGACGATCCGCGCCTTCGGAAACGCCCGGCGCAGCAAAGCGAACGCTTCACGCGACGTGGCTTCACCGCCTACCGTCAACGAACGCAAGCTGGGCGGCGCACCGTGCGCGAGCGCCCACTCGGCGAGCTGGGTTGCGCAACCGGGCGGCACGTAGGTCATGGTCACGCCTTCGCGAACCATCATCCGGCAGGTTTGCGCGGGCGGCCACAACGTATCCGCGGTAATGGCGACGGCTGCGCCGGACATGTACTGCGAGAACCAGCCTTCATGCGCGCCGTCGAAATTGACCGACTGGAACAGCAGGAAAACGTCACGCTCACCGGCGCCGTAGCGCTCCGCAATCGCCGCGCAATGCAGGGCAAACGAACCGTGATCGACCACCACGCCCTTCGGCTTGCCGGTCGAGCCCGATGTATAGATCACATAAGCTGCCTGATGTGGCGACACGCGCGGCAACTCGACATCCGCAGCGCATTGAACCTCAGGCTGCGGCTCCTCGTCGATCGGCCACAACCGTAAACGATCCGACGCCGGCAACGCAGCGAGACTCGCGCGTTCCGTGATGACGTGCGTGATTTGCGCGTCATCGAGAATCTGCGCGAGGCGCTCGCGCGGATGGCTCGGGTCGAGCGGTACAAACGCGCCGCCCGACTTCAACGCGGCAATCAGGCCGACCAGCAGGTCGACCGAGCGACTCAGCGCCACGCCCACCCGCATTTCGGCACGCACGCCTGCCGCGGCGAGGCGCTGCGCCAAACGGGTTGCGCGCGCATCCACTTCGCCGCGCGTGAGCGAGCGGTTCGTGTCGGCGACGCCGCGCGCGTCCGGCCGCGCGTGGGCATGGTCGGCCACGCGCTGATGCACCGGCCTGAACGTTGCTTCGCGCGGTAGCGCCGTGCTGTTCCAAGCATCGAGTTGCGCGCGCTCGGCTTCAGGCAACCACTGCACATCTCCGACCGCAATGGCGGGTGTCGTCGCCGCGTTCGATAGCAACTCGATGAATCGCGCGGCAAGGCGCTCTATCGCGTCGGCGTCGAACAGATCGAGCGCATAGATGAAGGTCGCGTCGATCGAACCATCGTCGCGCTCCTCGAAACTCAGCGTCAGATCGAATTTGGCGAACGGCGCGCCCGATGGCAACTCCGTCATGCGCACGTCGGCAAGCGAAGGCAAGCGCCGACGCGCGCCATAAGCGGCCATCACCTGAAACAACGGATGATGACTCGCGCTGCGCACCACACCCAGCGCTTCGACCACCTGTTCGAACGGCACATCCTGATGCGACTGGGCGTCGATCAGCGTTTGTTGCGTCGCGCTGACCAGCGCGGCGAACGGTTGCGTTGCCGAAATGGGCGTGGCGAGCGTCAACGTATTCACGAAGAACCCGACGAGACCCGCCACTTCGCCGCGCTCGCGATTCGCCGCGGGCACACCGATCTGAATCTGCGTTTCTCCCGACGAACGCGCGAGCAATGCGCTCAGTGCCGCCAGCAATACGGCGAACGGCGTCGCGCGCTGCGCATTGGCCAAGGTCTTCACGCGCTGAGCGAGCGCGGCATCGAGAACGAAACGATGCCGTGCCCCACGCGCGCTACGCTGAGCCGGACGCGGCGATGCGCCCGGCAACATCAGCACGTCGCGATTCGCGTCTAGCCGCTCGCGCCAGAAAACCAATTGACGCTCACGCTCGCCCGCGTCGAGCCAGCGGCGCTGCCACAGCGCGAAGTCGGCGTACTGGATCGGCAATGGCGCGAGCGACACCGCTTCGCTCTTCGCATACGCGCGATAAAACGACGCGAGTTCGGCAAGCATGACGTCCGCGGACCAACCGTCTGACACGATGTGATGCGTCGTCAACGCGAGCCAATGGGTGCTCGCGTCGAGGCGAATCAGGTGAGCGCGCACCAACGGCCCGACCGACAGATCGAAGGACTTCGCTTCATCGGCGCGTGCAATCTCGGCAGCGCGTGCCTCGCGCTGATCGGCGGGCAGTGTGCTCACGTCGCTCGCGCGCCACGGGCAGCGCGACGGCGCATGCACCGTTTGCAGTACGCCATCGCCGCTTTCAGCAAAGGTGGTGCGCAACGCTTCGTGGCGCGCGACCAATGCATCGCACGAAAGACGCAATGCGTTGGCATCGAGCGTGCCGTCGAGCCGCAGGCGTTCGGTGATGTGATACGCCGCGGGTTCATCGATCATCCGCGCATGCAGCCATAAACGCGTTTGCGCAAACGACGCCGGCACGCTCGCGGTCCGCTCGGTGCGCGGCGGAATCGGCAGCACGCGAAAATCAATGCCGGCTGCGGCGAGCTTCGTGAGAAAGGCTTTGCGCTGCGCGTCCGGCAACAGCGCGAAGCGTGACGCAAGGGAAAGCAGGTCCGGTTTGGCTGTGGTCATGCTCAGGTGTCTCAGTGCGGGTCGGCGGGTCGATCGGTCGATGTGGTGGGCTTATTGCAGTTCGAATTCATCGAGCAATGCATCGATCGCGCTCGCGGTATCGCCTGCTCCATGAGCCTCGCGTTCGGCGAGCGCACGATCGATCGCGGCGGCACAGCGCTGCAACGTGCGTTCGTCGAACAAGGTACGTAGCGGCAAGATGAGCGCCCAGTGCAGATTCGCCTGCGCGTTGGCTTGTGTCGCAAGCAGCGAGTGGCCGCCTAACACGAAGAAATCTTCGTCGCGGCGAATCGTGTCGACGCGCAGCACGCGCTTCCAGATCTCGGCGAGTTCGCGTTCGGTCTCGGTGACCGGCAAATCCAGCGCGTGTTCGCCGACAGAGCCGCGCACGGGTGCGGGCAACGCGTGACGGTCGCATTTGCCGTTCGGCGTGACCGGCAGCGCATCCATCGCGATCAGATGCGAAGGCACCATGTACGACGGCAGTTGCGCTCGCAAACCATCGAGCAGCGCCTGCGTATCGAGCGCGTTGTCCGCGCTGCGCGCCACGTAGCCAATCAGTTGCTCGTCACGCACGATCACCACGGCATCGTGCACGCCCGGTGCCGCCCGCAGCAAGGCTTCGATTTCGCCCGGCTCGACGCGCTGGCCACGCAGTTTCACCTGCGTATCCATGCGGCCGAGATAGTCGAGCGCCCCGTCCGCGCGGCGGCGTGCAAGGTCACCAGTTCGATAGAGCCGCGCGCCGTGCGAGAACGGATCGGGCACAAAGCGATCGGCTGTCAGCGCGGCACGGCCAAGATAGCCGCGCGCGAGTCCCACGCCGCCCAGATACAGTTCGCCGATCGCGCCTTGCGGCAACGCTTGCAACGCCGCGTCGAGCACGTGTAGTTGCAGGTTCGCAATCGGATGACCGATCGGCACGGAGGCCGCGTCGGCGTCGCGCACATCGCAAGTCCAGTGCGAAACGTCGATGGCCGCTTCGGTCGGGCCGTAGAGGTTGTAGAGCCGCGCATGAGGCAGTTGCTTTGCCACGCGCGCCGCCAGTTCCGGCGCAAGCGCTTCGCCGCTCGCGACAATCCGCTCGATACTCGCGCAGCGCGCCGCCGCGTGGAAGTCTTCCAGGTGAGCGACGAAGGCCGCGAGCATCGACGGCACGAAATGCAGCGTCGTAACGCGGTGTGCTTCGATCGCGGCGACGAGGCGCGCCGGATCGCGATGCTCGCCAGGCGCCGCGATCGCGAGCTTCGCGCCGACGGCGAGCGGCCACACGAACTCCCATACCGACACGTCGAAACCGAACGGCGTCTTGTGCAGCACGACGTCGCGGGCGTCGAGGCGATACGCGTCCTGCATCCACGCAATCCGGTTCGCCAGTGCGCGATGCGTATTGCCCGCGCCTTTCGGCTTGCCAGTCGAACCGGAGGTGTAGATCAGGTAAGCGAGCTGATCGGGCGCAACTGCGACGGGAGCACTGAGCGTGAAGTCCGCGCCGCGTAGTGCGTCGACGGTCAGGATTTTCGCGCCGGTGCTGTTGACTGCGTTCGTGACCCTTTCCAGCAGATTGGGCTGCGTCAATACGACGGCCGGTCTCGCGTCGTCGAGCAAATAGGCAATGCGCTCTGCCGGATAGTCAGGATCGATCGGTAGATATGCCGCGCCCGCTTTGAGCACGCCGAGCAGCGCCACCACCATGTCGAACGAGCGCTCGACACACAGCGCCACCGCCGTGTCCGCGCGCACGCCTGCTTCGATGAGCGCGGCGGCGACGCGATCGGCGTTCGAGTCGAGTTCGCCGTAGGACATCTGGTGCGTGCGTCCTTGCGGATCGGCGAATTCCAGCGCGATAGCCTCTGGCGATATCAACGCCTTCTGTTCGAACTGCCGATGCAGGGCGTGTTGCTGCGTGAGCGGCCACGCTTGCGCCGTCGCGTTGAAGCGGTTCAGCGCGGCGAGGTCGTCCGCCGTGGAGATCGAAATCGTGCCGAGCCGCGCGTCCGGATTTGCGATCAGGCCCGCGAGGCACGAAGCGAACGCGCGATGCAACGCGGCGACACGCGCTTCATCGAGTTGCGCGGCGTCGTAACCGTAGTCGATCGTGAGCGTAGTGCCTGCTTCGATCACCAGCGTGAGAGCGAAGTCCGTCGCTTCGATATTGCGCAGCTCACGCAGCTTCAGCGCACGCGGATCGCGGCCCTGCCAGGCTTCGTCCACGGGGTAGTTTTCGAACACGACCAACGTGTCGAACAGCGCGCCGCCACCCTGCCCCGCCCATTGCTGGATTTCAGACAGCGGCGTATGCGCGTGCTCGGCGGCCGCGGCGTTATCGCGCTGCAGGTCGTGCAGCCATGCCGAAGCCCGGCGTTGCGGCAACGGCGCGGTGATCACCGGCAGCGTGTTGATGAACAGACCCAGCACGGTATCGACGTCCGGCAGCGCGTCAGGACGGCCCGCGACGGTCGCGCCGAAGGCGACTGCCGTGTGATGCGTCATACGTTGCAGTGCAAGCGCCCACGCGCCTTGCACCATCGTATTGAGCGTGACTTTCAGGCGGCGCGCGGTGTCGATTAGACGCGCCGTCGTGGCTGCGTCGACGGTTTCACGGCGCGTGAGATGGCGCGATTCGCGGCGATCGCTTGCGGACTCCGGCGCGGCGACCAGCGTCGGCTCGTCGAGCAGCGCGAGGCGTTGCAGCCAGAAAGCGCGCGCGCTGTCGGCATCACGCGCGGCCAGCCACGCGATGAAGTCGCGATAGCGCGTCTTCGCGGGCGCAGCGAACAGCTGCGGACGCGGCGGCTCGATGTAATCGCGCAGCACATCCGCAAAGAAGCGCGCGGTGCTCCAGCCATCGAGCAGCAAATGGTGACGCGTCCAGACGAGACGCCATGCATTGTCCATGATGCGGATCAGCGTGACGCGCATCAGCGGCGGCGATGTCAGATCGAAACCGCGCGAGCGGTCGGCGCTGAGCCAGCTTTCGAAAGCATCCATTGCATCCGCGCCGCGCTCGCGCCAGTCGAGAATCTCGACGGGCATGCGCGCCTGGCGATGCACGATCTGCATCGGCGCCGCTTCATCCGGCGTGAAGCTCGTGCGCAAAATGTCATGGCGCGGCACCGCCGCCTCGAATGCCGCACGCAGGCGCTCCACATCCGGGTCGATCAACGTCGCGACCAATTGATTCACATAAGTGGACTGCTCGGGCGCGAATAGAGAGTGAAACAGAATGCCGTGCTGCATCGGCGAAAGCGGATAGATATCGTCGATCGTGCGCAAGTCGAGCGGCATGCGTTCGATAGCAGCCTGTGTCAGGCTGCCCGCCCGCGCGAGCGGATAATCGCCAGGCGTTGCGCCGCCGCCTCGTTGCGCAAGACGCCCCGCGCATGCGCCAACCAGTTGAGCAAGCGCGCCTTCGAAGCGCTGCGCGAGGACTTCCACAGTAGCGCGCTCGAATTGCGTCGCGCCGTAGACCCAGTGGACTTTGAGCGTGCGCGTGGCGTCGCCGTCGATATAGGCGTGAATCGCCAACGCGTTGCCAATCGGCCCCGCCGGATCGCGCTCGCGGCCCGCGCCACCGAAACGCGGTACGAGCGCCGCCTCGCGAGGGGCGTCGAACTGGCCGAGGTAGTTGAAGGTCACATGCGGGCGCGGCACGGCGGCGAGCGCCGCACGCGTCGCCGTGTCGCCGTAGTGGCGCAGCACGCCGAAACCGAGGCCTTTGTTCGGCACCGCGCGCAACGTGTCCTTGACCGCGCCGAGCGTAGCGGCCGGGGTGCTTTCAAGCGAGAACTGCACCGGATAGTGACTCGTCAGCCAGCCTGGCGTGCGGCTCACGTCGACGTCGTCGAACAAGGCCTCGCGGCCGTGGCCTTCGAGTTCGATGCGGCACGCCGGCAAGCCGAGCGACTGCGCCAGCGCGGCAATCAGCAGTTCGATCGTCTGCGTTCGATAGGCGGCATTCGCCTCCGTCAACGCGGCGCGCGTGAGATCGGCGCCGATCGTCTGGATCACGGATTGCGCGTCGGCGTTGGTTGCACTGGCGTGCGGATCGTCGAGCGGCAGATCGTCGTACGGCGCGG
This sequence comes from Paraburkholderia sp. RL17-383-BIF-A, assembly GCF_046028015.1. NCBI lineage: Bacteria > Pseudomonadati > Pseudomonadota > Betaproteobacteria > Burkholderiales > Burkholderiaceae > Paraburkholderia > Paraburkholderia sp. RL17-383-BIF-A. The sequence goes on along the minus strand of NZ_JARESR010000061.1, from coordinate 842 downwards.
CGAGCGCGGTCCAGTACGGTATTTCTGCGGCGAACGGCGAGTGCGTCGTGTCGCGCGCGGCGCGTGCGAGGCGCGCCGCCCATTCCTGCGCACTCGTTCCCGTCGACGCGAGCCGCACGCTGCGGCGCTCGCAAGCGGCGCGATAGACGGCATCGAGATCGTCCAGCAGCACGCGCCACGACACACCGTCGACGACGATGTGATGGATCGCCAGATAGAGTTTGGTGGCACCGTCAGGCAGAAGCGCAGCCAAGGCGCAGACGAGCGGGCCGCGTGTCAGATCGAGCGTGCTTTGCAACGCGTCGAACTGAGCGAGCGCGTCGGCCTCGTCGCGTGCGCAGACCGCTGCTAGCGGCAGTGTTTCGAACGCTTGCGCGGCCAGCGTGAGCCGCCATTCGCCAGGCGACCCGACAGGCGCGAAACGCTGGCGGAAAATGTCGTGGTGCGTCAGCAGCGTTTCGAAGGCGCGGGCGAATGCGTCGAAGTCGAACGGCGCTTGCGCGTCGAGTTCAATGGATTGATTCCAGTGGCCACGCTGCGGAATATCCAGAGCAAAGAAGCGCAGTTGTGCGGGCGTGAGCGTGGTGGCCTCGTCCGTTTTGGGTGACGTGCCTTGCGCATTCGGGATGGCGGGCGCCGCTTGCAGGGCGAGTTCCACCGTTGTCGCGACACGCGCGAGTTGCGCAAGCGTGGGCGCATCGAATAGTTGCTTGGGTGTGAAGCGCACACCGCGTTTGCGCGAACGGGCGATCACCTGCAACACCAGAATAGAGTCGCCGCCCAGTTCGAAGAAGTTGTCGTCGCGGCCCACACGTTCGGCTTTGAGCACGTCCTTCCAGACG
>NZ_JARESR010000060.1:0-22316 GCF_046028015.1 Paraburkholderia sp. RL17-383-BIF-A | reverse complement strand
GTGAGCCGAAGCCACAGTTTGGTCGGTTAGGTCGGTCATGCTTGTTCTCTTTCCTTGTCTTTGAACGGAGGTAACGGTCGTGGCGCCGCCTTCACAACGCGCGAGCCGAGATGCCGTGGCGGCACGCTTCGCACGTGCGCGAATTTTACAGAAGTGCAAGGGAAAGATGGTGGTTTGTCAGGCCGCGATAAAAAAGCCCCTGCCAGTCTCACGATTGGCAGGGGCTTCTCACAGATCACGCTAGTGTCCAAACGACCGCGGCTTCAGGACGGCGTCACACCCTCACCGCCGGCGGTACATAGCGGCACTCGTAACGCTTGCGAACCGTGCCGTTCTCATCGACGCTTTCCAGGTAGACGTCGAATTGCCACAGGCGCGCCATATGCTTGAGCACTTCGTCACTGTCACCGGAAAGATGCCGGTTGTCGCTCATGAAATGCCGTAGCGTCAAACTCCGGTCGCCGCGCGTATTGACCGCCCACACCTGGATGTTCGGCTCGCGATGATGCATGTCGTACTGCCGCGACAACGCCTGGCGCACGTACTGATAACCGCTGTCGTCGTGAATCGCCGAGACTTCGAGCGCGTCGCGCATATCGTCGTCGAGCACCGAGAAGAGGCGCATTTCACGAATCAGATGCGGCGACAGATACTGCGCGACGAAACTCTCGTCCTTGAAGTTGCGCATTGCATAGTGCATGGCCGGTAGCCACGGGCTGCCCGCGAGTTCCGGGAACCACTTACGGTCCTCTTCCGTGGGCGCTTCGCAAATCCGGCGAATGTCGCTCATCATCGAAAAACCGAGCGCGTACGGATTGATGCCGCTGTAATACGGTTTGGTGACGGGAGGCTGGTAGACCACATTGCTGTGCGAATGGAGAAACTCCATCATGAAGCCGTCTTCCAGCTTGCCCTGGTTGTACATCGTGTTGAGCAACGTGTAGTGCCAGAACGTGGCCCAGCCTTCGTTCATTACCTGAGTTTGCCGTTGCGGATAAAAATACTGGCCGACCTTGCGCACGATGCGGATGACTTCCCGCTCCCACGGCTCCAGCAACGGCGCGTTCTTCTCCGCGAAATACAGCAGATTCTCCTGCGGCTCCGGCGGATAGCGCTCCTCGATTTCCTCCGGCAGCGGCGTATGCCGGGTCGGCAAAGTGCGCCACAGTTCATTGACCTGGGACTGCAAATAAGCCTCGCGTTCGCGGCGCGCCGCGAACTCCTTTTCGAGCGACAGCTTTTGCGGACGCTTGTAACGGTCCACGCCGTAGTTCATCAACGCGTGGCACGAATCGAGCAATTCTTCGACCCGGTCGAGCCCGAAGCGCTCCTCGCACTCGGCGATGTAGTTCTTCGCGTAGACGAGGTAATCGATAATGGCATGCGCATCCGTCCACAACCGGAACAGATAGTTACCCTTGAAAAACGAGTTGTGCCCGTAAGCCGCGTGGGCGATGACGAGCGCCTGCATCGTCATCGTGTTCTCTTCCATCAGATACGCGATGCAGGGATTGGAATTGATGACGATCTCGTACGCCAGCCCCATCTGCCCGCGACGGTAGCTCTTTTCGGTAGAGAGAAAGTGTTTGCCGAACGACCAGTGACGGTAGTTCACCGGCATACCGACGGACGCGTACGCATCCATCATCTGTTCGGCGCTGATGAGTTCGAGCTGGATCGGATACACGTCGAGTTCATATTGCTCTGCAACACGGGCAATATGCGAGTCGTACTCTTCGATCAATTCGAATGTCCAGTCGGACGGGCACGGCAGAGGCCGTCTATCGGCTACGTTCATACGGACTTCCCTTTGCCCCACGTTGGGCGTTCCGGTGTGTCCCCGTGCTGCAGCGGTGTCGACTGCTCCGGCCGTGGCGGCTCCCGTATCGTCCGCCTTTGCCTCGGCATGCCCCGACTGTTGCTGCTGCGGCACGCCTTTCCCGCGCTCCGGCGCGCCGTTCTCTGGCTCGCCGCGCGCTTCGTTGTGCGGGGGCTTGTTCGTCATGAATTAGCCGCCTGCTTTTCAAACAATTCACGAAACACCGGATAAATGTCAGCCGCGGTCTCGACCTTCTTCATCGCCATGTGCGGCTGGCTCAGGGCTAACTGCGCATATTCCAGCCACAAGTTCTGCTCTTCCGGCGTCACCTGAATATACGCAAAATAGCGCACCTTCTCCAGGATGTCATCAGAGAGTATCTTGCGGCACTTTGGCGAGTCGTCGGTCCAGTTGTCGCCGTCCGAAGCCTGAGCGCCGTAAATATTCCATTCAGTCGGCGAATAGCGTTCGTCCATCACCTTCTGCATCAACTCCAGCGCGCTCGACACGACCGTGCCGCCGCTTTCGGTCGAGTGGAAGAAGGTGTCTTCGTCGACTTCCTCGGCGCGCGTATGGTGGCGAATGAACACCACTTCGATCTTCTCGTAGTTTCGCTTGAGAAACAGATACAGCAGAATGAAGAAGCGCTTGGCGAGATCCTTACGCTGCTCGTCCATGGAACCGGACACATCCATCAGACAGAACATCACCGCCTGACTGGAAGGCGTGGGCTGCTTCACACGGTTCACATAGCGCAAATCGAACGGATCGATAAACGGAATCCGCCAGATGCGCCCACGCAAATGGTGAATTTCCTCTTCGAGCAGTTTGATCTCGTCACGACGATCGTCGGGATCGGCTTTCATCACCTCCAGTTGCCGTTCCATCTCGTGCAACTGGTTGACGAGCGGCGCACCGAGCGCAATGCGGCGGCCGAGCGCGCTGCGCAGCGAACGGACCACGTCGATATTGTTCGGCGTGCCTTCGGCGGCCCAGCCCGCGCGGATGCTTTTCCACGTGGGCACGGCCATCAGATGGGTTTTGACGAGACGCGGCAGTTCGAGGTCGTCGAAGAAATACTGCATGAATTCTTCGCGGCTCAGCTCGAACACGAAGTCGTCCTGACCCTCGCCTTCGTTGCTGGCCTGATTGCCCCCGCCTCCACCGCCGCCGCCTTGCGGGCGCTGGATCTTGTCGCCGCGGATATAGTCGGCATTGCCCGGATGCACCATTTCCCGCTTGCCGCCGGGGCCATGCCGGAACGACGGTTCCGCAATGTCCTTGCGCGGGATCGTGATGCTCTGGGTGTTCTGAATATCCTTGATGCTGCGGTCGCGCACCGCTTCCGAAACGGCGCGACGAATATAGTTCTTTACGCGACGCAAAAAACGCTCGCGATTCGCAATGCTCTTGTTTTTGCCTGCCAACCTGCGGTCGATGATTTGATGAAGCACGCCCGGTCTCCGATCCCATGCAGCTGCACTAATTTCGGGTGCGCGAGACGCACGTTGCCTGAAGCAACGCTATGTCCATGCAATTTGCGCCTCGCAGGGTGCCCGCGCGGATGGACCGCGCGGGCGGCACGCAATGCGCATCATGACGACTTGCGCACGCGCAGATACCAGTCACACAGCAAGCGCACCTGCTTCGGCGTATAGCCCTTCGTCACCATGCGATTGACGAAGTCTTCGTGCTTGCGTTGCTCTTCCGCCGAACCCTTGGCGTTGAACGAGATCACCGGCAGCAACTCTTCCGTGTTCGAGAACATCTTCTTTTCGATCACGACGCGCAGCTTTTCGTAGCTGACCCATGCCGGATTCTTCCCGCCATTGGCCGCACGCGCACGCAGCACGAAGTTCACGATCTCGTTGCGGAAGTCCTTCGGGTTGCTGATGCCCGCGGGTTTCTCGATCTTCTCCAGTTCGGCGTTCAGCGCCGCGCGGTCGAAACTCTCGCCGGTGTCGTGGTCGCGGAACTCCTGATCCTGGATCCAGAAGTCCGCGTACGTCACGTAACGATCGAAAATGTTCTGACCGTACTCGGAATACGACTCCAGATACGCGGTCTGAATCTCCTTGCCGATAAACTCCGCATAGCGCGAGGCGAGCACGTCCTTGATGAACGACAGATACTTCTGCTCGGTTTCCGGCGGGAACTGTTCGCGTTCGATCTGCTGTTCGAGCACGTACATGAGGTGCACCGGATTGGCCGCGACCTCGGTCGAATCGAAGTTGAACACGCGCGAAAGAATCTTGAACGCGAAACGGGTCGACACGCCGGTCATCCCTTCATCCACGCCCGCGAAATCGCGGTACTCCTGATAAGACTTGGCCTTCGGATCGGTGTCCTTCAGATTCTCGCCGTCGTACACCTGCATCTTCGAGAAGAGGCTTGAATTCTCCGGCTCCTGCAAACGCGTGAGCACGGACATCTGCGCCATCATCTTCAACGTGCCAGGTGCGCACACCGCGTTCGCCAGCGACGAATTGCGCAGCAGCTTCTCGTAGATCTTGATCTCTTCACCGTAGCGCAGGCAGTACGGCACCTTCACCACGAAGATCCGGTCGAGCAGTGCTTCGTTGTTGCGGTTGTTGCGGAACGCCTTCCATTCGGACTCGTTCGAGTGAGCCAGAATCACACCGTCGAACGGGATCGCGCCGAACCCTTCCGTGCCCTTGAAGTTACCTTCCTGGGTCGCCGTGAGCAGCGGGTGCAGCACCTTGATCGGCGCCTTGAACATTTCGACGAACTCGAGCAGGCCCTGATTCGCGAGACACAGGCCACCGGAGTAGCTGTACGCGTCCGCGTCGTCCTGAGCGTACTGTTCGAGTTTGCGGATGTCGACCTTACCGACCAGTGACGAAATGTCCTGATTGTTTTCGTCGCCCGGCTCGGTCTTGGCTATACCGATCTGGCGAAGGATCGACGGGTAGCGGCGCACCACGCGGAATTTGCGGATGTCGCCGTTGTATTCGTGCAGGCGTTTGACCGCCCACGGGCTGAGGATGCTTTTGAGGTAGCGGCGTGGAATGCCGTATTGTTCTTCGAGAATCGGGCCGTCTTCTTCGTAGTCGAACAGACCGAGCGGCGACTCGTTCACGGGCGAGCCCTTGATCGCGTAAAACGGCACACGCTCCATGAGCTGCTTGAGACGTTCCGCGATCGACGATTTACCGCCGCCGACCGGGCCCAACAGATACAGAATCTGCTTCTTTTCTTCGAGCCCCTGGGCAGAGTGCCGGAAGTAGGCGACCACCTGCTCGATCACCTCTTCCATTCCGTAGAACTCACGGAATGCGGGGTATACCTTGATGACCTTATTCGCGAAGATGCGCGACATGCGCGGATCGTTACGAGTGTCGATCTGTTCCGGCTCCCCGATCGCCGTCAACATGCGTTCGCCAGCCGTGGCGTACGCGGCGGGATTGTCTTTGCAGAGCGCGAGATACTCCTCGAGCGAGAGCTCATCTTCTCGCGTTTTCTCGAAGCGGGTCGCGAAACTGCTGTAGATATCCATGCTACCTCCTCGCCGAAGTCTAGACCGATGTCGTGCGCGGCGCGCTATTCGGAAACGACATCGCTCGAATTCATCCTAAACCCTTTTAAATTTTTTTTCACGAACTACGTTGCGAAAATCGCGCCGCATTCGCCTCCCGACAATCCTCACTTGGAAACAAAGTTTCGACCACCTACAATCTTGCACTCGTAATGCAGCGATTATGGTCACACGTCGCTGCCCTTGCACTCATGCCTTGCGGCCATATCAGCACTCTGCCTCAGTGCTGCTCAGTGATCCTGCAATCACGTCCCGCGCCAGCCGCTACGTTCATCGAACGATCCCACTGCTGTATCAGACGGCGTGTCTGCACACACACACTTTGTTGCTGAAAGCGCAGACGTGAGCCCGTTTTCTGTATCCGCCTCTTTTTTCATCAACGCGCGACACAAGCGTTCGGTCTACGCAAACAGTTGCCTGTTACATCTTCATGCATTGGTCATGCGTCATGCCAATCTCGATCATTTCACCGTGCAGCGTCAATCGCTTCGTCAACGCGCGAGCAGTTTTGTTCCGCGCGTTTTCATCCGTTGTACCAGTCATGTCGTTTCGCCTTACCCGCGTCGGCAGCGTGGTTAGCCACCTGTATAACTGGATGACGGCGAGACCCTGCGTCGTTCCAATAGGTGTATACGGCACGGCGGCCATCACAGATGCGAAAAATGTAAAACGGCCGCCCATAGGCAGCCGTTTGAGTGGAGCTTGGTAATGCGCTGTTACAAGCGCGCAGCCTCTCAGGTCAGTTCAATTTCCACTTCTCCAAGTCCGTCGATGTGCCCACGCACGATGCCCGCTTTGTCCAGCCTGTGTGCGCCGACGTACGAACCGGTGGTGAGCGTCCATTCCGGCTCGATGGTGATGCCCATGGCGGCACAATGGTTGACGAACCACACCAGCAGTTCGCGCGGGTCGCCAGCCGGATTGCCCGTGGCCTCCGGTATCAGCGAGTCGCCGTCGAAGCTCAGCTCCAGCTCCGGTGAAACGAAGTCGAAGCCACGCGCGAGCCCCGAATAAGCGACAGGATGACCGGTGATCAACGCGCCGTTGTTCTGGGCGTCGGCCAGTTGCGCAAGCGGCGCGACGTTCGGCCACTCGGTAAAGCGGCTGTCGACGATCTCGATGGCCGGCAGCACGACGCCGACCTTCGCCAGCACTTCGTCGCGCGCATAGGCCCGGCCGCGCGGCTCGATCGCCTCCGCGAAGCGGAAGGCGATCTCCAGTTCCACCAGCACCCGGAAGAAGCCGGCATGCGCGATGCGCGCCGGCGAAGGCAATACCAGCGAGGCCGGAATCGGCGCGCCCGAGGCGGCGCCGCCCGGCACTTTGGCGCCGATCTTCCAGCCACCGGTTGATTCGCCGAGACCGGCGATGACCGCCTGCTGGATCGCGTACGCGGTTGCCGCATCGGGCGGCAGGCTGTCGGGTGCGGGCACATCGATCGGGCGATGCTGCCGGCGTGCTTCGACGAGGCGGTGCGCGAGGTCGTGAGGCGTCATGTCGGTCCTTTGTGGCTGGCGCATTGAGCGGTTGAATGTGGCGTGTTGGTGGGTGGCCATGCGTCGCGGCGCTCGAAGGCGGCAAAACCGCGCCCGTTGAACTGACGAGCCGCGTCGGCGATTGCCGCTACATGTCTGGCAGCGACCCCCAAAGTGGCTTTCTTCGGGGCGTTCGTCAATGTACCGGATCATTACGCTTGCCAGGGTACGGACTGCATACGCAAACGTTAGTTAATGCGCACACCATAAAAAAAGACCGCGAATGCGTACGCAATCGCGGTCTTTACGAGTGACACAGTCATCTGAACGGTCGCGCTTACCCATCTAATGGGATCGGCCGACGCGTCGGGAACGAATGTTGCAACCTACGTCCCGTCAGAACGTCTCCCAATCTTGATCGCTGCCAGCTCCAGCGGACGCCATAGCTTTTGCGGGCGCGCGTGCCGTTGCGGCAGCGGGCTGTGCTGCTGCGGCAGGCGCTTTCGTCACGGCGGCGGATTGCGGCGCGGGTTGCATGGCGGGTGCGCGCGAAGCCTTGCGTGCGATCACCGGGCGCGGCGGCGCAGGCGCGCGCTTCGGCGCGGCGCTCATGGGCGGCGTGAGGCCGCCTTCTTCCAGGTGAAACACCGCTACGGCCTGACGCAACTTACCGGCCTGATCTTCGAGCGACGAGGCCGCGGCCGCTGCTTCTTCGACCAGCGCAGCGTTTTGCTGCGTGACTTCGTCCATCTGCGTGACGGCGCGCGCCACCTGATCGATGCCGCTGCTCTGTTCTTCGGAAGCCGCGGCGATTTCTCCCATGATGTCGGTCACACGCTGCACCGCACCGATGATGTCGGTCATGGTGCGGCCGGCTTCGTCGACCAGCGCCGAACCCGATTGAACGCGCTCGACCGAGGTATCGATCAGTTCCTTGATTTCCTTCGCCGCCGCCGACGAACGCTGGGCGAGACTGCGCACTTCGCCCGCCACCACCGCGAAACCGCGGCCTTCTTCGCCGGCGCGCGCGGCTTCCACGGCCGCATTCAGGGCCAGGATATTGGTCTGGAACGCGATCCCTTCAATGATCGAAATAATGTCGGCGATCTTCGCCGAGCTTTGATTGATGTCGCCCATCGTGCCGACCACCTTCTCGACCACGGCGCTGCCCTTGTTGGCGATCTCCGACGCATTCGCCGCAAGCGAGCTGGCCTGGCGGGCGTTGTCGGCGTTCTGCTTGACCGTGCCGGTGAGCTCTTCCATGCTCGATGCGGTTTCCTGCAGCGCCGAGGCCTGCTCTTCGGTGCGCGAGGACAGGTCGATATTGCCGGCGGCGATCTCGCGGGTCGCAGTCGCAATCGATTCGCTGCCGCTGCGCACGGTGCGCACCGTTTCGGTGAGGCTGCGCTGCATTCTGGCGATGCCTTCAAGCAGTTGCCCCATCTCGTCACGCGAAGTCACGACCACCGGGCGGCGCAGATCGCCTGCCGAGATCGCATCGAAATGACCGAGCGCGGCGTCGAGCGGCCGGGCGATCGCGCGGCTGAGCGTCAGATACGAGATCGCCGCGGCCAGCACGCCGATCAGCAATGCGCCCGCGCTCACCAGGCGGAACAGTTCGAAGCTGCTTTGCGCCGCGTCGTAGCCATCTTTGGCCGACGCGAACTGGAATTTGCGCAGCGCGTCGTCGGAATTGGCGAGTTCACTGTAGGCGGCTTGCAGCCGTTTGGCACCGTCGACCAGCTTGCTCTGGTCGTTTGCGGCAACGATTGCCGCGAAAGCATCCAGTTGCTGATGCAGCGCGTCACGCTTGGCCACCACGTCCTGCGCGAGGCGCTCCTCATCCGGCCCGCGCGGCAGGTCCATATACTTTTTCCACCACATATCGGACGTGACGCGCATGGTGCGCGCGCGCTCGATTGTCGGCGCAACTTCCGGCGTGCCGATCAGGAACGCCGCCCGGTCGAGCGCCAACCGCTCGCGCGCCGCGTAGAGTTCGGCGTTGCCGATATCGACCGCGCTCGGCATGGAGTTGGTGAACGTGTCCTTCAAGGCGTGGTTCGAATCGCTCATACCGAACATACCGAAGGCGCCGATGGCCACCAGCAACGCCGCGAGAAAAGCCATCGTGAGGCCTATGCGCGCCTTGATCGTAATGCCCTTGTTCAACATGTCTGGTTCCTGTGCTTTGAAAATGAGAGTTGCGTACGCAGCGGTTGGCGTGTGGTGGCTGCGTGTCGGCGCTCATTTGAGGCGGCGCTCTAATAACCCTGTTTACGGCACAGCAGTTAGTTCCTTGAAGGATTTATATGGTATGAGGAAAGGCGATGTAAGCAATTGGCAGGAATTACAAATCACTGACGGCGAGACGCTGATGCGAACCGACGATGCGAGATGCACCTAGGGTTGCTTGCGGAGGGGAAGTCAGAAAGACGGCGCGCCGTTTTGTGGAAATCGGGCGCAATGTAGCGTGCCAGCGGCACTAGATGACGCCTGCTCCGGGAAATCGATGTCCAGGTCGTCAGCAGCGGTCATGCACGGATGCACCGGGCGAGCGGGTGCGCACCATCGCGCACATGCGGGTTCGACAATGCGCGCGCAGCGCAGAGTCTGGCCGCCAGATCAGGCCGCCAGATCGCGTTTGGCCGCGCCGCCCCAGGTCGCGGTGGACTCGCGCACGATCAGGCGCGGCGATACGACGCGCCGGCGGCCAGGCGGACGCGGACTATCGGGCGAGCCACCGGCAATGCGTTCGATCAGCGTCTGCGCGGCGATGTCGCCGAGCGCGCGCACCGACTGACCGACGGTCGAGAGCGCCGGGTAGGTGAAACGCCCCAGTTCGATATCGTCGAACCCGATGATCGAGCAATCACGCGGCACGCTGATATTGCGTTCCGCGGCTGCGCGCAGCGCGCCGATGCCCATCATGTCGTTGCAGGCGAAAATCGCCGACGGTTTGACCGTGTCGAACAGTTGGCCCGCCGCGCGGTAACCGCCGGTGCCCGAATAATCGCTTTCCACGATCGCGTCGGGCGGAATCTCGATGCCGCGCTCGCTCATCGCGCGGATGAAGCCATGCACGCGCATCGCGCTAACCGCTGTCTGCACCGTGCCGGTAATACAGCCGATCCGTACGTGCCCCAGTTCGAGCAGATGCCGGGTGGCGAGATACGCGCCCTTCTCGTGGTCGATCTGCACGAGATCCGCATTCAGCCCTTCGATGTTGCGGTCCAGAATCACCAGCGGCTCGCGCGAGTCGGCGAGCGTTTGCGCGAGCACGGCGTCGTCGCCGGCGGATGCGACGATCAGGCCGTCGATCCGTTTTTCCTGCAGCACGCGCAGATAGTTACGTTGCTTGGCCGGATCGTCGTCGGAATTGCAGAAGAACACGCAGTAGCCGTTGCGCGAGCAACCGTCCTCGATGCCGCGCGCCAGTTCCGCGAAATACGGGTTCGTGGTGTTCGGCACGACGAGCCCGATCGTCGCCGTCGACCGTGCCTTCAGCGAGCGGGCCACCGCCGACGGAACATAGTGAAGCTGACGGATCGCGTGCTCGACCTTCGCGCGCACGTCAGCCGACACGGGCCGCGAGTTGTTCACCACGTGCGATACCGTCGTGAACGACACGCCCGCCGCGGCCGCTACATCCTTGATCGTCGCCATAACCTGTTGCTCTCCTGCCTGTTTTACCCGCCGGCCGCACCACCTGGCGACCTACCGGCCGTTTTCTTCGAAAACTGACCAACCCCGTAAATACTGACGCTTTACCGCGCGTCTCGCTGCGACTGCCCGTGCCGTGCATGCGGCCTCCGGTTCTGCTACTTCTGCTACTTCTGCTACTTCTGCTACTTTTGCTACTTCCGCTACTTCTGCTGCCGGCGTGCCGCGAACTGCCGGCTTGCCGCGCCGGCCCTCGATCAGGCGCGCTTGCGACGACTGCGATACGTATCCAGCACCACCGCCACCACGATTACCGCGCCGGTGATCATGCGCTTGGTCGGCTCATTCGCACCGATCTGCGCGAGGCCGGCCGCCAGCACCGAAATGATCAACACGCCGAAAAAGGTGCTGATCACCGAGCCGCGCCCGCCCATCAGGCTCGTGCCGCCGATCACCACGGCCGCGATCACCTGCAGTTCGACGCCTTGGCCCGCGTTGGGGTCGGCCGCTTCCAGACGCGAGATCTGGAACAGCGCGGCCAGCCCGGCGAGCGCGCCCATCAGTGCGAACACAATGACCTTGTACGGCCGCGGATTGACGCCTGCAAGCCGCACCGCCTCCTCGTTGGTGCCGATGCCGACCAGATAGCGGCCGAACACCGTGCGCGTGAGCACCAGTTGCGCGATCACCATCACCGTCACCGCGATCAGGAACGCCGGCGAGATGCCAACTGCGATCGGGTTCGACAGGAAGTCGAACGCGTCGCCGATATAGGCGGTGCGCGAATTCGTCATCTGATACGCCATGCCGCGCGCGGCTTCGAGCACGCCGAGCGAGACGATGAACGACGGAATCCGCCAGCCCACCGTCACCGCGCCGGTAATGGTGCCGGTCAGCGCCGCCGCGGCGACCCCGAGCAGCGCCGACGGCAACGGCCCCCAGCCCCACTTCAGCGCGGCCACGCTCACCACCGACGCGCCCAGCGCCAGCACCGACCCCACCGACAGATCGATCCCGGCGATGATCAGCACGAAGGTCATGCCCACCGACATCACCACCAGATCCGGAATCTGATTGGCGATCGTGCTGAATGTGTCGTACGTCAGAAAGTGCGAACTCAGCAGCGAGAACAGCACGATCATCGCCAGCAACGCGCCGGCAAGCCCGAGGTAATTCGAAAAGCCCAGGCGCGTGCCGGCCGGCTTGCCGCTCGCGAGCGGCGCCGACGGGTCGGCGGGCGGCGCGACGGTGCCCGTGCTGCCCGCACCACTCACGCGCCCCACGCCGCCCGCGCCCGGCTTGTCGCCCGATGCGTCGGGCGCCGATTGATCGTTCATGACAGACTCCCTGCTTCGCTGGTGTCGGGGGCGGCGTGCAGCAACGCTTCGCGGCTGCGATAGCCGGCGAAAGCCGCGGCCAGCAGCGCGTCCTGCGACCAGTTGTCGCGCTCGAACACACCCGTCATGCTCCCCGCGGACATCACGCCGATCCGGTCGCAGATCAGCACGAGCTCCCGCAAGTCGCTCGACACCACGACGAGCGCGCGTCCTTCGCGAGCCAGCGCACCCATCAAGCCATAAATATCGAACTTCGCGCCGACGTCGATGCCGCGCGTCGGTTCGTCGAACAACAGCACGCGGCAGTCGCGCGCCAGCCAGCGGCCGATCACGACCTTCTGCTGGTTGCCGCCCGACAGCTCGCCGACAATCTGCGCCGGCCCGGATGTGCGGATCCGCATCGCGGTGATCTGCTTCTGCGCCAGCGCGTTCTCCCGCTTCGCATCGACGATACCGTGCCGCGCCACGCTGCCGATATTGCCGAGCGACACGTTGGCCGCGATCGGCTGCGGCAGCAGCAGGCCTTCGCCTTTGCGGTCTTCGGTGATGAGCGCGATGCCGGCGCGCACCGCGTCCGAGGGCGAAGCGATCTGCACCGGCGTGGGCAGCGCGCCCGGCGTTGCAGCCAGCGCGACGCTACCGCTATCCTTCTGATCGGCACCGTAAATCAGCCGCATCAACTCCGTGCGGCCCGCGCCGATCAGGCCGCTAATGCCGAAAATCTCGCCCGCACGCACTTCGAACGACACCTCGCGCACCACCTTGCCGCGTGTAAGCCGCTCCACTTTCAGGAGCGGCGCGCCGATGTTGCGCACGCCCAGATCGATCCGCTCGCCGAGTTCACGGCCGACCATCCATGTGACGATTTGGTCGCTGGTCAGGTTGGCCATCGCGTCGACATGCACCAGCCGGCCGTCGCGCAACACCGCGATCTGCTCGGCCACTCGCGCCAGTTCCTCGAGGCGGTGCGAGATGTAGACCAACGCCACGCCGCGCGCCTTCAGCCGGTCGATCTGTTCGAACAGCAGATCGACCTCGCGCGCGGTCAGCATCGCGGTCGGTTCGTCGAGGATCAGCACGCGGCAGTCTTCGATCAGATTGCGTGCGATTTCCACCATCTGCTGGTGACCGATACCGAGCTCGCCGACCAGCGTGTCCGGATCGATCGCGTCGAGGCCGACCTGCGCCATGGCCTGGCGCGCGTCTTCACGCAGCTTGCGCCGGTCGATCCAGCCGAAGCTGAACGCGCCGACCCGCGGCAGGCGGTTCAGGAACAGGTTCTCGGCCACCGATAACGTCGGCAGCAGATTCAGCTCCTGCATCACCATGCGCACGCCGAGCGCCTCGGCCTCGGTGCGGCTTGCCGGCGCATAAGGCTCGCCGCCGAGCCGCATCGTGCCGGCGGTCGGCTCGACCAGCCCTCCAATGATCTTGGACAGCGTACTCTTGCCTGCGCCATTCTCACCCGTCAACGCCAATACCTCGCCGGCGCGCAGCGACAGGGAGATGTCGGCGAGCACCGGTTCGGCGTAGGTCTTGCCGATGCCGCTGACGGACAGTACGGCAGGTACAGCGTCGTGGTCGGTTGAATCCATCGCAATCCTGGTTCCAAGGCGGCGGCGGTGGCCTCACGCAATCCGTTTGCATGTGGCCGCCACCGGCCGTCTCGTGTCATGCGGGCCCAATGTGCGGAATGCACAGGCGCTAACAGCCACGCCCCCTCCCGTCGCGCGGCACCGTCATGACGCTTACCTCTGGAATTAACGGCGGCACGGCAGGTTTCTTGAGCGCTTATTGAATAGCCGCGGGTTCGTGAGCGCACGCCATGCATTGAGCGTGAAACGTCGTTGCCCCGAAACTGCGTACGACTTGGCCCGGCGCTAACCGGGCCATGTTCACTTCGTGACCAGATCGCACGGCGTTTCCACCACGCCCGACAGATCCGACTGCTTCTTGTGCTCGCTGAGCGCCTTCAGCGCGGTGTCGATACCGAACACAGCCTGCTTGGCGGCATACTGATCCGCGGTGGCGAGCACGCGTCCGTCCTTGAGCATCGGCTTGATCGCGTTGATGTTGTCATAGCCCACCACCAGCACCTTGCCCTGCTTGCCCGCCGCGCGCACAGCCGAGACCGCGCCGATCGCCATGTTGTCGTTGCCGGCGAGAAGCGCCTTCAGATTCGGGTATTCGTTGAGCATGGCCGACGCCACCGCATTGCCCTTGTCGATCTCCCATTCACCCGATTGCACCGAGACGACCTTCGCGCCGACCTTCTGCATCGCGTCCTTGAATCCGGCGGTGCGCTGCTGCGCGTTGGTGGTGGTCGACACGCCTTCGATGATGCCGACCTCGTCGCCCGCCTTGAGCTTTTTGGCCAGATAATCGCCGACCTTCTGCGCGCCCTTGCGGTTATCGGGGCCGACGAACGGCACGTTCAGATCTTTCGACTTGAGCACGTCCGGGTCGAGCCGATTGTCGATATTCACGACGATGATGCCCGCATCCACCGCCTTCTTGACGACCGGCACCAGCGCCTTCGAATCAGCCGGCGCGAGCACGATCGCGTCGACCTTCGAGACGATCATCTGCTCGACGATGCGGATCTGGTTCGCGGTATCGGTCTCGTCCTTGATGCCATTGGTGATCAGGTCGAATTGCGACGGGTTGTGCTTCTGATAGTCCTTCGCGCCGGTTTCCATGGTCAGGAAGAACTCGTTGGCGAGCGACTTCATCACGAGCGCGACCTTCGGCTTGTGAGCGGGCGCGCTCTGCGCATACGCGCAGGAAAACGGCAAAGCAGCGCCGGCGGTGGCGAGGACGGCGGCCGTCAGGATGCGGCGGCGAATGCGTTGGTTCATGCCTATCTCCAGGGTCTGTCGGGCTCAAAAAAGAGCCTTATTTTTAATAGTGCGCAAACGTTTGCGTGGGCCATTCTCAGCGCAGTTTGCGCGACTTGTCAACGACGCGCGGTGGTGCGGCGCACCCGCTCGATTCGAACCGGCGCACCGGATCGGCGCGCCGGCAGGCGACGTGTGGCAAAGGGTCCCTCGCTTGGTCCGTGCTTGGCGAATTTGCCGCCGGCTGCAAGATCACAGCCCGGCGGGCCGCCTATGCTGGACTTTTATTGCGCACGATGCAAGCGGGGACAACGCGGGACGAGCTCGCAAAGCGCCGCCCTCTGCGTCGATCAAAGCCAGCCGGCTTTGCGGAATCGCCAGTACAGCACGAGGTCGACGGTCAGCATGACCGCCAGGCAGATCGGATAGCCATACTTGTAGTGCAGCTCGGGAATGCTCTGGAAGTTCATCCCGTAGATGCCGGCGATCATGGTCGGCACCGCGAACAGCGCGGCGAACGAGCCGAGCCGTTTGGTCACCTCGCTCTCGGCGAGCGAAATCATGCCGAGATTGACCTGCACGGCGGTGACGACCATTTCGCGCCGCCCGTCGATGATTCTCACGATCCGCTCGAGGTGGTCGTAGACGTCGCGGAAGTACGCCTGCATGCCCTCGCAGACGCTCGGAATGCGCCCGCCCGTGAGTTTGCTGATGGCTTCCTGCAGCGGTGCGATATGGTGCTGCAGAATCACGAGGCGGCGCTTGAGCGAGTACAGATCCTGGATGATCGCGCGCGACGCCGCGGAATTGTTGCGGTCGAAGATGCGGTCTTCGAGTGCCTCGATCTCGCTGTTCATCGTCTCGATGATCGGAAAATATCGATCGACGATGTCGTCCGCAAGCGCATACAGCACGAACGCCGAGCCTTCCTTGAGCAATTGCGGTTCGCGCTCGCAGCGGGCGCGCACATTCTGAAAGCCGATGCGCGTACCGCGCCGCACCGACAGCACATAGTTGCGCCCCACGAATACGTCGACTTCGCCGATCAGCAATTCGTTGTCTTCGTCCATCTCCACCGTGTGCATCACCGCGAACAGCGATTCGCCGTACTCCTCGATCTTGGGGCGCTGGTGACCGTTCTGCGCGTCTTCGATCGCGAGTTCGTGCAGGCCGAATTCGTGTTTCATCACGGCCAGCTCTCCCGGGCCCGGGTCCTTCAGCGCCACCCAGACAAAGCACTCGGGCCGCGCCACGTAATCGCTGATGCTATCGATGTCGATGTCTGCCAGCTTCCGGCCGTCCTGATAGGCGGCGCAATTGATCAGCATGTTTGAATTACCTTGAAAACGGAACAGACCGGCCGGAACCTTACGACGCGTAAGCCATGCGTCGGGCCTAAACCGGCCGGATTTGCAATAGCCGTCATGTTAAGGGCTATGCGTGGGCGTCATGTATCGAATTGTTAAACCGCGTGGGCGCTTCAGGCTGCATGCTCGCGCGGCAGAGAACGCTATTGAGCGACCCGCTGCAGCGCAATGCGGTGGTCGTCGCCGAACGTGACCGAAGCGCGATTGGTGTAGCGCGTATCCGCCGTCACCATGAAGCGCATTTCGATGACAGGATCAAACTGCGTCGACACGGCGATGCGATGCACGCCCGGGCTCAGATAAAAGACCACGTGCTCGCCGTTCATTACGTCCGTGACCTGCTCGCCGTCGATATACACCAGCGCACTGCGAAAACGCACGATCACGTCGCGCGAGCGCTCACGCCGGACATCCACGGCGACGAGCCCCGCCCCCGGCTCCGTGTAGCCAGCCCGGACGATGCGCGCGGCCGGCACTGCCTTGAACGGAACGGGCTCGGCGGGTGTGGAAGCGCAGCCGGCGAGCACGCCAAGGCTCAACGCGGCCAGCGTGCCCAACGCGCCCAGCCGGGCCATGGCGACCAGCGCGGCTTTGCGATGGTGATCCAGACGCATCGGCATGCGGGTTCTCCCGTGTTGTTGATTATGGTCCCGCTTTTCTGCTTCTTCTAACCAGCATGCCGGACGATGCCCGACCGTCCTGACCGCTGCTGCGCCCTTTCCATGCATGATAGCAACGCACGTCCGTTCTGCCAGCCTGGCCGAATGGACGACCCCGGCCCCCCTTGCGTGGCGCCGCGTTCTTCTTCATGATCGCTGCAAAGGGCAGCTCGTAACCTGCCGATCACAAGGAGACAGCAATGTGGTATTTCACCTGGATTCTCGGCATCGGCGTGGCATTGGGCTTCGGCATCATCAACGTGATGTGGCTGGAGGCCGGCGGCAAGTTCGCCCGTGACCCACAGGTGGCTGGCGCCGTATCCGCCCCGCCGGAGGACACGCCTTCGTGACGCATATGGTTTTCTTCTGCGGTCACGCAGGCACGGGCAAGACCACGCTCGCGAGGAAACTGCATGGCCCGCTGATGAAAGCGTGCGGCACGCCCTTCTGTCTGCTCGATAAAGATACGCTTTACGGCGGGTACAGCGCGGCCGCCATGGCCATGCTGACCGGCGACCCCAACGACCGCGACAGCCCGCTGTTCCTCGAGCATCTGCGCGATCCCGAGTACCGCGGCCTGCTCGACACCGCCCGCGACAATCTCGAACTCGGCGTTAGCGCGCTGGTGGTCGGGCCGCTTTCGCGCGAAGTGCGCGAGCGGCGCCTGTTCGATCGCGCGTGGCTGGGCGTGAGTGCCGAAGTAGCGTTGCGGGTCGTATGGGTTTATACGTCGGAAGAGACGGCGCATCAGCGGATCGTGGAGCGCGCGAATCCGAACGACGCCTACAAACTCGCGCATTGGGACGAGTACCGGCAGCGCCGCTTCGCGCCCAGCGGCGATCTCTGCGACGACCTGCTGATGTTCGACAATACCGCGCCCGCTTCGGCGGATTATCAAGCGCTGCTCGCACGCATTGTCGGCGCGCCGCGCGGGGCCGCGATCATGCCGCCGGTGCCGGTTTAGCCTGCGCGGCACGCCACAAAAAACGACGCCCCGCAGCGCGGGGCGTTTGAAAGACCCTCTACGGAGTCTTCATTGCTGTGTGCAGCAGGCTTTTCTCGCCTGCCGCCACGTTGTCGCACGGCCCTCATGCCACGCCGTCAGACAGTCGCCATCGTCTCCAGCGACTGTCCCTCGTACAACTGGCCGAAGCGGTTCGCAAGGAAATCGCGCAGCGACACCTGCTCCTGACGCACAAAGCCCTTTTGCGGCAGCTTCTGTTCACGGAACAGATCGAGCACCGCGCACATCGCGCCGGCCGTGGTGATCTGGATCGCGCTCATCGGCACGCCGCACACCGTCTTCGCGAAGATCTTGCGGGTGAAGACTTCCTGCACCAGTTGACCGTCGCGCATGCCGCTCACCGTGATGAACACGAGCACCACGTCTTGCGCGGTGGAAGGCACCGAACGGCGCATGATGTTCTTGAGCGTGTCGCGGTCGCTGGCAAGACGCAGGTCTTCGAGCAGGAACTGCATCAGGTTGCGGTGGCCCGGATAGCGTACCGACTTGTAGTCGAGCGATTCCACCCGGCCCGACAAGGTTTCGCACAGCGTGCCAAGACCGCCGGAGGTATTGAAGGCTTCATACTCGGTGCCGTCGAGCGAGAAATGTTCAAGGCCTTCGAGCGGCTGCACCCATTGCGTGCGGCTGTCGCGGATCGCTTCGCACGGCTGGCAGTACTCGTTGATCAGACCGTCGACGCTCCACGTCAGGTTGTACTTCAGCGCGTTGGTCGGGAATTCCGGCAGCGCGCCCACACGCATCTTGACGTCGCGGATTTCCGTGAAGCGGTTTGCGAGTTCGTGCGCGGCAATGCCGATAAAGCCCGGCGCCAGACCGCACTGCGGCATGAAGGCGTGATCGGCGTCGTCGGCGATCGCGCGGATCGCGTGCGTGGCGCGCACGTCTTCCGTCAGATCGAAGTAATGCACGCCCGCGCCCTTGGCAGCCGCGGCCACGTTCACGGCGAGGTAATAAGGCAGCGCGTTGACGAGCGCGTCGAAGCCTTGCACGGCCGCGCGCAGCGCGGCGGCATCGGCGGAATCCACACGGCGGGTCGGAATGCCCTGAGCGGCGAGCTTGTCGAGCGCGTGCTGGTCGCGGTCGAACGCGACGACTTCGTAGTCGCCGGTTTCACGCAACATATGGGCGATGGTGTGACCGATCAAACCTGCGCCTACGATAGCTACTTTCATACGCTTCTCCTTGTTATCTGTGTGCTGTCTCCAGCGTGGGACGTGCGCTGCGCTCGTGGCGCCGCGCCCAGCGGGCTGAACCCTTGAGCAACAGTTTAGGGAGAAGCAAAAACACTTCATACGCGCAAAATGCTGCGCTATGACTACGAACTTCGACGTTATGACGAACACATCAGTCGATGTGTCGAAAAGTTGTTAAAACCGCGTAAATGAATGGCGCCGTGCGCAGCCCACGGAGGCCGCTCGTGCGCTCACACCATGCCGCGGTCGATCTTGCGCGCGAGAATGATCGAGGTCGTGGTCCGCTCCACGCCTTCCAGACCGCCGATCTGGTCAAGCAGATCGTTGAGCCGGTCGGGCGAATCGGCGCGCAGCCACGCAACGTAATCGAACTCGCCGCTCACCGCGCACAGCAACTGCACCTCGGGCATCTTGCCGAGACGTTTCTGCACGGCGGGCCCGTGTTTGGGCGCGATGATGATGCCGACGTAGGCCATGATGCTCGAGTCGAGCACATCCTGGCCGAGCCGAACGCTGTAACCGGCGATCACGTTGCTGCGCTCGAGCCGCGCGATTCGCGCGATCACCGTGGTCCGCGCCACGCCCAGTTGGCGCGCGAGATTGGCGACGCTCTCGCGTGCGTTGGCTTGTAGCAGCGCAACCAGGTTGCGGTCGAGATCGTCGAGTTGGTCGAGGCGCGGAGGTCTCATCGAAGGTCAATGATGTGGTTCAGGTGAGGCGGATTATCGCGCGTCTGCGGCGGCGATTGGAGAAGTCGCCGGGCCGATCCGCATGAACCGTCAAGCAGGCCGCGACAGACATCGCAAGCGTTGCCCACTTCATGACAACTGGCAGCGGCTGCCGGCGCTACGCCCCGAACCGTTCGATCACGAAATCGATGAAGCTGGTGAGCTTGGCCGTGGCGCGGCGATCGCTCGGATAAACCAGATGGACCGGCGCGCCCTCGGGCAGATAGTCCTCCAGCACGGACACCAGTTCGCCGCTGGCGATTTCCCTCGCGAGCAGCGCCTCCGGCTGCAACACGAGCCCGAAGCCGTGCAACGCGGCGACCTTGAGCGCCTGGCCGTTGTTCGCGCGAAACCGTCCGGCGCGCAGATGGTTCTCCTCCGCGCTCTCGCCGCCGAGGCGCCATAAACCTTCGCGGCCCCAGTGCAGAAACCCGAGGCATTCATGCTCCTTGAGATCCTCCGGCGTGCGCGGCGTGCCGGCGCGCGCCAGATACGCCGGAGAAGCGCATGCGCGCATCCGGTAGGGTTTCAGCGGCCGTGCGACCAGGCTCGAATCCGGCAATTGGCCGATGCGTATTGACGCATCGAAGCCCTCTTCCACCAGGTCGATCAAGCGATTCGAAAGATCGAGTTCAAGCGTGATGTCAGGCCACGCGGTGAGGTATTCGGTCATTGCCGGGGCGAAGACTTCCACGCCATAGGTGAGCGGCACCGTCACTTTAAGCACGCCGCGCGGCGCGGCGGCCATTGCCTCGGCGAGCGACTCCGCGTCCTTGACGTCAGCGAGGATGCGCCGGCATTGCTCGTAATACTGCCGGCCGATCTCCGTCAGGCTTTGCCGGCGTGTCGTGCGCGTCAGGAGCCGCGTGGCGAGCCGGGTTTCCAGCGAACGGATATGCTTGCCCACCATCGCCGACGAAATGTCGAAGCGCTCGGCGGCCGCCGTCAGACTGCCCGCCTCGACCACCGCGACGAAGATTTCCATGCTGACGAATTTGTCCACCCGCTATTTCCTGTTCGTTTCGGTTGTAAGCGTTTGTCGCACAAGAGCCGCATTGTAGGGATATCGTGATACTAATAGCGGCGACGGCAAAGTGGGCAGCCGGCCGCCATGCGTCGCCATGACTGGCGCAAGGCGGGCCGCTCGCACACGAGCCTTGTCCCAATTCGAACAGACATCAGGAGTTTCGATGAAAAAAGCACTGGTAATGCTGGCCACCGCAGTCGCCATGAGCGGCGCATTCGCACAAACTTCCGCGCCGGCGTCGGCGCCGGTGAGCGCCGCTTCGGCACCCGCCGCCAAGGCCGGCCACGAGCGCAATGTCGAAGACCGCATCGCCTACCTGCATTCGCAACTGAAGATTACTTCGGCTCAGGAACCACAGTGGAAAGCGTTCGCCGACGTGATGCGCGGCAATGGCCAGACGATGGGCGAGTTGTTCCAGCAGCGCCGGGCCGCGACGAACGTGTCCGCGCTCGACGACATGAAGCAATACGCGACCATCGCGCAAGCACATGCTGACGGCATGAAGAAACTGGTCGATGCGTTCGACCCGCTGTATAACAGCTTCTCGCCGGAACAGAAGAAACTGGCTGACGTGACTTTCCATCAACCGGGCGGTGTGGAAGGCCATGGCCATCGTGGCAAGGGTAAAGGTGGCAAGGCCGCCGCTGCCCCGGCAAGCGACGCCACTGTGAAGCCGTAAATAACCCCCTGCGCGCCGCGCGGATATGCCGCGGCGCGCGCCGGACTTGTTGGCCGGACTTATTGGCCGGACTAATTGCCGGGCTTATTGCATGACCGGCCGCGTAGACCGGCTCCGCCCCACCAATTCGCGCTTTCTCTGAATCCGCATGCCGATCCGGCAACCTTCCGTTTTGTCTTTTCACGTATATGCGACACACGGCCGTTCCGCGCCGCTGTTCATCGCAAAAGAAACCGGTCGTCAGATGCATCTGGCATGATGCGAGTCGTACGCGGCCCGAAGACCTGAAGTCCTGCGCCGCCGCCCCGCTCCCCATACCAGCTCGCTTTATGACCGAACTCAAAAATCTCGATCTGAATCAAGACGCTAACGCCTGCCGTGTCGTAAAAGACGAAACGGTCAGCGTGGAATTTGCCGCCGCCGAAGGCGAATTGATGAGCCTTGAAGGCCCGAACCGTTACGTCCGCGGCGACGCGCTGATCACCGGATCAACAGGTGACCGCTGGGTCGTCTCACGGGAACGCTTCAACGCCAAATACGTTCCCGCCGACGCAACGATCTCGCACGGCGAAGCGGGTGCGTACCGCAACCGCCCCGCTGTCGTGCTGGCCAAACAGATGCATGAAGCGTTCACGCTCGCGCGCTCGGCAAACGGTGGCGACGTGCTGCACGGCGCCGCCGGCGACTGGGTCATGCAGTACGCGCCGGGCGACTACGGTGTGGTACAGGCGGCACGCTTCGCGAAGGTTTATCGCGTGGCGAGTTAGGCGTGATTAGCGGCGCTGGCCGCGCGAGCGCCTGACCGGTCACGACCGCGCTCGCGCGACAAGCGCGTGGATTCGAGGCTTTGCTGGCAGCTCACGGCTCGTGCCGCAAATAGCCCTCTTTTGAAGGGTCACGCATCAGGAACGCCACGACACCGGCGATTGCGCACATCGCCGTCACATACCAA
>NZ_JARESR010000006.1:0-310314 GCF_046028015.1 Paraburkholderia sp. RL17-383-BIF-A | reverse complement strand
GCTTGGCTTGGCTTGGCTTGGCTTGGCTTGGCTTGGCTTGGCTTGGCTTGGCTTGGCTTGGCTTGGCTTGGCTTGGCTTGGCTTGGCATCAGCCAAACAAACGGCCCGGCAGGATGACCTGCCGGGCCGTTTGTCTTGTTCACTGCCGGCCTTCGCGCCGCCGCGCGCCGCCACTCGGCATGAACTACTGAATGACTTTCGCGCCAGACGCCGGAGCCGGCGCGGCCGCGGGCGCGGCGCCGGTAGCGGCGATTTCGTTCGATGCGCCGCCGTTCTTGTCGAGCGGAATCTTCACCGTGTGGACGGCGCCGTTACCGAGCGGAAAATCGGCCAGCGCGCTACGCGCCAGATACGGCATGGCCCGCACGAGCGACGACTCCCCGCCCGAATTGCGCGCCGTCACGTTGTACACCTCTTTGCCGGTTGCCCGCTCGGTGATCCGTATGCCCAGCAGATGCGTGAAGATCGGATAGCTCTGGTTCACATACGTAGTGGGAAACGGTCCCCACGGACCCCAAGGATCGAATGGCCGCCCCCAGTACGGCGCGGGCCAGGGGTTGTAATACACCGGCTCCGCGACCGTCACCATATCCGAACGGATACCGTACGACAGGCCGACCAGATAACGCGCCTGGCCGCTATCGACCTGGCGGAAAGCATGCGTGGCGAGTTCATTCGCGACAAAGCGCTCGTAGGTGCTCAGTTCGAGATTGTTCTGCTGGTCCGCGGCCCGTGTGAATGCATAGGTGCGGGTGGCGTCGTTGCCGCTCCAGTCGGAGAAGGCCGTGACCTGAGTGGTCACGTAGGTCGTGCAGCCGGAAAGCAGCACCGTCAGCGCGGCTAGCAGCAGCGTGGCGCGGCGGGTCCATCGATCGAATTTCATGGTCTACCTCGTGAAGCTTCTCAATGTCTCTGTATCGTCCGTCATGACCGGCCCCGCAGGCGCGCAGGCTTTTTCATCACCCGGGCGCCCGATAATACGCTGACCGGTAAATTCGGTAAAAAGTTCGCTCCGCACAATTTGCCGAGGCTTTGTACAATGGCTCGACATGCCCGGCTCGCGCGCCAGAAGCGCGCCTGCCGACTCGAGTTCCAACACTACAGAACGCCATGGCCGATACCGCAACGCCCAATGTGATTCGCCGCGCCGACTACGCGCCGCCCGCCTTCCTGATCGACACCGTCGCACTGGAGTTCGATCTGGTTCCCGAACGCACGGTTGTCCGGAACACGATGCGCGTGCGTCGCAATCCGGAGGCGTCGCGCGCCGCGCATCTGGAACTGATGGGCGAACAGCTGGAGTTCGTCAGCGCCGCGATCGACGGCCAGCCGTTCACCAATGCGCACGCGCACGAACACGGCCTGCTGCTCGACAATGTGCCGGACCAATTCGAACTCACGCTCACCAGCATTTGCAATCCGGCTGAGAACACCACGCTGTCGGGCCTCTACGTGTCGGGCGGCAACTTCTTCACGCAGTGCGAGGCCGAGGGCTTCCGCCGCATCACTTACTTCCTCGACCGCCCGGACGTCATGGCGACCTTCACGGTCACGCTGCGCGCCAGCAAGGCCGATTATCCGGTGTTGCTGTCGAACGGCAACCTGCTCGAAGAAGGCGATTTGCCGGACGGCCGCCACTTCGCGCGCTGGGAAGATCCGTTCAGAAAGCCGAGTTACCTGTTCGCGCTGGTCGCCGGCAAGCTCGTCGCGCTGGAAGAACGCGTGAAGAGCGGCTCGGGCAAGGAAAAGCTGCTGCAGGTGTGGGTCGAGCCGCACGACCTGGACAAGACCCGTCACGCCATGGATTCGCTGATCCATTCGATCCGCTGGGACGAGGAACGCTTCGGGCTCGAACTCGATCTGGACCGCTTCATGATCGTCGCGGTGAGCGACTTCAACATGGGCGCGATGGAGAACAAGGGGCTCAACATCTTCAACACGAAGTACGTGCTGGCGAATCCCGAAACGGCAACCGACACCGACTTCGCGAACATCGAGGCCGTGGTCGGCCACGAGTATTTCCACAACTGGACCGGCAACCGCGTGACGTGCCGTGACTGGTTCCAGTTGAGCCTGAAAGAAGGCCTCACGGTATTCCGCGACCAGGAGTTCTCGGCCGACATGGCGGGCGGCGCAACGGACGAAGCCGCGCGCGCCACCAAGCGCATCGAGGACGTGCGCGTGCTGCGCCAGATGCAGTTCGCCGAAGACGCGGGCCCGATGGCGCACCCGGTGCGCCCGGAAAGCTACGTCGAGATCAACAACTTCTACACGATGACCGTCTACGAGAAAGGCTCGGAAGTCGTGCGGATGTATCAAACCCTGTTCGGCCGCGACGGCTTCCGCAAGGGCATGGATCTGTACTTCAAGCGCCATGATGGCCAGGCCGTGACCTGCGACGATTTCCGTCACGCGCTCGCCGACGCGAACGGCCGCGATCTCGCGCAATTCGAGCGCTGGTATAGCCAGGCCGGCACACCGCGCGTGTCCGTGCGCACGCAGTACGACGCCGCGCAGAAACGTTACAGCGTGACGCTTACGCAAGGCTACGGCGAAGGTGCGCCGGCCGCGCGCGAAACGCAAAAGGGTCCGCTGCTGATTCCGTTCGCGATCGGTTTGATCGGCAAGGACGGCCGCGACCTGCCGCTGCAACTGGAAGGCGAAGCGCAGGCCGGCCACGCGACCACGCGCGTGCTCGAATTCACGCAGACCGAACAGACGTTCACGTTCGTCAACGTGGCGCAAGAGCCGCTGCCCTCGCTACTGCGCAATTTCTCGGCGCCGGTGATCGTCGAATACGACTATTCGGCGGAACAGCTGGCGTTCCTCCTGGCGCACGACAGCGATCCGTTCAACCGTTGGGAAGCCGGCCAGCGGCTCGCCACGCGCGAACTGCTCACACTCGCCGGACGCGCCGCCACGGGCGTGCCGCTGCAACTGGACGATTCCGTGGTCGCCGCGTTCGCACGCGTGCTGACCGACGAAACGCTTTCGCCGTCGTTCCGCGAACTGGCGTTGATGCTGCCTTCGGAAGCGTATCTGGCCGAACAGATGGCCGAATCGAATCCGGCCGCTGTGCATGCCGCGCGGCAGTTCGTGCGCAAGCGTCTCGCCACTGCGCTCAAGAGCGACTGGCTCAAGGTGTACGAGCAGCATCGCACGCCGGGCGCATACGAGGCCACGCCGGAAGCGTCCGGTCATCGCGCGTTGAAGAACCTCGCGCTCTCGTATCTCGCCGAACTCGACGATCCGGCCGAGGCCGTGCGTCTCGCGTCCGCGCAATACGACTCGGCGAACAACATGACCGACCGCGCGGCGGCGCTCTCCGCGCTGCTCAATGCGTCGGCGGCCAATGGCGGCAGCGCCGAGGCGCAGCAGGCGCTGGACGACTTCTACCGGCGCTTCGAAAAGGAACCGCTCGTGATCGACAAGTGGTTTGCCTTGCAGGCCACGCAGCGCGGCAGCGCGCAACGTCCGGTGATCGACGTCGTGCGCAAGCTGATGGCCCACCCGGCCTTCAACCTGAAGAACCCGAATCGCGCGCGCTCGCTGATTTTCAGCTTCTGCGCGGCGAACCCGGCGCAGTTCCATGCCGAAGACGGTTCGGGCTATGCGTTCTGGGCCGATCAGGTGATCGCGCTCGACGCCATCAATCCGCAAGTGGCCGCCCGCCTCGCCCGCTCGCTGGAATTGTGGCGCCGCTTCACGCCGACGCTGCGCGATGGCATGCGTGCGGCACTGGAGAAAGTGGCCGCTCAGGTGAAATCGCGCGACGTGCGCGAGATCGTGGAGAAAGCGTTGGCGTGATGCGCGCCTGAGCGCTGTTGTCGCTTCAAAGAGCCGGCACCTGTTGCCGGCTTTTTTTCGCCTTGCGCTCGCCCACAAGGCGCCGCGCGGCTGCAACGTTGGCCATCCGGACGACTGGCCGGCTCGCGCCGGCGGGGTGAAAGTAAACGTATTCACTTAACGGTTTACGTTTAACGCATCGCGTTATATCATCCCATGATCACGACATTCGGCGACAAAGCTACGGCGAGAATTTTTCAGGGCAAGTTCGTGTACTCACTGCCGCTTCACATGCAAACGCTCGCCTACCGCAAGCTGCTCATGATCGACGCCGCAGAGTCCGTCCGCGACCTGCACGCGCCGCCAGGCAACCGGCTGGAAGCGCTGCAAGGCCAGCGCAGCGGGCAATGGAGTATCCGGATCAATGCGCAATGGCGCATCTGTTTTCATTTCGTCGACGGGGAGGCGCTCAATGTCGAGATTGTCGACTATCACTGACTATTGGGAGACCGGCATGGTCATCAAACGCTCCGATCTGGATAACATCGATTTCTCGGATATCGACACTGGCAAGAGCATCCCGGAAATCCATCCGGGCAAGATTCTGTACAGCGAGTTCCTCGAACCGCTCGGCATGTCCGTCAATGCGCTTGCGCTGGCGCTGCGCGTACCGGCGCCGCGCATCAACGACGTGGTGCGCGGCAGGCGCGCCGTCTCGGCCGACACGGCGCTGCGGCTCGAACGCTACTTCGGCGCCAGCGCGCAGTTCTGGCTCAACCTGCAAATCGCTTACGACCTGCGCGTCGCCACCGCCGCCGCCGGCGAACAGATCGAACGTGAAATCGAACCCATGCCGAAGGCGGACCGCCCGAAAATGCCCAAGGTGTCGAGCGAACACGCCCGGGCCGCGGCGCTTGCGGCGAGCGTAAGCAGCAAACTTACGGCCGGCAAGGCGCGCCGCAAAACCTGATTTTCGCCACGCATCGGTATGCCCAGCGGCTTGCCGCACACGGTTCGCGCGCAAAAGCACGGAGCCGACACAACGAACGGTTAAAATCGGAATATTCCCCAAGCCTTCCCGGAGTACAGCAATGGCTTTGCAACGTCGTACCACTCTCACGAAGTACCTGATCGAGCAGCAGCGCGAGACCAACAACCTGCCGGCCGATCTGCGCCTTTTGATCGAAGTCGTCGCGCGTGCGTGCAAGGCGATCAGCTATCACGTCAGCAAGGGCGCGCTGGGCGATGCGCTTGGCACGGCGGGCAGCGAGAACGTTCAAGGCGAAGTGCAGAAGAAGCTCGACATCCTGTCGAACGAAATCCTGCTCGAAGCGAATGAATGGGGCGGCAACCTCGCGGGCATGGCGTCCGAGGAAATGGAGCAGTTTTTCCCGATCCCGGCGAACTATCCGAAGGGCGAATACCTGCTCGTGTTCGATCCGCTCGACGGCTCGTCGAACATCGACGTCAATGTTTCGATCGGCACCATCTTCTCCGTGTTGCGCTGCCCGGACGGCCAGCAGCCTACCGAACAGTCGTTCCTGCAACCGGGCACGCAGCAGGTCGCCGCGGGTTATGCGGTGTATGGTCCGCAAACCGTGCTGGTGCTGACCACGGGCAACGGCGTGAACTGCTTCACGCTCGACCGTGAGCTCGGGTCGTGGGTGCTCACGCAAAGCGACATGCGCATTCCGGTCGAAACGCGTGAATATGCGATCAACGCTTCGAACGAGCGTCACTGGTATCCGCCGGTCGAGCAATACATCGGCGAGTTGAAGGCCGGCAAGGACGGCTCGCGCCAAAGCGACTTCAACATGCGCTGGATCGCGTCGATGGTGGCGGACGTGCACCGCATCCTGAACCGCGGCGGCATCTTCATGTATCCGGCCGACAAGCGCACGCCGGACAAGCCGGGCAAACTCCGCCTGATGTACGAGGCGAATCCGATGGCGTTTATCGTCGAGCAGGCAGGCGGCGCTGCGACCAATGGCGAGAAACGCATTCTGGACATCCAGCCGAAAAGCCTGCATGAGCGCGTGGCCGTATTCCTTGGCTCGAAGAACGAAGTGGACCGGGTCACCCGCTACCATCTCGAAGCAAAAAAGTGAGTTCAGGGGCTTGCCAAACTCCTAAAGAAGTCCATATAATCTCGTTTCTCCTGATGCCGGAATAGCTCAGACGGTAGAGCAGCGCATTCGTAATGCGAAGGTCGGGGGTTCGATTCCTCTTTCCGGCACCAACAAGATTCAAGCAAAAAGCCCAGTCCTCGTGACTGGGCTTTTTGTTTTCCAAGCCTGCTTTCCCGCCTCTGCGCGCACTACAGCGAAAGCACACCGCACCGCCGTCTCATCCTCAAAACCCCGGCCGGTCGAACTGCGCCGTCACGAAAAGATTACGCGCCACGATCGAGTCTTCCACACGCGCCGGCTCCGCCCGCTGAGGGCCGTAAGCCGCGACCGCTTCCTGCGGCGCCGAAGAAAACCACAAAATCCGGCCGGCGCATTCGATTCCGACCTGACGACCTTTCCAGTACACAGCGTTTTCCATGGCGAAACTCTCCGAAGGGCGAAGACTGCCATCTTCCGCGCTGGCGGCGGCGCGTCCGTTATCCACCGCACCCTGCATCTCAGATAGCTGTTATCCATGATAGGCAGCGGACCCTGCTTAACGTAACGCGCGCACAGCCTTACCGTTCACTGGCATCATCACCAATTCGTCGGGCATGTTCCGTGCGCTCTCTCAAGCGTTCGCCGGCCTCGGCAGGCCACGCTCATCCGCTATTCATCGATATGGACGCCATTCGCAACAAGCCTCGCCCGGCACCGCCAGCTTCCGGCTCAACCACATTCACCGGCTTCGTGCGCGTGCGCGGCGCTCGCGAACACAACCTGAAAAACGTCGACGTGCAGATTCCGCGTGACGCGCTGGTCGTGTTCACCGGCGTGTCCGGTTCGGGCAAATCGTCGCTGGCGTTCGGCACGTTGTACGCCGAGGCGCAACGGCGCTATTTCGAATCGGTCGCGCCGTATGCGCGGCGCCTGATCGAGCAGGTCGGCGTGCCCGAAGTCGACGCCATCGAGGGCCTACCGCCCGCAGTTGCGTTGCAGCAGCAGCGCGGCACGCCGAGCGCACGCTCGTCGGTGGGCAGCGTGACCACGCTGTCGAGCCTCGTGCGCATGCTGTATTCGCGCACTGGCGACTATCCGCCGAAGCAACCCATGCTGTTCGCCGAAGACTTCTCGCCGAACACGGTGCAGGGCGCCTGTCCGACTTGCCATGGACTTGGCCGCGTGTAC
Source organism: Paraburkholderia sp. RL17-383-BIF-A (assembly GCF_046028015.1). Classification (NCBI taxonomy): domain Bacteria; kingdom Pseudomonadati; phylum Pseudomonadota; class Betaproteobacteria; order Burkholderiales; family Burkholderiaceae; genus Paraburkholderia; species Paraburkholderia sp. RL17-383-BIF-A. Next base: position 303,232 of record NZ_JARESR010000006.1, on the reverse strand, counting down.
GAAGTCACCGAAAAGTCGATGGTGCCCGACGACTCGCTGACCATTCGCGAGCGCGCGATTGCCGCGTGGCCGCCCGCATGGCACGGACAAAATCTGCGCGACATTCTGGTGACACTCGGCTACGACGTCGATACACCGTGGCGCGACTTGCCGAAGAAGGACCGCGACTGGATCCTCTTCACCGACGAACAGCCCACCGTGCCCGTCTACGCCGGCCTTACTCCCAAGGAAACCCGCGCCGCGCTCAAACGCAAAGACGAGCCGAGCTATCAGGGCACTTTCACCGGCGCGCGCCGCTACGTGCTGCACACGTTCGCGAACACCCAAAGCGCCCTGATGAAAAAGCGCGTGTCGCAGTTCATGGTCGGCAGCGTGTGCCCGACCTGCCATGGCAAGCGGCTCAAGAAAGAAGCGCTGTCGGTGAAGTTCGCCGGACTCGATATCGGCGAATTCTCACAGTTGCCGCTCGCGCGGCTCGCCGCGATGCTCGAACCGATCGCGCGCGGCGAATGGCCGGAACCGGACGCCGCGAATGCTGGCAACAGCGCGAGCAAAACCACCGGTAAAGGCAGCGTGCTCAGCAAGAGCGCCATGCGCGATGCCGTCGATAAGCGGGTCGCGGCAGGCGGTTCCGCGCACAAAGCCTCGCCCGACGTACGACGCACGCCGAACCTGTCGGAGGAGAAGCGCGTCGCTGCCCAGCGCATCGCGGCCGAACTGCTTGAACGCCTGACGACGCTGGTCGATCTGGGCCTCGGTTACCTCGCGCTGGAGCGCAGCACGCCCACGCTGTCTTCCGGCGAATTGCAGCGCTTGCGACTCGCCACGCAGTTGTCGTCGCAATTGTTCGGCGTCGTGTACGTGCTCGATGAGCCATCGGCCGGCCTGCATCCCGCCGATGGCGAAGCGCTCTTCAGCGCGCTGCAGGGATTGAAGGCGGCGGGCAATTCGCTGTTCGTCGTCGAACACGATTTGCAGATGATGCGGCGCGCCGACTGGCTGGTCGACGTCGGCCCGGCGGCCGGCGAAGCCGGCGGCCATGTGGTGTACAGCGGGCCGCCCGCCGGACTCGCACAGGTCGAAGCGTCGCAAACGCGTCGTCATCTGTTCGCGCCGCCTGCGCCGGTGGAACGCAGCCCGCGCGAACCCGGCGGCTGGCTGCGGCTCGCCGGCATCACGCGCAACAATCTGCATGGACTGGACGCCGCGTTTCCGCTCGGTTGCCTGACGGCCGTTACGGGCGTGTCGGGCTCGGGCAAATCGAGTCTCGTCAGCCAGGCCCTGCCCGAACTGGTCGCAAGCCGCCTTGGACGCGTCTTCGACAATCCGGACGACGACGAGCAAGACCCGCTGCTCGCCGCGACCAACGTGCCAACCGGCGGCCATATCGCCGAAGGCATGGATGCGGTACGGCGGCTCGTGCGCGTCGACCAGAAACCGATCGGCCGCACGCCGCGCTCCAACCTCGCCACCTACACTGGCCTGTTCGACCACGTGCGCAAGCTGTTCGCCGACACGCCGCTCGCCCGCAAGCGTCGCTACAGCGCGGGGCGCTTTTCGTTCAACGTCGCGCAAGGCCGTTGCCCGACTTGCGAAGGCGAAGGCTTTGTCAGCGTCGAGCTGCTTTTTCTGCCGAGCGTCTATGCGCCTTGCTCGACGTGTCACGGCACGCGCTACAACACGCAGACGCTCGAAATCACGTGGCGCGATAAAAACATCGCCGAGGTGCTCGGCCTGACCGTCGACGCCGCCTGCGACTTCTTCGCCGACGAAGGCAGCGTGATGCGCGCGTTAAACGTGCTGCGTGACATCGGCCTCGGCTATCTGCGGCTTGGCCAGCCGGCCACCGAATTGTCCGGCGGCGAAGCGCAGCGCATTAAACTCGCCACCGAACTGCAACGCGCGCAACGCGGCGACACGCTGTACATCCTCGATGAACCGACCACCGGCCTGCATCCCGCCGACGTCGACCGGCTCATGGTCCAATTGCAGGGACTCGTAGATGCGGGCAATACGGTGGTGGTCGTCGAGCACGACATGCGGGTCGCCGCGCAGAGCGACTGGGTCATCGACGTCGGCCCGGGCGCCGGCGACGCCGGCGGCAAGATCGTGGCGAGCGGCACGCCGGCCCAGGTCGTGCAGGTCAAAGAAAGCCGCACAGCCGACTATCTGCGGCAGCAACTCGTAGCGTGATTGCAAAGGAAGCGTGCGCGCTAGCGAGCGCCGCGCTTTTCGTTCAGCCAAGTTCAAGTCGACTTCACCGGCAAACCAGCCGCCTACCCGGTGCCGGTGAAAACTCCCACGCCTAACGCACATGAAAAGCGAACGACAAAAGCCCACCGTTCGCACTGCGCCGCTGGGCCGATTTATTCACGCACAAATCAAGAAAAGTGTTTTTCTCGTCAACGAAACCCGCAAACCGATCGTTTACGAAACAATGAGGGCTGAATGTGCCCGGACTGAAGCGCTCGGTAATTAACGAACGTTCGGCCCATTAAGAAGAAAATCCTGCCGATGCGGCAGCGCACAAAATCCGCGACTACTGGCTGATACAACTCAGTAGAAAGTGAGTGCCGCACAAAAACCGCGGCTATGCGCTCAATCGCCCGTGGGACAAGGCTGGGAAGGACGTCGAAGAATTAGCGGACTGGTCTGACCGGCAACGAACCAATCGGTGCATCAACAGTGAACCGATAAATTCTATTCAAACATTCCGTTTCATTGTTCGCCTGTGCCGTTAAAGCAACAAACAAGATGTGACCCGCATCAGGCTCTAGTGCAAAACGGGGACCGAGGCAGATAATCGGTTTGTAAAGGAGAAAGATCATGGATGCCAAACCACCGAAAGTTCCGACCCCGGATAAAGTCTTTTGCCCGGATCCGGAACCCGCTGGCGTCGAGTTTCTGGGTGCAGAACTGCCTGAGCACGTTCGCGCCTTCTTCGACGAACAACGCAAGTCGTGCGATTCGAAGTAACTGTGCAGTTGCGCGATGCAGCATCGGAATCCGCGCGCTCGGCGCGCGGCGAATGCTTGCACGCGTCCAGTTTCTCGTGTTTTGCCCGATATCGAGACGCGGGGAAATCCGCCTGATTGGCACGAGCCTGGTCGAGCGGCTCGCGCATGTTTTTGCTCGCCTTCTGGATGCCAGGCGGAAGTATTGTCGGCATTGCCGGCGTCGTTTGCTTTCGGCGTCGTTTGCTTTCGGCGCCGTTAGCTTTGCGTGAAAACGAAGAGACGCCGTACGAGCGGCGCATCGTCTATTCTTCTGGTTTCTCCTCCGCGGCCGTTTGGCCACTGCCATCTTCCATGAATCGTTCGTCCCGCTTCGGCGCGTCATGCGCGCTCGCGCTCTTCGCTACCCTCGCATTCACGCCAGTTCCCGCTCTTGCGGATGGCGACGACACTGCGCTCACCAATCTGATTGCGCTCGCTTCGCAGCGTCTCGCGCTCGCGGAACCGGTGGCGCGCTGGAAGTGGGCGAATCACCAGGACATCACTGACACGCCGCGCGAGAATGCGCTCCTCGCCGATGTCGAAAAGCGCGCAGTCGCGGCAAACGTCGACCCTACATTTGCCCGCGCCTTCTTCCAGGATCAGATCGACGCCAGCAAGGAGGTGCAAAACGCCCTGTTCGCGTCGTGGCGCAGCACGCAAGCGCCGCAAGGCCCCGCGCCCGATCTGGCGAGCAGCACGAGACCGCAGCTGGACCGGCTGACGCAATCGCTCGTGGCCGGCCTTGCACGCGTGCAACCGCTGCGCGCTGCTCCGGATTGTCCGTCGCGCGTTGCGCAATCGCTAGCCAACTGGAAGTCGCTGACGCGCTACGATTCGCTTCGTTCGAGCGCCTTGACTCGCGCCCTTGGTCACGTGTGTGAAACGGGCGGAGTGGGCGCGACGGGCTAATGGGTGGCGGCGTGGAGCGCGCAGCCTGAAGCTTGACAGTCTGGCGCAGCGGCCGCGTGTACTTGTCCGTCCTGAACGGCCGGAGATCTATAGGCTGGAAACCAAGCGAGGTACAACGAAGCCGCCCAATTCCCAACCGGCTGACTCTGTCAAGCTACATTCGCCACGGGCGTCACGCTCGATACGCCCAGCGGCATCACACGCAAGCCGCGGGCAAGATGGCTTTGCAAAATGCGGTACGTCGACAGTTCAAATGCTCCCTCAGCGTTCGACGCATGCAATTCGGCGGCCTCCGCGAGCGACGCCGCATGGCCCACATAGCGCCAACGGTCGACGACATGAAACGCGCGCGCCTGCGACGCTTCCTCCCGCTCCTCGAAGACGATCGGCCCCTCGAACGGCCAGGGCGCATCCGCCGGATCGCTCTTTGCGACACGCGGCACCCTGTTATGGACGGGGCGCAACTTCGCGACCCATTGCGCCTCGGCCAGCATGGCGCCCAATTCGCCGCCGGTTGCGCGCCACTCGACACGCCGCACCTGTTGCGCAAGCCGGACATCTTTGGACGAGCGCCGCTCGCCGGTCAGGTGTGAACGCAGTCGCTGACGCACGCGCACACTTCGTCCGACATACAGCGGCAGGTCCTGGTCTCCGTAGAATGCATACACGCCACAACCTGCTGGCGCGGTGTCGAGCAGATCTTCCGTGATGTCGCCGGCAAGCCGATACCGCCGCGTTGTGCGCTCGATCTGGGCGCGCAGTACGTCGAGCGGCACGAGGCCGTGCAGACGCTGCCAGAATTGCCAGATCAGATCGGCGTCGGCGAGTGCCCGGTGACGGTCAGACGGCACGAGCGTGTGGCGTTCAACCAGAGCGTCGAGACCGTGGCGTTTCTCGGCCGGGAACAATGCGCGCGACAAACGCACGGTGCACAGCACATCGGGATCGAACGCCAATCCTGCCCGGCGAAACTCGCCGCGCAGAAAACCACGATCGAAACTGGCGTTATGCGCCACGAACAGTTTGCCGTTCAGACGCTCAAAAAGAGCGGGGGCGATAGCCTCGAAAGTCGGCGCTCCCCGCACCATCGCATTCGTGATGCCGGTGAGCTGCTGGATAAACGAGGGAATCGGTTGTTGAGGGTCGACCAGACTGCTCCAGCGCGACACGCCGGCAGGTCCGACTTCGACCACGCCGACCTCGGTGATGCGATGCTCGGCAGTCGAGCCGCCAGTAGTTTCAAGGTCGACGAATACGATCGGACCATTCAGGGCCGGTTCCGGCAAAAACTGTTCAGACATGGAAAAGGATACTTTGGACGCGTGGCTTTGCGGCAAGTATGCACCAGTTGGCCCCGGTGGACCCGGACGGCATCGTATTACGTTTGCCCCGCGAGGCGCGAACACACTGTTTTCGCGCGGGCGAGCGGCGGCACTAAAACGATCACTCGTTATGTTTCTTCGCGGCGAACTTCCAGGAACTGCGCCGAAGGTATTGGGTGATTCTCTGTGCCATTCAAATCATTCCGCACCAGATAGTCAAATCAGTCTTCCGCGGAAAGACAATAAACGACATAAAAAACCCTCGCGTTTTGCGAGGGCCTGCACGCACTGCGCTGTTAGGCGGAACACGGATCAGCAGAGCCGGCTATTACAGCGGCTGGATGTTCGCTGCCTGCTTGCCCTTCGGGCCTGCCTTGACGTCGAACGAGACGCGCTGGTTTTCTTTCAGCGATTTGAAACCGTCAGCGCGAATCTCCGAAAAGTGCGCGAAGAGATCTTCGCCGCCCAAATCCGACGTGATGAAGCCAAAGCCCTTAGCATCGTTGAACCATTTGACGATACCCGTTTCCATTTTCCAGTTTCCCTCGATGATTTTCGAAAATCGGGCATTGCCCTCATGCCGAATGTCGCCAGCTCATGCGACAGGCTCTGTCAGGCGATATTTGGAATTGCCGTTATACGGGGAACCAAGAAATCCCTTCAAGCGAATTCTGCATATACGTTTATCGCGCTGCTCGATAAAGCCGACTCATTTCATAAAATCCATCATTAAATTATTCAGTAACAACAAAATAAATACATGTCAATATTACTTGACTGGTTGCGAGGTATCTCCCAAGCGGGAAAAACTTCCGTAGTGTGCGAGTCATGTAACAAAACATGTTTTCAGTAAGTGTTTGTCCGACTTGCTGCATCGCATTCACGACGGGATGATTGAGAGCAGTAGTCAGTAGTAACGCGCTTTAGGAGATTGCCATGCTGTTCAACGAAATTCGTCGTCTCGTGACCTGGCTGACCCACTCGCACGCGAACACGCCTTCCGGCGCATCCGCGCCGCTCGCCGAAACACCGTCCGCATTCGAATTCGATCCCATGTGGCACGGCGATCATTGGCAGAACCTCCTGTCGTCGCCCATGGACGCGCGCCGCTATGTCATGGAGGACTGGAGCGTCGCCACCACGGACAACTGGGACGAACAGGACGGTACTGCGCCGGCACACTGATCGCATTTGCCAATTAGCGAGTGCGGCGCGCGGACGAAAAAAAGCGCGACTGGGAAGTCGCGCCGACAAAGGTTTGGAGATCTTTCTCGTCAACGAAAAAGTCTGCTTCGGAAAGCAGAACTTTCAGTATAGCGTTTCAGCCCATTTCGATTATTCACACAAATAACAATCATCTATTTCAGTAACAACAACAATCCTATTTTTACGAATTATTGCGTTGTTTTTTTGCATCGATTATTGTCGCGGATCAGCAACGCAAGTTCACCTCCTCGCATTCCCCATCCCTTCAAAACCGCCGGAAGCCTTTGTTTATAAGGCTTAAACTGCAGTCGCATATCGTTTCCGAACGCGTAATACTTTATTGCGCAAATCGGAACGTCCAATTCGCGAAGTGTCTCTCTACACTCTGCCTAACCGGAAACCGGCGCGATTTGGTTCACCGCGCTTCTCACTCGGATTACGCCTCTCGCAGCGCCCGCGTGAAGGTCTCCTTAAGCCTGGGTTCATGCCCACTCTCGCTCTCGGAGTTACAAAATGAAAAAGACACTCATGGTCGCGGCCCTCACGGGGGTTTTCGCAACGGCTGCTCACGCCCAAAGCAGCGTCACGCTGTATGGCTTGATCGACGCCGGCATCACCTATACGAACAACCAGCACGGTCACAGCAACTGGCAGGAAACGAGCGGCTCGGTGAACGGCAGCCGCTGGGGCCTGCGCGGTTCCGAAGATCTTGGCGGTGGTCTGAAGGCCATTTTCACGTTGGAAAACGGCTTCGGCATTAATGACGGCACGCTCAAGCAAGGTGGCCGTGAATTCGGTCGTCAAGCGTTCGTGGGCCTGACGAGCGATCAGTTCGGCTCCGTCACCCTGGGCCGTCAATATGACAGCATGGTCGACTACGTCGGCCCGCTGGCACTGACCGGTACGCAATACGGCGGCACGCAGTTCGCACACCCGTTCGACAATGACAACCTGAACAACTCGTTCCGCGTCAACAACTCGGTCAAGTACCAAAGCGTGAACTACGGCGGCTTCAAGTTCGGCGCGTTGTACGGCTTCTCGAACCAGGCCGATGGCTTCGCGAACAACCGCGCCTACAGCGCGGGCGCGTCGTACAACTGGGGCGGCCTGAACCTTGCCGCTGCTTACCTGCAACTGAACAGCAACGGCGCGACCAGCGCGGCTGCGGCGTTCAACTCGGGTGGCGCGGTGTCGAGCGACAACACGTTCTTCGCGGGTCGGCAGCAAACGTGGGGCGCGGGTGCCAACTACTCGTTCGGCCCGGCAACGGTCGGCCTGGTGTACTCGCAAACCAACCTGTCGAGCCTGGCCGGTATCGGCGCTAGCGCATCCGGTCAAACGGGCGGTATCGGCTTCGCTAACAACAGCGCTCACTTCCAGAACTTCGAAGCGAACGCTCGCTATGCGCTGACGCCGGCGGTCAGCATTGCCGGTTCGTACACGTACACCCGCGCAAGTTTGGCTGGCACGCGCCCGCACTGGAACCAGTTCAACCTGCAAACCGCGTACGCGCTGTCCAAGCGTACCGACGTGTATCTGCAAGGCGAGTACCAGCAAGTCAACGAAAACGCTATCGTCGATGCCGACATCAACGGCCTGGCCGCTTCGAGCAACAACAAGCAAATTGCTGTGACCGCAGGTTTGCGTCACCGCTTCTGAAGCTGCGTAGCGTAACCGCAGTGTCGAAGGCGCCGTTCGCGGCGCCTTTTTTTATGCCGCGTCGCCCGCAGTTCCTGGTGAGAACACGATAGACGGCGCATTGAAGCCCGGCCTAACCGCCGGCATCAGGCGGAGGATATTTGACGTCCAGTATGTCGATCGGCTGCGGGCCGGCAGGGGTATACAACGTCACCGTATCGCCGATTTTCGCCTTGAGCAGCGCCCGCGCAATCGGCGAAATCCAGCTCACGTGCCCGATATCCAGATCGACTTCGTCGACACCGATAATCGTCACCGTGTGCACCTCGCCATCTTCGGTCGCGTACTCGACAGCCGCGCCGAAGAACACCTGGTCGACGTTCTCCTGCTTACTGCTGTCGACGATTTCAGCAAGATCGAGACGCTTGGTGAGAAAACGGATGCGCCGGTCGATCTCACGCAAGCGGCGTTTGCCGTAGATGTAATCTCCATTTTCGGAGCGATCGCCGTTTGAGGCGGCCCACGAGACCAGCTTGACCACTTCCGGCCGGGCGACGTCGATCAGATGCAGCAGTTCGTCGCGCATGCGCCGGTAGCCGGCGGGCGTGATGTAGTTTTTCGTACCAGCGGGCACGTCCGGCTGGGCGACGTCGAGATCGTCGTCATTCTCTTCGCTCGACTCTTTGACAAAGGCCTTGTTCATGATGGTCCGGTAACTGCAGCAAGCGACTGCCTATCAAGGGTACACGATCACGACTATGAGACAAATCGCAGTTACATGCTTCCCTTTTTCAAAACCTTTGCTATAATCTCGTTTCTGCGTGCGGCTGTAGCTCAGTTGGATAGAGTACTTGGCTACGAACCAAGGGGTCGTGGGTTCGAATCCTGCCAGCCGCACCACTTATTCGAGGGCCTTCCTCCCGGAAGGCCCTTACGTTTTACCCAGTTTCAGTGCAGTAAGTAAGCGTCACCCGTTTAGCGTGCGGCTGTAGCTCAGTTGGATAGAGTACTTGGCTACGAACCAAGGGGTCGTGGGTTCGAATCCTGCCAGCCGCACCACCTATAGAGGGCCTTCCGATCGGAAGGCCCTTTGTTTTTGCCGCTCAGCTTTTTGTCCCTCAGCCTTTTTTCCCGCAGCACCGCTCTCGCAGCTTCCCGCCGCGGCGCAGCATGCGCCATTAGCGTGGCGGCGACTGAATATCCCCGATCTGCCCGTCCGGGCTGGGCGCATCGCCAAACGAATGTCCCGCCACGTGATCACCGGCGATTTCCCGCTCGCCGATCGGTTGCGCCCGGCCGCCGGCCAGCGCCTGCGCCTCGTGCAGCACATCGCCGACGGTATCGCCGAAACGGCTTTCGACGAACGCCCGCAAGAGCGCGACCCGCAACGAGTCGCCCCGTCCTTCCACCGTGCGGTGCCCGCCTTCGAATTCCGCGATGCAGTGTGCCGCGCCGCGGTGGGTTCTCTCGCGCACCTCAAGTCGCTGCGCGCGCTCCAGCACAGCAGCCGCCGCCTCCCACGACGTGGACGGCGTGAAACGGCCGTCCCACGGACGCCCGCGGTCATTGCCGCGAATCGACACGGTTTCGCCGCTATCGGTAAAGTGTATTTCGCGCACGAAGTCGTGCAGGCTGCGGGCGACCCAATAATCGAGCGCCAGTCCGGTGAGGTCAGCTACATTCACAAGCGTTCTCCCTGAGTTTCGGGTGAGACTCGCGCGTAGCCGGTGCGTTCAGATTCGAACGAAGAGATTGGACGCGCCCCGAGGTCGACTCAGGGCACCTGCCGCCGATCAGTAATCCGCCCGCTCGCGGTCGATCCGCATCCCGCCGTCGTGACGGTGATGCCCTTCTTCGCTCGGTCGCTCCCGTGCAATGCGCATGACGTCCGGGTTTGTCCGCACCCGGCGCATGACATTGGCCAGATGAACGCGATCGCTGACCTGGATCACGAAGCGCAACACGGTGGATTCCTGCGACAGATCCTCGTCCATTGCAATGTGGACGATGTTGGCGTCCGCCGACGTGATATCCGCCGCCACGCGGGCAAATACACCCTTAGTGTTCTTGACCAGCACTTTCACCGCGACGTCGAACAGACGGCCCGGTTGCGGCGCCCATGCAACGTCGATCCAGCGGCCCGGATCGCGCCGGTGGATACGCTGCGCAACACGGCAATCCGTAGTGTGGATCGCCATGCCGAGGCCAATGCCGATATAGCCCATGATGTCGTCGCCCGGAATCGGACGGCAGCACGCGGACAGCTGCACTGACATCCCCTCGGTCCCGGTGATGACGACCGGCGGCGCATGCGGCGCGTTGCTGTCGGAGCGCGAGCCGTCGTCGTCGGCGTCGCGGCCACTCATCAGCACTTCGATGCGCTTGGCCATGACCGCTGCGACGCGCCGCCCGAGACCGATGTCCGCGAAAATTTCCTGACGGTTCTTGTTGCCGGTCCACTGCACGAGCTTTTCCCACGCTTCCGGCGTCACATCCGAGAGCGCCAGCCCATAGCCCTTTAGCGACTGATCGACCAGACGCTCGCCGAGCTGAACGGATTCGTTCAGCCGCATGGTCTTAAGGTAGTGGCGGATCGCCGAGCGCGCCTTGCCGGTGCGCACAAAACCGAGCCATGCCGGATTCGGTTTCGAATAAGGGGCGGTGATAACTTCGACGATATCGCCGCTCTTCAACTCGGTGCGCAGCGGCAGCAGTTCATTGTTGATCTTCACCGCGACGCATTGGTTGCCCAAGTCGCTGTGGATCGAATACGCAAAGTCGAGCGCCGTGGCGCCGCGTGGCAGCGCCATGATCTTCGACTTCGGCGTGAATACGTAGACCGCGTCCGGGAACAGATCGATCTTGACGTGCTCGAGAAATTCGCTCGAATCGCCCGCTTCGCTTTGAATGTCGAGTAGCGACTTGAGCCATTGATGCGCGCGCTTCTGCACATCGTTCAGATCCGCGCCGCCGTTCTTGTACAGCCAGTGCGCGGCCACGCCCGCTTCGGCGATTTCGTGCATCTTGCGCGTGCGCACCTGGAACTCGATCGGCGCACCGAACGGGCCGACCAGCGTGGTGTGCAGCGACTGATAGCCGTTCACCTTCGGGATCGCGATGTAATCCTTGAACTTGCCGGGCACGGGCTTGTACAGCGCATGCAGCGCGCCGATGCAGGTGTAGCACTCCAGCGCGCTATCCACGACCACGCGGAAGCCGTACACGTCGAGCACCTGCGAGAACGACAACTGCTTGTCGCGCATCTTCTTGTAGATACTGAAGATGGTTTTCTCGCGACCAGTGACTTCGGCGTCGAGCTTCGCATCGGCAATGGCGCGCTGCACCGACTCGAGAATCTTGCCGACCACTTCACGCCGGTTGCCGCGCGCCGCCTTGACGGCTTTTTCGAGCGTGGCGTACCGATGCGGATTGAAGTTCGCGAAGCTCAGGTCCTGCAGCTCGCGATAGGTATTGTTCAGGCCAAGCCGGTGAGCGATCGGCGCGTAGATATCCAGCGTTTCGCGCGCCACGCGCCGGCGCTTCTCCGGCGGCACCGCGCCCAGCGTGCGCATGTTGTGCAGCCGGTCGGCGAGCTTCACCAGGATCACGCGGACGTCGCGCGCCATGGCGAGCAGCATCTTGCGGAAGTTTTCCGCCTGCGCCTCTTCGCGATTGCGAAACTCCATCTTGTCCAGCTTGGACAACCCATCGACCAGTTCCGCGACCTTCGCGCCGAAACGCTCGGCGAGTTCGGCCTTGGTCACGCCCTGGTCTTCCATCACGTCATGCAACAGCGCCGCCATGATCGACTGCGCGTCGAGATTCCAACCGGCGCAGATTTCCGCGACGGCGACCGGATGCGTGATGTACGGCTCGCCACTCTGGCGGTACTGGCCGAGGTGGGCTTCGTCGCTGAAATGGAAGGCCGCCTTGACGTCCTTGATCTCTTCCGGCTGCAGATAGCCGGACAAGGCGGAGGTCAGCTTGGCAATGGAGACGACGTCATGCCGGCGCGGTTGCTCCGGCGTGGCGGTCGGGCCGAACAGATGGCGAAACGACTGTTCGAGGACCGCGTCGATGTACTTGCGTGCAGACGAGGGTGAGTCGACGTCGTGTTCCGCTTCGGTGGCGGTGGGCGGGGTAGCACTCATGTTCGCCTCCGTAGCGGTTAGGGTTGGACGCCGGTCTGCACGTGGATCAATTACAGGTGTGGCAATGCGCAATCGAAAACGGAACAGTGCGCCTTAAACAGGCACCTTCTTCAGCATTTCGACGCCGACCTGACCCGCCGCGATTTCGCGCAGCGCGACGACCGTGGGCTTGTCGCGGCTTTCGATCTTCGGCGTGTGGCCTTGCGCGAGCTGACGCGCGCGATAGGTTGCGGCAAGCGCGAGTTCGAAACGGTTCGGGATCTGTTTGAGGCAGTCTTCGACGGTAATGCGGGCCATGTTGGGTTCCTTCTCAGTATGTTGCTTATTCTACCTTATGTGCTGGCGTCACCGCCGCGCTCACGCGTGTGGCAGGTGAATGCCGAGCTGCACGAAAAGCTGCGTGTGGCGCGCGTATTGCGAGGCGAAGCGCGAACGCGTCGCCGCCACGAGACATTGCAGTTCGCTGAGCGCGCGATCGAACTTCTCGTTGATCACCACGTACTCCGCTTCCGCCGCGTGCGCCATCTCACTGCCGGCCGCGAGCAGCCGCCGCGTGATCACGTTCGGCTCGTCCTGGCCGCGCTTCTTCAGACGCTCTTCGAGCGCTTCGAGCGAGGGCGGCAAGATGAAGATTTCGACCGCGTTGTGAAACTGCTTTTTCACCTGCTGCGCGCCTTGCCAATCGATTTCGAGCAGCACGTCATGGCCGCTTTTCATCTGGTCCTCGATCCACACGCGCGAGGTGCCGTAGTAATTGCCATGCACTTCCGCGCTTTCCAGAAACTCACCGGCGTCGTGCCGCCTCATGAAATCGTCGACGGTCGTGAAGTGATAGTGCTCGCCGTCCTGCTCTTTCGGACGCGGCGGGCGCGTCGTGTACGAGATCGACAGACGGATCGCGTCGTCGCCGGCGAGCAGCGCGTTCACGAGCGTCGACTTGCCCGCGCCCGAGGGCGCGACGACCATGAACAGGTTGCCAGGGTAAGCACCGGCGTACGGATTGCGCGGCGTTTCGCGGGTGTGGTGGTCGGTCATTTGTGTGGTGCTCCAGCCTTATTCCAGATTCTGTACTTGCTCGCGCATCTGCTCGATGAGCAGCTTCAGGGTCATCGACGAATCCGCCAGTTCCTTCGCGGCCGCCTTCGAACCGAGCGTGTTCGCTTCGCGGTTGAGTTCCTGCATCATGAAGTCGAGGCGCTTGCCGACCTTGCCGCCCTTCTGGATCACGTGACGCGTTTCGTTCAGGTGAGCCGTGAGGCGCGACAGTTCTTCCGCGATGTCGATACGGATGCCGTACATCGTCACTTCCTGGCGAATCCGTTCGTTGATTTCTTCGCGCGAGACGCTCGTCGCCGCCGTATCCGGCGCGGCGATGCCCAGCGCTTCCTGCAAGCGTTCGACAATCTTCTGCTGATGCTTGGCGATCAGTTCCGGCACGAGCGGCGTGATCTTCGTGACGATCGCTTCCATTTCGGTGACGTTGGCGAGCAGCATGGTCGCCAGTTGCGCGCCTTCGCGGGCGCGCACGTCGATCAGGTCGGTGATGGCCTGCTTGCCGCAGGCGAGCACGGCGTCGCGCAGCACTTCGGGCGCCACGCCGGTTTCGGCCAGAATGCCAGGCCAGCGCAAAATTTCGCCAGTGCGCAGGCGCCCTGCTTCCGGAAACGTGGAGAGCACCGTGCGTTCGAGCAGCGCGAGTTGCGCAAGCGCGTCGCGATTGATCGATCCCGCGTTGGCGGACTGCTCGCTGCGTTGCAGATTGATACGGATATCGACCTTGCCGCGCGACAGCTTGTTCATCAACATTTCGCGCAGCGTGGGTTCGCACACGCGCACGTCTTCCGGCATACGGAAGTTCAGGTCGAGAAAGCGCGAGTTCACGGTGCGCAGTTCGACCGATACGCTCACGCCGCCTGTGCCCGAGGCCGGGACGAGTTCGCGCGTGGCGCTCGCATAGCCAGTCATGCTGTAGATCATCGTATTTCTCGCGATTGTGGCCATGCGTTCAACGATGGCCGGAGAGTCGAATCGCCCGGCGTGTACGAGACGCGGGGCGGGGAAACGCCATTATCCCATTTTTGGCGATGAGCCCCTTGGAGAGCCAAGGCACATGCGGGCAGCCGCCTCGCCCGATCGGCTGTAAAATCGCGCTTTCCCTCCTGCTTTTCTTCCTGACCGATTCCAACATGACCAACGACACCCAACGCCCCAGCGGCCGCCGGGCCAATCAGCTGCGCGACGTGCGCATCACGCGCCACTATACGAAGCACGCGGAGGGTTCCGTGCTGGTCGAATTCGGCGATACGAAAGTGATCTGCACCGCGAGCATCGCCGAGAGCGTGCCGTCGTTTCTGCGCGACCGCGGCCAAGGCTGGCTCACTGCCGAATACGGCATGCTGCCGCGCGCCACGCACACCCGCAGCGACCGCGAAGCCGCCCGCGGCAAGCAAACTGGCCGCACGCAGGAAATCCAGCGCCTGATCGGCCGCGCGCTGCGCTCGGTGTTCGATCTCGAGAAGCTCGGCGCGCGCACGCTGCATATCGATTGCGACGTAATCCAGGCCGACGGCGGGACGCGCACGGCCAGCATCACCGGCGCGTTCGTGGCGGCGCATGACGCGGTGGCCAAACTGCTGGCCTCGGGCCGCATCGAAAGCTCGCCGATCACCGACTACGTCGCGGCGATTTCGGTGGGCGTGTACGACGGACTGCCGGTGCTCGACCTCGACTACGATGAAGACTCGCAGTGCGACACCGACATGAACGTGGTGATGACGGGCGCGGGCGGCTTCGTCGAGATTCAGGGCACCGCCGAAGGCGTGCCCTTCTCGCGCGACGAAATGAACGCGCTGCTGGATCTGGCAAGCGACGGCATCAACACGCTGATCGCGAAGCAAAAGGCGGCGCTGGAGCAAAAGGGTGAATGAGGTGAGTCAACACAATGGCGCAGCCGCATCCGCTTCGCCGTTGAAGAAAGTCGTGCTGGCGTCGAACAACGCGGGCAAGCTGCGCGAGTTTGCGGCGTTGCTCGGCGCGGCCGGCATCGACCTGATTCCGCAAGGCGAGTTGAACGTGCCGGAGGCTGAGGAGCCGCATCCCACGTTCGTCGAAAACGCGCTGGCCAAGGCGCGCCACGCTGCGAAGCTGACCGGCCTGCCCGCGCTCGCCGACGACTCGGGCCTCTGCGTGCGCGCGCTGCGCGGTGCGCCGGGCGTCTATTCGGCGCGCTACGCACAACTCGCCGGCGGCGAAAAGAGCGACGCGGCGAATAATGCCCATCTCATGTCGGCGTTGCGAGGCGAAACCGACAGGCGCGCGTATTACTTCTGTGTGCTGGCTTTGGTGCGTCACGCGGACGATCCCGAGCCGCTGATCGCCGAAGGCCGCTGGCATGGCGAAATGCTGGACGCGCCGCGCGGCGCACATGGTTTCGGCTACGACCCGTACTTCTTTCTGCCCGCGCTGAATGCGAGCGCCGCCGAACTCGAACCGGCGGTGAAGAACGCCAGCAGCCATCGGGCGATTGCGTTGCGGCAACTGCTCGAGCGCCTGACGGAGGAAGCGTGATTCCGATCAAACCCGTGCCTGCCGATATCGGCAACGGCGTCATCAAGGCCTTCACGTCGCCGGGCAGCATCCGGTTGACGTCGCTGCCGCCGCTGGCGCTGTATGTGCATTTTCCGTGGTGCGTGCGCAAGTGTCCGTATTGCGACTTCAACTCGCACGAATGGAAAGGCGATACCTTCCCTGAAAACGAGTATCTCGACGCCTTGCGCGCCGATCTCGAGATGGCGTTGCCGCTCGTCTGGGGACGGCAGGTGCATACGGTGTTCATCGGCGGAGGCACACCCAGCCTGCTTTCGGCGGCCGGGCTCGATCGGCTGCTATCGGACGTGCGCGCGCTGCTGCCGCTCGACGCCGACGCGGAAATCACGCTCGAAGCCAATCCCGGCACGTTCGAAGCCGACAAATTCGCGCAGTTTCGCGCGAGCGGCGTGAACCGGCTCTCGGTGGGCATTCAGAGTTTCAACGAAGCGCATCTGAAGGCGCTCGGCCGCATTCACGATTCAGCGCAGGCGCGCCATGCCGTCGAAGTGGCCTCGACCACCTTCGACAACTTCAATCTCGACCTGATGTTCGCGTTGCCGGGGCAGACGCTCGCCGAATGCCAGGCCGATGTCGAGACGGCGCTGTCGTTCGCGCCGCCGCATTTGTCGCTCTATCACCTGACGCTCGAACCGAACACGCTGTTCGCAAAGTTCCCGCCCGCGCTGCCCGACGACGATGCATCCGCCGACATGCAGGACTGGATTCATGAGCGCACAACGGCCGCGGGTTACGCGCGTTATGAGGTGTCGGCGTATGCGCAGCCACACAGGCAGAGCAAGCACAATCTGAATTACTGGCGTTTCGGCGATTATCTCGGCATCGGTGCGGGCGCGCATACCAAGCTGTCGTTTCCGAATCGCGTGCTGCGCCAGGCGCGCTACAAGCATCCCACCACGTTCATCGAGCAGGCGAAGGGCGGCACGGCGGTGCAGGAAGAGCATGAAGTCGGCACGCGCGACCTGCCGTTCGAGTTCATGCTGAACGCGCTGCGACTGGTGGAAGGGTTTCCGGTGCATCGGTTCATCGAGCGCACGGGCATGTCGATGACGTCGATCGAACCGGCTTTGCAGGAAGCCGAACGGCGCAAGCTGATCACGCGCGACCACGAAAAAATTGCGCCGACGCCGCTCGGCCAGGCTTTCCTGAACGATTTGCAGGAGCTGTTTCTGAAAGATCCGCAGTGATTGCGGATCGACGGCATGCCGCAACGAGGTTTTTTCAGGTTACAATTTAGGGCTTGGAGGTGTGGCCGAGTGGTTTAAGGCACCGGTCTTGAAAACCGGCGAAGGAGCAATCTTTCCGTGAGTTCGAATCTCACCGCCTCCGCCAGAACATCAATGAAACGGGCCTTTGGGCCCGTTTTCATTTGTACCGCATCTGCGCGGTCCTGGCTGATCAGCCTTCGTTGCACGAGCGCTGCATGCGCGACAAGCGCCACCAGAAGGTCTAGACTTCACAAAATCCGATTTGCCCTCCAGCCCGCCTTGAGCGGGCTTTCGCACATTCAGCTATCGAAATTGAGGTGCGAAATGGCAGGTACAGCGCGGCGCCGGGCAGACCGGGCGCGAATCATGAAAAATCGGCGCTTCTATTGGTGGGGGCGTCGCCTGACTTCCGAGGAACTCGGTAAGGTCGTCGATACACCTACCCCATGCAGTTGCTGGATGTGCGGCAATCCGCGGCGGCGTCTGAAAAAAGACAAGCTCTCCGTATGGGAGAAACGGTGGTTTCAGGAGGTTGAGGACGTGTCTTAGCAAACAGAAATCCGATCCTTGGGATAACCACTGCGAACACGGAAGCCGCAGGGAAAGCCAGATCGCGGTTTGAACCGGGCCTTTCCTATAACGCCACAACGACGCCACAACGCAACTGAAGTTGAACAGTGATGTGACGTGAACTAGCCTTAACGTCTACCCGGAAGCAAGACTGCCGCGTCGAGCCTGCGCAAGAGGTCCGAGCCCTCGCAGCGAACGTTCGACCCGCGTGGTCTCAGCCCGCACTCCGGGACGCTGACAAAGGAAATCCATTCGAGTCAGGATGTCCGCAGTGCCGCGCTCCCCTGGATTCCTTCGCGCCGGCACTTCAGCAGGCGAGGTCGTCGCCTTGATGGCGAGATAACGGAGGCAGCATGTCACTGGACAACATCAAGACCATCATCGTCGTAATGATGGAGAATAGGTCGTTCGACCATGTTCTCGGCTACCTGAGCCTCAAGGGAAAGGACGTCAACGGACTCTCGGCCGATCCCGCCTGGCAGCAGAATTTCACGAACCTCTACGGCGGCAAGACCTATCCCATCCATGCTCTTTCACCGTCGACCCAACTCATCCCCGACCCTCCGCATGACCGCACGCCGATTTCGACACAAATAAACACACCCTGCGCGAACGGAGGCTGCCCGGAACTGGGCGGATTCGTCGCGAGCTACGCGACACGAAATCCTCCGCCAGCCGACCTTTCGATGGTAATGGGCTACTACGCCGCCGACGCACTACCTGTTTTCGATTTCTTCGCCAGGAATTTCATGGTGTGCGATAGCTGGTTTGCGCCGCTTCCCACGGGAACTCAGGCAAATCGCCTGATGGCAATGTCGGGAGAGAGCGCGATTAGCGACAACGTTTCGGGTTTTCTTCCTGAGCAGTCCCTGGTTTATGACTGGCTGACCGCACACGCTGCGAGTTGGTGCGTCTACCAGTCGGGAGGATTTTTCCCGTTCTTCAGCCTGATGCCCAAGTGGCTACCTGAAATCGTGACTTCTCTCGCCTTGCCGCTAAACGGCAACGGAGGCAGGTTCAGGCGATACTCGCGCTTCAAGGCAGACTGGACGAACGGTGCGAACATGCCTCAGGTCATTTTCATCGAGCCGGAATACACCGACGGCCCGCATCTCGCACCGAATGACGATCACTCACCTACCGGCGTCGCCCCAGGGCAAGCGTTCCTTGCGGGCATTTATCAAACCATCTCCGCGTCCAAACGCTGGGATGAGACGCTGATGATTGTCACGTATGACGAGCATGGGGGATTTTTCGATCACGTCAGTCCCCTTGCGATTCCCACCGACGTCGCCGGCTATCAGTTCCAAACCACCGGGCTGCGGGTACCGGCGTTCCTGATCTCGCCCTACGTGACACCGGGCGGCGTCTATTCCTGCAACCTGGACCACACGTCGATACTTCAGCTTCTCGCGGACAAGTTCAATGCGGGTGGCACGTACTCCGCTCCAGTCAGCGCGCGCACACAGCTTTCGAAACTCAGCTCCGCGCTTTCTGAAGTAAAAACGCCGGGCCCTGCTCCCAAACTGAATCTGCCGACACCAAAGAGCTCGCCTGTCGCGCCGCCCGTCACGCGGCCAGCCGACCTCTCCGCATGTGCGCAAGCCTTTCGCAGCGTCGCGCTGAAGGTTCAACAGGACCATCCGGAGCTGCTGTCTTCGCCGAACTGGGGAGACCTTGCGGGCGTTGTTGCAACCTATAAAGGCGGGTCGTGAAAGAAGCTGGCGCCGACTATTGATTGATCACACAGAGCAACCTAGTCCCGTGGATGGCGATGACAGTTTGCCGCAATGCGCGCAACCAATGGCGCCACGCGAGGATTGAATACCGGAATTGAACTGCCACGACATTCAGCGCGTGCAACGATGGCATCGATCGTGACTCGTGCGACCGCGCGTTGCGCCCGTCTCGCGAAGTGCTTCAAGCGACGGTCGCTGACCGGATACCGCGCCCACACCAGCGCAGCGAACCAACCGATCACCGTCCACCCGAGCAGGATATTTACCATGGTTACCGCGAAGGCATATTCCCGATCTCTGGCGTCCGCAATCATGGATGGAACCAGATAAAGCATCAGCGCACCCAACAGAGCCGCACCTTCAATAAACTTCAGCATTTCGACACCTCGCTACAGCCTTGGCCAGCAAACCACGCTCAAGTTAGTGACGTGAGTACACGCTACCAACCGCCACGTCAGGTTGACGACTGCCCGACGCGAATGTTTGCGCCACCACACCACCATACGAATCACCGACAGAACCAGTCGCATCGTTGCGTTCCACTGCAATGGTTTGCGCGCTCTGGCCTCGTTGTGAAGCAGGAGCCCCGACTAAAGGACGATAGGAAGGCGCCGGCCCGTAGCCGCTGGCGAACGCGGGCGCAGCGATCGCGCCGGTAACTGCGATGAGCAACGCCGCAAGAAGTTTGCTTTTCATGGTGAATCCCCAATCCGGTTTCAAGAGCGCCGCACGCCGGTTAAGACGCACGCCGCTGACAAGATTGAGTTTAGTTGCGACCTATCTTTTTTCTATGCCGATAGCGTGAAATCACAATTGCTACCAGCCGAACAATGTGGCGTCGGCCCAGGCATGTGGAGCGTGCGGGTATGCCCAGGCGGTTGGCCGATTTGGGCAAGCGTTTTGTCGATTTCGTCTGCTTGCGGGTCCCGTTGCAGGTCCCGCTTTCACGCGCACGGTCGAAAGATTCAGCGACCACGCGGTTTGATATCGCTCATTGCCGATGTTTTGCCGTCACCTAAACCAGCGCGGTCGCCTCGACCTCGATCTTGAAACCGTAATGCAGTTGAGGAACCGGCACGACGGCACGTGCGGGTCGAGCCTCGCCTGCCCACCGAGCGTAGATCTGATTGAAGCTCATCCAGTGCTCGACATCGACAATGTAGACGCGCACCTGCACCAGTTGCGCGATGCTACTGCCCGCGCTTTCGAGCGCAGCTTGCACATTGGCCAGCACCTGTTCGGCCTGAACCTCGAACGAAGCCTCGGAGAGCTTGTCGCCTTGCGCGGTGATCGGCAGTTGTCCCGAGACGAACACGAAACCATTCGCGATTGCGACGTGGCTGTAATGACCGCCCGGCTTGGAGAGCGTAGCGGGATTTTCTGTATGCGGAAGATGCGAGTCGTGTTGACTACCAGACATGAAGACCACTCCAGATGTGACGGCGCATGACGCTGCACGCGGCACATTCGCGCGAGAGCATGCCATTACGCCTATGCGATGAAGCGACGACGCGAGAAATCATGCGACGTGCAAGCGCTGGCCGTTTCCGGCACAACACCTCACACGATTGGCACACCTCGATGCGAGAGCCGCTCGACCGCCCACGTCACGCGTTGGGCATCACACGCCGAGCATCTCGAGTTTCTCGCGCGCATCCGCGCAACGGCGATTCAGGTCGCGATGCATCAGTTGGCTGTCGAGCAGCGCCGATACATCAGACAAGCCGTAATCAAAGCGCAAGACGTATTCGATGTCCGTGTAATCATGATAGGCGCCGCTGTCCGCCAGCTTCTGCGCTTCAGCGAAAGCAGCGTGTTGCCGTTCGCCGTTCATCAAATCTCTGATCGCCATGATTGCCGCTCCGAGGAACAGTGGCTCCATCATAGCAATGCAAATTGAAACGCACGGTCGCGCGCACGCAACACCTGGTGTTTTCCGTAGACGCCGCGCGGTTCGCGCCTCATTGCCCTTTAAACGGCCGCGACAGGCGCCTTGGTTCCATGCCACCTGACAACCAGGATCCGGCCGAGATAACAGAGCAGCCCTGCCACTCCCACCGTGACGCCCATGCCTTTGGGCGAGCCGTCCTGCCAGAGTCCAACCGCGAGACTCGACAAGGCGCCGAGGGCCAACTGGACGGCGCCGAACACGGCGGCCGCGGCGCCGGCATTCACCGGATAGCGATGCATCAGATCGGTCGTGCAGTTGGCGGACAGAATACCAACCACGCCGACCACGAAGAACAGGCCGAACACGATCGACCACAGACCGCCCCACCCGGTCAGCGATACCAGACAGACAAACAGCGAGGCAATACAGCTCACGGTTGCGGCGAACGATATGATCGGCAGCGAACCGAGCCGGCCGACGAGTCGCGTATTCATGAAGTTGCCGAACATGATGCCGACGATATTCAGCGCGAACAAAAACCCGTAGTGCTGCGCGGACACATGGAAATACTCGATGTAGACGAACGGCGTCGCCGTGATGTACGCAAACATCGACGCGAACGCCATGCCGCCGCACAGCATGAGCCCCCACGCAACCGGATCGCGCAACAACTTGCCATACGCGCCGAACGATTTCAGCAGCGCCGACTGGGCGCGCTTCTCGCGCGGCCACGTTTCCGGCACCTTGAGAAACGCGGTGACCGCACACACCGTGCCGAACAGCGTCAGCGCGACGAAGACGACACGCCAGCCGCCGAGCAGCAACAACTGCCCGCCGATCAACGGCGCAAGCAACGGCCCGATCGACGTGACGATGGCGAGCATCGAGAGTACGCGGGCGGCATCGGTCGGACCGTGGGCGTCGCGTGCAATGGCTCGGGCCAGCACCGAAGCCGCGCCCGCGCCCAGCGCCTGAACGAAACGGAACGTGACCAGGGAACCGATCGAGAACGACATTGCACAGGCCACGCTGGCCAGCGCATACATGACGATGCCGCCGAGCAGCACCGGCCGGCGGCCATACGTATCCGACAACGGACCGTAGAGCAGCATGCCGATCGAAAAACCGAACATGAAGCTGGTGAGCGTGGTCTGCGCGGCGCCGGTGCTGATAGCGAATGCCTGCGCGATAGTAGGCAGGCTCGGCAGATACATATCGATCGAAATCGGCCCGCACGCGGCGAGCGCGCCGAGCAACAGAATCAGCCGGCCATCGGGCCGGCTTCTGGTGACGTGAGACATGGGATTCCAGATGAAGCGCCGCGCCGCCATCGGCAGCGCAACAGGTGAAACGGGGACAGCAGCAGCGTGATAGATTCAATTGTACTCGACGGTTAACCGCCTGCGGCTTCGGGGACGATGGCGACGGTGGGCGCGGGTCGCGTACGGCCACGTCGAGGAAACCGGTCGGTTACGTCGTTAGGCGGCCACGGGGACTTCTCACGGCGCAGCCCGCCGCACATCGGCCACGCACGGCAGGCGCACCGCCGATCGGCTATGCTGCCGCCTGAACGGCTGCGGCCACATTCCAAGTGTTCGCGGCGCTCTTCCCCACTATTCCGCTCATTCTGCGATGACCGCATTCCTGCTGATCTGGAGCCCCAAAAAATGGCCTTGGCCCGAGTTGCCCGACGTGGCCAAACGCGTCTCTACTGGCGTCGCGGTGGCTGACGTGTGGGGCTGCGGATTTGCGCGCAGCATCCTGCCAGGCGACCGAGTCTTCCTGCATCGGGTCGCGCAGGAACCAAAGGGCATTTTCGGCTCCGGTTATGTGACGCGTGCACCGTACGAGGTTCCGGATGCGGCGACGAAACGGGGCTATCGTTTATGCATCGACTTCGTATACGACTGGCTGGTCGATGCACACGAAGGCGTGGTGATCTCACGCGAGACGTTGCGCACGCATCCTTTCTCGGTACAGACGTGGGACGCACAGAGTTCAGGCACCGTGATCAAGCCGATCGCCGAAGGCGCATTGGAAAAGCGCTGGGCGGAGCTGACCGGCAAGCGCAAACCGCCAAAGGTCGATACGCCGGCGGGCCCAACCCATTCGAGCAAGGTCACGGCTCACGCGGCAGCGAAAAAGCGCACGGCCACCAAAGGCCCGCGTAAAAACTGAGAGAGCCGCACGCGCCACGAGCGCGTGCGGGAAACCTGTTCACGCTGACTCCGGTACAATTTCTCCACTTATCCCAGCGCCGCGCGACTCGCCGACAGGCGATCTGCGCCGCTGCGCAACCCCAATTCCAGTCATCGCCATGTCCAAAAACGAAACCCTCTTCGAACGCGCGCAACGCACCATTCCCGGCGGCGTGAACTCGCCGGTCCGCGCTTTCCGCTCGGTCGGCGGCACGCCGCGCTTTATCGAACGCGCGCAGGGCCCCTACTTCTGGGACGCGGACGGCAAGCGTTATATCGACTACATCGGCTCATGGGGCCCGATGATCCTAGGCCATGTCCATCCGGAGGTTCTCGAAGCCGTGCAGCGTGTGCTGGGCAACGGCTTTTCGTTCGGTGCGCCGACCGAATCGGAAGTGGAAATCGCCGAAGAAATCTGCAAGCTGGTGCCCTCCATCGAACAGGTGCGCATGGTGTCAAGCGGCACCGAAGCGACCATGAGCGCGCTGCGCCTCGCTCGCGGCTTCACGAACCGCAGCCGTATCGTCAAGTTCGAGGGCTGCTATCACGGCCATGCGGACAGCCTGCTGGTGAAGGCCGGTTCGGGCCTGCTGACCTTCGGCAATCCGACTTCGGCGGGTGTGCCGGCGGATATCGCCAAGCACACTACCGTGCTCGAGTACAACAACGTCGCCGAACTCGAAGAAGCGTTCAAGGCATTCGGCAACGAGATCGCCTCGGTGATCGTCGAACCGGTGGCCGGCAATATGAATCTGGTGCGCGCCACGCCCGAGTTCCTGCAAGCGTTGCGACGCCTGTGCACCGAGTACGGTTCGGTGCTGATTTTCGACGAAGTGATGTGCGGCTTCCGCGTCGCCCTGGGCGGCGCGCAAGAGGTCTATGGCATCACGCCCGATCTGACCTGTCTTGGCAAGGTGATCGGCGGCGGCATGCCGGCGGCGGCTTTCGGCGGCCGGCGCGACATCATGGCCCACCTCGCGCCGCTCGGCGGCGTCTACCAGGCGGGCACGCTGTCGGGCAACCCGATCGCGGTGGCGGCCGGCCTGAAAACTTTGCAACTGATCCAGGCACCGGGCTTCTACGACACGCTCGCCGCGCGCACCACGCGCCTCGTGCAAGGTCTCGCGGGTGCCGCGCGTGAAGCCAAGGTGCCGTTCGCAGCCGATTCGCTCGGCGGCATGTTCGGCCTCTACTTCACGGATTCGATTCCGACGAGCTTCGCCGAAGTCACGAAAAGCGACGTGCCGCGTTTCAACGCGTTCTTCCACAAGATGCTGGACGCCGGCGTGTA
Source organism: Paraburkholderia sp. RL17-383-BIF-A (assembly GCF_046028015.1). Lineage (NCBI taxonomy): Bacteria > Pseudomonadati > Pseudomonadota > Betaproteobacteria > Burkholderiales > Burkholderiaceae > Paraburkholderia > Paraburkholderia sp. RL17-383-BIF-A. Next base: position 278,507 of record NZ_JARESR010000006.1, on the reverse strand, counting down.
CTTCGCGCCGTCGGCCTATGAAGCGGGCTTCGTTTCGATCGTTCACGACGACGCGATCGTCGACACCACGATCGAAGCCGCACGCGGCGCGTTCGCCTCGCTTGTGGCCTGAGCGCGGCGAGACGACGCATCGTTAAAACTGCAGCTCATGACAGCCTAGTCACCGTACCCGACCGGACACCGATGTTTTCGCAAACCGATTTCGTCCATATGGAACGCGCGCTCGCGTTGGCCAAGCGCGGCATGTACACCACCGACCCGAATCCCCGGGTCGGCTGCGTGCTCGTCAAGAACGGCGAGGTGATCGGCGAAGGCTTCACCCAACCGGCCGGTCAGGATCATGCCGAGATTCGCGCATTGAAAGATGCACGCTCGCGCGGCCACGATCTGCGCGGCGCCACGGCTTACGTGACCCTTGAGCCATGCAGTCACTTCGGACGCACACCGCCGTGCGTCAACGCACTGATCGAAGCTCAGGTCGCGCGCGTGGTCGCGGCGATGGAAGATCCCAATCCGCTGGTATCCGGACGTGGCCTCGCCATCTTGCGCGACGCCGGCATCGAAGTGCGCTGCGGACTGCTCGCCACCGAAGCATACGAATTGAATATCGGCTTCGTCTCGCGCATGACCCGCGGCCGCCCTTGGGTTCGCATGAAAGTCGCGGCCTCGCTGGACGGCCGCACCGGCTTGCCTTCAGGCGTCAGCCAATGGATTACCGGCGAAGCGGCACGCGCCGACGGCCACGCCTGGCGCGCTCGCGCGTCGGCGATCCTGACCGGCATCGGCACCGTGAGAGAAGACGATCCGCGCATGACGGTGCGCGCCGTCGACACGCCGCGCCAGCCACAACGCGTATTGATCGACAGCCAGCTCGATGTGCCGCCGCAGGCGCAGATTCTGGCCGGCGCGCCGACGCTGATCTTTTGCGGCAATCTCGATCAGCGCCATGCCGAGCGCGCCACTGCGTTGCGCGAACGCGGCGCCGAAATCGTGCAACTGGCGAACCCGGCCGGCAAGGTCGATCTGCCCGCAGTGCTGAAAGTACTCGGCGAGCGCAACGTGAACGAGTTGCACGTCGAGGCAGGCTACAAGCTGAACGGCTCGCTGCTGCGCGAAGGCTGTGTCGACGAACTGCTGGTGTATCTCGCGCCGAGCCTGCTCGGCATGGATTCGATGAGCATGTTCAGCCTGGGCGCGCCCGAGACACTCGAGGCCCGCGTCAAACTGAACTTCCACGCGGTCGACCGGATCGGCGACGATTTGCGGATTCTCGCGCGCTTCATGGCCGAGCCCGCGCCGGAGTCAGCACCCGAACCCGAACCCAAGCCCGGCGGCGATCCCGCGTCCCAACCCGTTTCGAAATGATCAAGGATTAGCACGATGTTCACAGGAATCGTCGCGGCCGTGGGCCGCATTGAATCAGTCAAGCCGCTCGGCACGCACGGCGACGCGGGCGTGCGCCTGAACGTCGAAGCCGGCGGCCTCGATCTCGGCGACGTGCAGCTCGGCGACAGCATTACGATCCAGGGCGCCTGCATGACCGTGGTCGCCAAGACCGGCCATTCGTTCGAAGTCGACGTGTCGCGCGAAAGCCTGAACTGCACGGCGGGCCTCGGCGAAACCGGCGAAGTCAATCTCGAGAAGGCGCTGCGCGCGCACGACCGGCTCGGCGGCCATATCGTTTCCGGACACGTGGACGGCCTCGGCACGGTCACGCATTTCGCGCCGGTCGGCGAATCGCACGAACTGCGGGTGCTGGCGCCGCGCGAGATCGGCCGCTATCTGGCGTACAAAGGTTCTATCACTGTCAACGGCGTGAGCCTGACCGTCAACTCGGTTAAAGATCGCGACGACGGCTGCGAATTCTCGATCAACCTGATTCCGCACACCGTGGAAGTGACCGCGCTCAAGCGGCTGCGTGAAGGCACACAGGTGAATCTGGAGATCGATCTGATCGCGCGGTACGTGGAGCGCATGCTGAACGCGCCCAAATAACAGGCCGCAAGCCCGGCCACGCATGGGCTGGCGGCGGCGCCCTGCCGCTTTCAGCCGGTTCATGCGTCTATCGTTTTCAACGAGCATAGCAACGGCGGACGGCTCATCGCCAGTCGGCCAAACGGCCTATGCCGTTCGGCGGAGGCGACTTGGGCTCGCGCGTGGCGTAAAATACGCGCTTTCTTCGAAACTCTCGCCAACATGACGCTCGCCTCCACTCCAGAGATCATCGCCGAACTGAAAGCCGGCCGGATGGTGATCCTCGTCGACGAAGAAGACCGCGAAAACGAGGGCGACCTCGTGATCGCCGCCGAATTCGTCACGCCGGAAGCGATCAACTTCATGGCCCGCTACGGCCGTGGCCTGATCTGCCTGACGCTCACGCAGGAACGCTGCAAGCTGCTGAACCTGCCGCTGATGACCTACCGCAACGGCACTCAGTACGGCACGGCGTTCACCGTGAGTATCGAAGCGGCTGAAGGCGTCACGACCGGCATCTCGGCGGCCGACCGCGCCCGCACGATCGCTACGGCGGTCGCGCCGGACGCCAAGGCCGAGCACATCGTGCAGCCCGGCCACGTGTTCCCGATCATGGCCCAGCCCGGCGGCGTGCTCGTGCGCGCCGGCCACACCGAGGCGGGCTGCGACTTCACCGCGCTGGCAGGCCTCACGCCGGCCGCTGTGATCTGCGAGGTCATCAACGACGACGGCACGATGGCGCGCCTGCCGGACCTGCTGGAATTCGCCAAAGAGCACGGCCTGAAAATCGGCACGATCGCGGACCTGATCCACTATCGCAGCCGCACCGAGTCGATCGTCGAACGGATTTGCGAGCGCACCATGCAGACGGCGCACGGCGCGTTTCGCGCGGTCATGTATCTCGACCAGCCGAGCGGCCAGCCGCATATCGCACTGGTGCGCGGCACGCCCTGCGCGGATCAGGACACGCTGGTGCGCGTGCATGAGCCGCTGTCGGTGCTGGATCTGCTCGAAGTGGGCGAATCCACGCACTCATGGACGCTGGACGCGGCCATGAAAGAGATCGCCAGACGCGACTGCGGTGTGATCGTACTGCTGAACTGCGGCGACTCGAAGGACCATCTGATCGACGTTTTCAAGGCGTTCGACTCGAAGGAAAGAGCGGAAGCACTCAAACGCCGGCCGGTCGACTTCAAGACGTACGGCATCGGCGCGCAGATTCTGCGCGAGCTCGGTGTCGGCAAGATGCAGGTGCTGTCGAACCCGCGCAAGCTGGGCAGCATGTCGGGCTACGGTCTCGAAGTCACGGGCTTCGTACCGATGCCGGGCAGCACCGCGCAGGCTCCGCAACAAGGCTGATCCGACCATTCACGCGCTTAGCGCCCACTCAAAACACTACGGAATTCTCATGGAAATCGGACAATACCAACCGAATCTCGACGGCGACGGACTGCGTATCGGCATCGTCCAGGCGCGTTTTAACGAACCCGTTTGCAACGGCCTCGCGGACTCCTGCATCGAAGAACTCGAACGCCTCGGCGTGACGGGCGAAGACGTGCTGCTGGTCACCGTGCCGGGCGCGCTGGAAATCCCGCTGGCGTTGCAAAAGCTCGCCGAAAGCGCGCAATTCGACGCACTGATCGCGCTCGGCGCGGTGATTCGCGGCGAAACGTACCACTTCGAACTGGTGTCGAACGAAAGCGGCGCGGGCATCACGCGCATCGGCCTCGACTTTGGCATTCCGGTTGCGAACGCGGTGCTGACCACCGAGAACGACGAACAGGCGGTTGCACGCATGACCGAAAAGGGTCGCGACGCAGCGCGCGTGGCCGTCGAAATGGCGAATCTCGCCGTCGCGCTCGAACAACTCGGCGGCGATGACGAGGAAGAAGAAGACGAAGAGGAAGAGGCATGAAGAGCGCACGCCGACGCTCCCGCGAACTGGCCACGCAGGGGCTTTATCAGTGGCTGCTGTCGGGCTCGCCCGGCGGTGAAATCGACGCGCAACTGCGCGGCGCACAAGGCTTCGACAAGGCCGACCACGAGCATCTGGACGCCATACTGCACGGCGTGATCCGCGATTCGGAAGCACTGTCCGCGGCCATCGCCCCGTGTCTCGACCGTCCGATCGAGCAGCTCTCGCCTGTCGAACGCGCCGTGCTGCTGGTGGCCGCGTTCGAACTGAAGAATCACCTCGATATTCCGTATCGCGTGGTGATCAACGAAGCGGTTGAACTCGCCAAGACGTTCGGCGGCGCGGACGGCTATAAGTACGTGAACGGCGTGCTGGACAAGCTGTCGGCGCAACTGCGCGTGGATGAAACGCAGGCGGCTCGCAAGCGTTGAGCGCAAGGCGCATGGCTTACTGTGTGAGTCTTGCCGTGTGCCCCGCTGAACGCAGCGAAACAAAACCGCTTGCAAGGACGGCGTGTCGCGCGGGAACACACGCGCAACACGTAGTCCCGTTTTTGCTCCTGAACTGGATTTGATCGTATGAACTCCGTGACCGAACCCTTGGTACGGCTTGCCGCACGCGTGGACGCCATCCAGCCTTTCTATGTGATGGAGCTGGCCAAGGAGGCCGCGCTTCTCGAGCGCGACGGACGCGACATCATTCACATGGGAATCGGCGAACCCGATTTCACGGCGCCCGAGCCGGTCATCGAGGCCGCAGCGAGCGCGCTGCGCCGCGGCGTCACGCAATACACCAACGCGCTTGGCCTGCACGCGCTGCGCGAAGCGATCTCGGCGCATTACGCCGACTTCTATGGCGTCAGCGTGGATCCGGCGCGCATCGTCGTCACTGCCGGCGCCTCGGCAGCGTTGCTATTGGCTTGCGCGGCGCTGGTCGATCGCGACGACGAAGTGCTGATGCCCGACCCGTGCTACCCCTGCAACCGTCATTTCGTGATCGCGGCCGAGGGCAAGCCGGTGATGGTGCCGAGTGGTCCCGCAGAGCGTTTCCAGCTAACCGCCGCCGACGTCGAGCGGCTCTGGAACGAGCACACCCGTGGAGTATTGCTCGCGTCGCCGTCGAATCCGACCGGCACGTCGATCGAACCGGCTGAACTGGAACGCATCGTCAAGGCCGTGCGGGCGCGTGGTGGCTTCACTATCGTCGATGAGATCTACCAGGGCCTGAGTTACGACGCCAAGCCCGTCTCGGCGCTCTCATTCGGCGACGACGTGGTGACCGTCAACAGCTTCTCGAAGTACTTCAACATGACGGGCTGGCGCCTGGGCTGGCTGGTGGTGCCGCCCGGCATGGTGAGCGCATTCGAAAAGCTCGCGCAAAATCTGTTCATCTGCGCCTCTGCGCTCGCCCAGCACGCGGCGCTCGCCTGCTTCGAGCCGGAAACGATCGCGATTTACGAAGCGCGGCGCCTGGAGTTCAAGCGTCGCCGCGACTTCATCGCGCCGGCGCTGCAATCGCTCGGCTTCTCGGTACCTGTCATGCCCGACGGCGCGTTCTACGTGTACGCCGATTGCCGCACGGTCGCGCATCCGGCAGCCGGCGACAGCGCGGCTCTCACGAAGGCCATGTTGCACGATGCCGGCGTGGTGCTGGTGCCGGGCATGGATTTCGGTACGCATGCGCCGAAGGACTACATCCGGCTTTCGTACGCCACCGCGTATCCGAAACTGGAAGAAGCGGTCGAGCGATTGGCGAAGCTTTTCGGAAAAGGCTGAGCGAAGCAACGCGCTTCTCAATCAGCAGACGAAAAAAAGGACACTCAACCGAGTGTCCTTTTTTGTTGCGGCTGCTGCGTCGAGCCGCCAGCGCTGCCAGAGTTACGCTGCCAAGCTTCGGCCCAACCTCAAGCGCCCAACTCCGAAGCCGACGCCACGTGCTTCGTGACGTTGGAGCTCGCATCATCCTGCTCGGAGGAAACCGGCGTCTTCACCGAAGTCGCCGCGCTCAACGGATGGCTACCCTCGAGCGTCACCTGCACGCGCTTGCCGTTGCTGGCAGCCGCGCCGCTGCTGGTCGACGCGGTCAGAACCGGCGCCTGCGGTGCGTTGATCGGCACCTTGCGGCCACGCGCCACGTCGCGCAGACGGCCACGCTCGGCCATCACCTTGGCGCCGTAGCCGCCGTCGTCCTGCGAGGTCGAGCCGACATACAGGCGCAAGCCGCCCGGCAGCGAGCCGCCGCGTGCGATGCAATCCTTCAGCACCAGTGCGCCGACCTTGATGTTCGCGACCGGTTCGAGGGCCGCGCTCTGGCCGCCGAAATACTGGAATTTGTCCGAGTGCACCTTTGACATGACCTGCATCAGGCCTTGCGCGCCGACACCGCTCTCGGCGTACGGGTTGAAACCCGATTCGATCGCCATCACGGACAGCAGCAGCAGTGGATCGAGACCAACTTCGCGGCCGGTGTCGAACGCGGCTTTCACGAGCTCGCTGACGGGCTCCTGAGCGACGCGATAGCGCCGTGCCAGATAGGATGCAACCAGATCCTGCTCGCGGGTCGAGACCAGCACGCGATCGTCACGCGCGTCGGCGGACACGCGTTGCGACGGAATCAGCCGCGCCAGCGCGGTGACGCTTTGCATGGTGCGCGGGTCGAGGCCATTCAGCGCCGCAACGCCCATACCGGTCGAGCCGGAGGCGTCGAACGCGCCGTCAAAACCGGTGTTGCTCGCAATAACGGCCGTGTTGCCGTTGCTAGCGTTGTTCGTGCTGCTCACGGCATCGGAACCGTTCGAGCTGGCCGACAGCGAGTCGTCAGAGGGCGCGCCTGCGGGCGGTCCGAAAGCCGGCAGCGGGTTGCCCTGCAGCAAACGGGCGGGGCCGGCTTGCACAGCGGCGGAGATGACCGGCATCAACTTGGCGGCAAGCGTGCCGCGCAGGGCCGGCATCAGCCACAGTGCGACTGTCAGCACGACGGCGATACCGCCCACGATGCTGAACAGGTGATGACTCATTCGCGTCCCGCGACGCAGCACACCACGCACAACTTGCGCAATACGCTCATCGGGACGCCACGATAACCAGGCGTTCATTCAGATCTCCCATGTTGCATGATCCGCGAACCCCGCCAGATGAAAAGGCGGTACAGCACATTCGCAGAGTCAAGACATCGCGTGCTCTGTCTGGTTAGGGCAGCAGCGACGTCGGGAAAACGGCAAATACCGTTTGTGGGGAGCCATCCTGAAACGGGTCCGCGGCATGTCAAAAAAGCATGCGGGCGGTGGCTCCCACGCGAAAAACCAGCGTCAGTTGGCGCTGGCGAGGACTTCAATAAGGCCGTCAAATACCGTGCAGGGGTTCGGTAAACGGTGACGCGTTGCGTCTGATGGGACCGGGGGCAGTGGTAAAAAGGTTCACGCCCTGCAACCAATGTGGACGGATTCTATGCAGGGTTTTATAGATCGTCAACACTATAGATAGGCAAAAGTATAACTAATTGTAATAAAGAACGGCGTTCAGCCGGTCCAGAACCATGCGGCATGCGCCTTTTGAGGCATCGCCAGTCCTCCGTCTCGCCTAGCCCGTTTAGCCGAGCTACGTGCGCCAGCCAACACAGGTAAAATCGACAATCGTTCTGGCGCCGCAAAGCCTGCCGCGCCCCTCCTTTTCGCCGCTTGCGCGGCAATGAACCGCACCAGATGAAATACAAAGACCTGCGCGATTTCGTCGGCCGTCTCGAGACGATCGGGGAACTGCGCCGCATCTCACAAAACGTCTCACCTGTGCTGGAGATGACCGAGTTGTGCGACCGTGTGCTGCGCGCCGGCGGTCCGGCTTTGCTCTTTGAGAGCAAGGCGCAGCACGGGTTCCCGGTGCTCGGCAACCTGTTCGGCACACCTCGGCGGGTCGCGCTCGGCATGGGTGTCGATGCGCAGGCGGGCGAAGGTGACGGCGCCGCGCTCGAGTCGTTGCGCGACGTGGGCCGGCTGCTCTCCGCGCTGAAGGAACCGGAGCCGCCGAAAGGCCTCAAGGACGCCGGCAAACTGCTGTCGCTTGCGAAAGCGGTGTGGGACATGGCGCCTAAAACAGTGAGCGCGCCACCCTGCCAGGAAATCGTCTGGGAAGGTAACGATGTCGACCTCGCCAGGCTGCCAATTCAGACCTGCTGGCCGGGCGACGCCGGCCCCCTGATTACATGGGGCCTGACCGTGACAAAAGGTCCGAATAAGCCCCGACAAAATTTAGGCATATATCGCCAGCAACTGATCGGGCGCAACAAACTGATCATGCGATGGCTCGCGCATCGCGGCGGCGCGCTCGATTTCCGCGAGTTCGCACTACAGAATCCGGGCAAGCCTTATCCTGTGGCGGTCGTTCTGGGCGCCGATCCGGCAACCATCCTCGGGGCGGTCACGCCGGTGCCCGATACGCTTTCCGAATACCAGTTCGCCGGCCTGCTCCGTGGCGGCCGCACGGAACTCGCGAAGTGCATCACGCCGGGCGTCGACGGATTGCAGGTGCCCGCGCGCGCCGAAATCGTGCTGGAAGGCTTCATCTATCCGCAGGAAGGCACGCCCTCGCCCGCTCCGGCAGGCGCGCCGCCGCGTCCGGTCAAGGGCGCGTCGGCGGCCTACGAACATGCGCTCGAAGGCCCGTACGGCGACCACACCGGCTACTACAACGAGCAGGAGTGGTTCCCCGTCTTTACGGTCGAGCGCATCACCATGCGGCGCGATGCGATCTATCACTCCACCTACACCGGCAAACCGCCTGACGAGCCCGCTGTACTCGGCGTCGCGCTCAACGAAGTGTTCGTGCCGCTGTTGCAGAAGCAGTTCACCGAGATCACGGACTTCTATCTACCGCCCGAAGGCTGTAGCTACCGCATGGCCATCGTGCAGATGAAGAAGAGCTACCCCGGTCACGCCAAACGCGTGATGTTCGGCGTATGGAGCTTCCTGCGGCAGTTCATGTATACGAAGTTCATTGTCGTGGTGGACGAGGACGTGAACATTCGCGACTGGAAGGAGGTGATCTGGGCGATCACTACGCGCATCGATCCGGCGCGCGACACCGTGCTGGTGGATCGCACACCGATCGACTATCTGGATTTCGCCTCGCCCGTCGCCGGGCTCGGATCGAAGATGGGTCTCGACGCGACCAACAAATGGCCGGGCGAAACCGATCGCGAATGGGGCCGCCCAATCGTGATGGACGAGGCCGTCAAACACCGCATCGATACCTTGTGGAACGAGTTGGGCCTCTAAGACAAGCCGTACAAAAAGACTGAAATAACAAAGCTAACGGAGCAGTTGCGCGGATGCATGCCTTTTCAATGATGTCGGATGGATTCTTTCTGTCGTTGTCGTTGTGCCTGGATATCGGTCTGGTGAACGTCGCCATGATTTCGCTGACGCTTTCGCATGGCTTCAAACCGGGCTTCTGGCTCGGCCTCGGCTCGTGCATCGGCGATCTGATTTATGCGGCGCTTGCGCTCGCGGGCATGGCGGCCTTGCTGCAGTTCGAATCGGTGCGCTGGGTGGTGTGGATCGGCGGCGCCGCGATCCTGCTCTTCCTGACCTGGAAGATGGCGCGTGAAGCCATGTACCCGGCCACGGCGCCGGCCGTGGCCGGCGAGGCGGACGCCAACGCGCCGCACCTGTCTGCATGGCGCGGCTTTTTGCGGGGCGTCTTGCTGGCGGTGTCGTCGCCTTCGGCGATTCTCTGGTTCGCTGCAGTGGGCGGCGCGCTGATCGCGAAAGCGGGCGCCACGAGCGTGACCACTGCGCCAGTGTTTCTGGGCGGCTTCTTTCTCGGCGGTTTGTGCTGGACGATCTTTATCTGCGGGCTCGGCAGCCACGGACGCAAGCGCGCCGGCACCGGTTTGCTGCGCGCCTGTCACGTGCTGTCCGCGTTGCTGTTTGCTTACTTTTCGTACAGCGTGATCGTCAACGGGTATCGCGATCTGATCGTGCAAACCGCGCACGCGGCAAGCTGATGCAAAAACGGCTCGCATTGTGCGAGCCGTGTTCGATCAGATATCACGCACCACGTTCGGCAAGCGCAACGACCGGCCGACGCGCAGTATCAGGCCAGATACTGCGCGAGCTTTTCCAGGTCGACGTTGCCGCCGCTCACCACCACGCCGACACGCTTGCCCTTCACAGGCACGATGCCATTGAGCACCGCAGCCGCGGCGAGGCAGCCCGTCGGTTCGACCACGATCTTCATGCGCTGCGCGAAAAAGCGCATGGTCTCGATCAATTGCGCGTCGCTAACCGTTTCAATACGCGCGACCAGCTTCCGGATGATCGCGAACGTATAGTCGCCGAGATGCGTGGAAGCGGCGCCGTCGGCAATTGTGCGCGGCGTGTCGATATGCACGATCTCACCACGCGCGAGCGACTGCTGGCCGTCATTGCCCGCTTCCGGTTCAATGCCGATCACCGTGCAAGCCGGGCTCAATGCCGCCGCGGACAACGCGCTGCCGCCGATCAGTCCGCCGCCGCCGAGGCACACGAAAAGCATGTCGAGCGGGCCCGTTTCGTCTATCAGTTCTTTCACGGCCGTGCCCTGCCCGGCGATCACATGCGGATGGTCGTACGGCGGAATCAGCGTCATGCCGCGTTCCTCGGCGAGCCGCCGGCCGATTTCTTCGCGGTTCTCCGTATAGCGGTCGTAGGTGATTACTTCTCCGCCGTAGCCTTTGGTCGCCGCGACTTTGGCCGCAGGCGCGTCGTGCGGCATGATGATCGTCGCGCGAATGCCGGCGAGGCGCGCGGACAATGCAATCGCCTGAGCATGGTTGCCCGACGAATACGTCAGCACGCCGGCTTTGCGTTGCTCCGCGTCGAAATGCGAGATGGCGTTATAAGCGCCGCGAAACTTGAAGGCACCCATGCGCTGAAAATTCTCGCACTTGAAAAACACCGACGCACCCGTTCGTTCGTTGAACGTGCTCGAGGTCAGAACGGGGGTGCGGTGGGCGACGCCTTCGAGACGCGCTGCGGCGTCGAGTACGTCGTCGAAAGTGGGAGCGGGAAGCGCTTGCATCGGCGAAACTCTCCAGGAGCGGTGGCGAAACAACCATTCTCCCAGCTTCGACCGAGGTTTGGAACGTTGGCAGCGAAGCGAAAACACAAACGGCGTAACCCGGCATTCAAGCCGGCGTTACGCCGTCGATACAGCCACCGCCCTGCTTTCCGCAATTAGCGGCGATAGTAACCGTGGCCGTAGTAACCGCGATAATAGCCGTGGTGATAATAGGGACGGCCGTAGCCATATCCACCCACTACCACTGCGGGCGGCGGCGCGTAATAAACCGGCGGCGGCGCATAAACCGGCTGCGGTGCGTAATACACGGGCGGCGGCGCAGCATAAACCGGGTAGGCGGGCGCGATTGGAACCCCAATGCCGATCCCGACAGAAACGTGCGCCTCAGCGGCACCGGCAAGTCCCAAGCCGAGTGCTGCGGCAACGACAAACGGAACGATCTTTTTCACTTTATTCTCCTGGCGCGGCCTACCGAGGTCGCCGACTTCGCATGCCCTGCATGCCGTGAAATCAATGTATCGAAAAAGATCGGGCCTATCTGTTCGCATTTGTTGCAAATTGCAATTGGCCAGAAGGGTCCGTAATTTCCGCTGAGGCAATGCGCCGCGCACGAGCTTCGCAAAGCGCTGAAAACTCAGGGATTCACCAGCTCGAGCGCAGGGCAATCTGGCGCGATCCCGGCTTGCCGCCAAGCGGCATTCGCGTTCCAGTAATCTTTGATTACAAATTAGATTCAATCCTGACGGCATCGATTGATGCCTCAAAATGAAAAATGCCCGGCCAACGGACCGGGCATTCATTACTGGCAAAGGGCGCTATGTCAGCCGACCTTCACGTAGGCAAATTCGCGGGACACACTCGGCGGAACGTAGGCACCGCTAATCCGCACGCGCGGCGTCAGGCGCTTTTTCTGGTCCCACCAGCGACGGCGCTGTGCGTGAGTCAGGAACCGCAAGTGCTTTCGGTAAGAAAAAATATTCATCGTGAACCTCCCGAATCTGACTGCGAGACGAAATACCCAGAACAGCAACTGCCAAACCGGCTAACCAGACTGATGCAGCAATTGTGAGCAGCTTTCAAGCCTGCGGGGCGCATCGCGGCGGATGACCGGCCAAACGCGCCATATCGCGCTCGCACTGATCGGAGCAAAGTCGCCGCCAAACTGCGCCGCAGGCGTAATGGATGCGCGATACTTCAGCTTTCCCGGTTAAATATTCCGTCTGGAGCAGGCAACCATGACCCAGTCCTCTTTGCCGCGCCTCGGTTTCATCGGCGCGGGCCGACTCGCGCGTTGTCTTGCGCTGAGCTTTTCACGGGCCGGTTACCCGGTCGCAGCGGTAGCCAGCCGCTCGGCGGCCTCGGCCGGCAGGCTTGCCAGTCAAATCGAGCATTGCACGGCATTCGAGAACCCTCAACAGGTGGTCGACGCCGCCGACATCATCTTTTTAGCCGTTCCCGACGACAGCATCGGTACGTCAGCGCACACACTCCGATTCAGTCCGGACGGCGCGGCTGGCCCGCACGCCAAGGCGATCGTTCATTGCAGCGGCGCTTCGTCCATCGAATTGCTTGCCCCGGCGCGGGACCAGGGCGCCGCGATCGGCGGCTTTCATCCACTGTACCTGTTTAGCGGAGACCTCGCCGATCTCGAGCGCATCGCAGGCTGTTCGGTGACGATCGAGGCCGATAGCGCGCTCAAGGACGAGCTCACGGCGCTGGCCGTCGCGCTGCGCTGCCATCCACTGTCGATTCCGGCGGGCGGCCGCATGCTTTATCACGCGGCGGCCCACTACGCCGCCAGCTTCGCGCTGTGCAGCCTCGCGGAATGCGTCGCGCTGTGGCGCACGCTGGGCTTTGCCGAAGAGGACGCGCTGCGCGCTTTGCTGCCGATGCTCTCCGGCACCATCGAAACCGCGCGCGACAAGGGTCTGCCCAATGCGCTCGCCGGCCCCGTGTCGCGGGGAGACACGGGCGTCGTGCAGAAACAGTTGGCGTTGCTGGAAGGCCTCGGGGGCGACCACGCGGCACTCTACGGATTGCTCACGCGGCGCGCGGTGGGGCTGGCGGAACGCCGCGTGACGCCGCCCATCGCGATCGAGGCGATCTCCGAGGCCGTGGAAGAATCGCTCAACCGGTCGCTGAATCAGGCCGCAGCAGGTGCAAGCGTCAAGTAAGCCGTGATAATGTGACGTCCGGCGCCGCGCGCAATCCGCCAGCGCCGCGCATCGGGACCAACAGACGAGAACGCACAATGATCAAGGTCAGCATCCTCTATCCGTATCGGGAAAACGGCCATTTCGACGTGGACTATTACTGCGTCACGCATATGCCGCTAGCGGCCAGGCTGTTCGGACCGTCCCTGAAGGGCTGGTCGGTCGATGTCGGCATCAACGCCGGGCCGCCCGGAACGCCGCCGCCGTACGTCGCCGCGGGTCATTTCCTGTTCGACAGCGCGGACGACTTCTACACAGTCTTCAAGCCGGCTTCCGAACAACTATTGGCGGATATTCCCAACTACACCGACGGCGGCAACGGCGCGATTCTGATCAGCGAGATCAGAATTTCCGTGTGATGCCCCGCGGAAGCGGAACGGATGGCGGCCTTTAATACTGACAGGCGTCGTCGAACGTGAAGCCGCAGCCGCGCACGGCTGCTCGAAACAACGCATCACGCGCTCCATAGCGGCAAGAGCGCGGGCAATCCAGATGAAACCGCCGGCGCGCCGCTCGGAAAGCGCCGGTACCCTGCGGCCGATCGGCGGCCGTTATACGAAGGAAAAGGACACGAGATGTTTGGCGATATCGCCCGTTTTCTGCTCAATACCGTCTTCACGCTGTTCGGCGCGGCGCTCTTGCTGCGCGCATGGCTGCAGGTCGTGCGCATGCCGCCCTACAACCCTGTTACGAACGCCGTGCTGCAAGCCACCAACTGGATTGTGCTGCCGTTGCGGCATATTCTGCCGAGCACGCACAAGATCGACTGGGCGAGCCTTGTCGCGGCGCTTCTTGCGGCTATCGTGTATGTAGTGCTGATGGTGGTCCTGACCGGCGCCGATCCGCTCACGCTTTTGCCGACACTGCTGATCGTGGCGGTGCTGACGCTGATCAAGTGGGCGCTGAATCTGATCATCTGGATGACGATCCTGATGGCGCTGCTGTCGTGGCTCAATCCGCGCTCGCCCGCCATGCCGATTCTGTACCAGTTGACGGCGCCGTTTCTGAATCCGTTGCGCCGCGTGGTGCCGCAGCTCGGCGGCATCGACCTCTCGCCGATCCTGCTGTTCGTGATCGTGCAGGTACTGCTGATGGTGGTCACGCGCGCGGCCGTTCAACTGACTTACTTCGTGATCTGATCCGCCCGTTGCAAGCCGCAATCAGCCGCCGCCAGCCTGGAAAGGCGGCGGCGGCTTTGCTTTCTGCGTCGCTTAGGCGCCCTATCAAGCAGACTCTCTGGAGCAAGGCTGCCGGCAGGTTGGCAAAGATTCATCACGCGGTCGGCGCCGAACAAGCTATTCACCTCACAAGTGTTTCCTTGGCGAACAAACTCTTCGGCAGCGCATCGATCTCCGGTTTGCCAAACCGCGCGAATCCCGCGTAGAATGGCGTGCTCTGCGGGCGTCGTATAATGGTAATACCCTAGCTTCCCAAGCTAGAGCCGTGGGTTCGATTCCCATCGCCCGCTCCAGATATCTTCCATTCGCCCTGTGAACAATCGGGCAACTCCGCGAAAGTATCTGCCTTTATCGCTCCTCCGGTCCGGGCCGCCTAACAAGGCTTTTTCTTCATCATCCCATTCAACAATTGATTCGCTTGCCATAGCGGGTGAGCAGACGCGGAATCGAAATGGCGGCGGCGATCGAAATGGCATTCGCCCGGATAATCGTCCTGCGAAAATACCTTACACAATTATTAAATTGATTGGACCGGGCTCTTCATTATTAAAACGTACTGTTTTAGCCGCTTTCCCTAACCCGCCGCCGCGCGCTTCGTCTGGACGCACCCTTTTCGGGTGTGCTACCTTACGCGCACTTGCAACGCCCGCTCCACTTTCCTGCTGATGCGTTCAGTGGAAATCCAGCACGAGCCGCCTCCATGAAGGCGGCTTTTTTGTCGTGGCGGCGGCCCCGCGCTGCGCTTCTTAGGCGCTGCGTGTGCCGGTCGCGCGTGCGACTCGCGCCCACTGCCACGCGAGCGCGTACAAGCGCCGCGCGGCACGCCAGGCAAGCCGCATAGCCCTCACCCTTGTAGCAGTATCGAAGATGATCCACGATCCAAACGAAGCCGCCCCGCCGGACGAACTCCCGACGCCCTCCACCGAAGCCGAAGACGCACTCGCCGGCGAAGCCGCGCCGCAAGAAGAAGCCTTGCATCGGCGCCGCATCCGCAGCTTTGTCACGCGCGCTGGCCGCGTCTCGACCGGCCAGCGCCGCGCGATGGACGAACTCGGCCCGCGCTTCGTGGTGCCCTTCGCGCCGCAGCAGCCGGACTGGAACGCCGTGTTCGGCCGTGAGGCGCCACGCGTGCTCGAAATCGGCTTCGGCATGGGCGCGACCACGGCGGAAATCGCCTCGCACCGTCCCGACGATGATTTCCTCGGCGTCGAAGTGCACGAGCCGGGCGTGGGCGCGCTGCTGAAGCTGATGGGCGAGCAGAACGTGTCGAACATCCGCATCATTCAGCATGATGCGGTCGAAGTGCTCGAGCAGATGATCGCGCCCGACAGCCTAGACGGCGTGCACATCTTCTTCCCCGACCCGTGGCACAAGGCACGTCACCACAAGCGCCGGCTGATCCAGCCGAAATTTGTCGCGCTGCTCGTATCGCGCCTGAGGCCGGGCGCCTATCTGCATTGCGCGACCGACTGGCAGAACTACGCGGAACAGATGCTCGAAGTGCTGGGCGCCGAGCCGGCGCTGGAGAACACCGCCGACGGCTATGCGCCGCGTCCCGAATACCGTCCGGTGACGAAATTCGAGCGGCGTGGGCTGCGGCTCGGCCACGGCGTGTGGGATCTGGTCTACCGCAAACGCGGCGCCGAGTAAGGCGGGCCATCCGCCTGATCCGGCGATAAGGAAGGGTCCGCAAAAGCAAAAGGTCCGCGAACGCGGACCTTTTTTCATGGCGCGAGCAAAACGAGGCGGTTCACTCCGTCCAACTCAACGCGCCGCTATAGCCGACCAGCAGAATCAGCAATCCGAAGGCGATCCGATACCACGCGAACGCGGTGAAGTCGTGCGCCGCGATATAGCGCAACAGCCAGCGCACGCAGGCAAAAGCACTGACGAACGCGGCCAGGAAGCCGAGCGTGAAGGTGCCGAGTGCGTCGACGGAAAGCAGATGCCAGTCTTTGTGCAACTCGTAAGCGGTCGCGCCGAAAATGATCGGAATCGCAAGGAAGAACGAAAACTCGGTGGCGACGCGCCGGTCAAGACCGAACAGCATCCCGCCGATGATCGTCGAGCCCGAGCGCGACATGCCTGGAATCAGCGCGAAACACTGCGCGAGGCCGACTTTCAGCGCGTCAAGCGCGCTAAGGTCGTCCACGCTCTGCACGCGCGCCGCCGTCTCGCCACGGGTGCGCTGACGCGCTTCCGCCCACAGAATCACCACGCCACCCGCCACCAGCGCGAACGCGACCGGCACGGGCGAGAACAACGCGGCCTTGATGGTCTTTTCGAATAGCAAGCCAAGCACGATCGCCGGAATCGTGGCGATGATCACGTTCAGCGTGAAACGGCGCGCATCGGGCCGGCTCGGCAGGCCCGACACCACACTGCCGATGCGGCGGCGAAACTCCCAGCACACGGCGAGAATCGCGCCGAGCTGGATCACGACATCGAAGGTTTTCGCGTGCTCATCGGTAAAGTTCAGCAGACTGCCCGCGACGATCAAATGCCCGGTGCTCGACACGGGCAAAAATTCCGTCAACCCTTCGACGACGCCCAGAATCAGCGCCTTGCAAGCCAATAGCCAGTCCATCCCTGCCCCTTTATCGCTGTATATAGTCGGAACGAACAGGGCCGACACGGAATGACGCGGCCCTGCCGGCCGCGCACCGCGTCATTTTTCGACGATTTGTACGCGTATGCCGTTTGTAAGGATGGTAATTGTACCGGGTTCGTAATTCACACCGGCAAATTGCAGCTGTTCAGGCTTGAAGGTGTAGATCGGATAGTTGGCCAGCAACTGCGTGGCGAGCAGCCCCGCCGCGGCATTGATCTGCTGCGTATAGGCCTGCGCCTGCCCGCTCACGCTGACGTTGTCGACGTTCGGCGACCTGAGCACGACCGATTTGCTGGCGGCGTCGTAGGCCAGTTCGCTCGACAGCATGAACACGCCATCCACCGGCTGCGGCATGAAGGGACTGGCGAAGCGTGCGTCGAGCTTCACCGAGACGCGGTTTGCATCCGGCAGAAAACCGACCACGGGGTTGGCCAGCGCGACTTCGAACACCTGCGAGACCGTGCGTTGATACGGGAATTTGCGCTGCACCGCGTCCTGCACCTGCTGCTGCGAGAACGTGTAGTGCGAAGGGATGAACGGAAAAGTCGGCGTTGCGCAGGCCGCAAGCGAAACGGTGATGCCGAGCGCGCTGGAGCCTGTCAGCGCGGCAAGCAGGAAGCGGCGCCGGGCCGGCGCAGCGGGTCGAGTCATGCGAAATCTCCTGTGGAAACCCTTTCGGACATGCGATTGCGTGGTTCGTTTTCGGCGTGCGGCGCTTCGCTCATGCGTGCGCTCGCGCGCGTTTATCAGCGGGCCACCGGTTGAACGTGCGGTTGAGTCTGAGCTTCGAGCTGCGTGAGCCACGCGAGTGCTTCGCCGCGATTCGTGCCGCACATTTCAGTCTGCGGTTGCAAACCGGAACAGCACGCCGGCCGCTCCGGCCGGCCGAAGATCGCGCAGCGCAGGTCGTCGCCGAGTTGTACGCAGCGCACGCCGGCCGGCTTACCGTTCGGCATGCCCGGAATGGGACTCGAAATCGACGGCGCAATACAGCACGCGCCGCAATCGGGGCGGCACGCATGATCGGCCACGTGGAACGCGGACTCGCCCTTCACCGCGTACTTCGAGATTTCAGACACTTCATTCACCGCGTTCTTCCTGAACCCGACAACGGGCAATGCATTATCAGACCCGCATTGTGCCACTGCATTCCATGCGACCTTTTTACGCAATCGCGCGCGTGCGCGCTCACGTACACTCGGGGGCATCCTAAAGGCCATGTTCAAGAAGCATCCGCGCTGTTCGATCCGGTCTCGCGAATCACAGCGGTTTCGCCTCTTCCTCGATGGCCGTCTGCCCTCGAGCCCCTCATGTCCACCGACAACACGCTGTTCCGCCCCGACCTGCTCGCCAAATACAGCGCGAACGGCCCACGGTATACGTCCTATCCGACCGCCCTGCAGTTCCGCGACGATTTCGATCCGGCCGACTATTTGCGCGCCGCTGCGGACCCGGGCGCATCGTCGACGGATCTCTCGCTGTATTTCCACATTCCGTTCTGCGACACCGTGTGTTTCTACTGCGGCTGCAATAAGGTCGCCACAAAAAACCGCGCCCACGCCCGTCCGTACCTCGATCAATTGAAGCGCGAGATAGCCTTGCAGGCGGCCTGTTTCGACACGCGGCGTCCGGTATCGCAACTACATTGGGGCGGCGGCACGCCGACGTTTCTGTCGCACGATGAAACGGCCGAACTGATGGCCGCCACGCGTGAGCATTTCACACTGCTGCCCGACGCCGAAGCCGAGTATTCGATCGAAGTCGATCCGCGCGAAGCGTCACCCGAGACGATCGCGCATTTGCGCAAGCTCGGCTTCAACCGGCTGAGCCTCGGCGTGCAGGATTTCGATCCGGTCGTGCAGCAGGCCATCAACCGTATTCAACCGCTCGAGATGACCGCGTCGGTCATGCAGGCCGCGCGCGACACCGGCTTTCACTCGATCGGCGTCGATCTGATTTATGGGTTGCCGCATCAAACGGTCGAGAGCTTCAGCCGCACGCTCGACACGATGATCGAACTCGCGCCCGATCGCCTCTCGGTATTCGCCTATGCCCACATGCCGCAACTCTTCAAGATGCAACGGCAGATGGACCCCGCCACACTGCCCTCGCCTGATGCCCGGCTCGCGATCCTGCAGCGCGTGGTCGAACGGCTGACGGGCGCGGGCTATGTGTACATCGGTATGGATCACTTCGCGCTGCCCACCGACGAACTCGCGCGCGCCCAGGCGCAGCGAACCTTGCATCGCAACTTCCAGGGCTACAGCACGCGAGCCGACTGCGATCTGATTGGCTTCGGCGCATCGTCGATCGGCAAGGTCGGCGACGTCTACGCGCAGAACGCCAAGGACCTGCCTGGCTACGCGGCGGCGGTCGATTCAGGCAAGCTCGCCATCGCGCGCGGTGTGCGCCTGACCGCCGACGACCGTCTGCGCCGCGACGTGATCACCCAATTGATGTGCAACCTGGAGTTGCGCTTCGATGAATTCGAAGCGGCATATGGCATCCGCTTCGCCAACGCGTTCGAGCCGGAGCTGGAGCGTTTGCGCGGCTTCGAAGAGGACGGCCTGGTGTCGCTCGGCGCGCGTAAGCTCGAAGTGCGAATGGCCGGCCGCATGCTCGTGCGCAACATCGCAATGGTGTTCGACCGTTACCTCGGCCAACAGGCACTCGAACGGTTTTCGCGTACGGTGTGAACGCTTTGACGCGGATGAAAGCAACTGGCTTGCCCGTCGTCCAATTTTCGGCCATAATCTGCGTCTTCGCCGCGCGCCAGCTTCTGACGCGTGCGCTGCAAGACCTGCCCAGGTGGTGAAATTGGTAGACGCAGGGGACTCAAAATCCCCCGCCGCAAGGCGTGCCGGTTCGATTCCGGCCCTGGGCACCATAGAATTCGAAACCGCAGCGAAAGACCGCAGTTTCAGCTTCGCCTCGAACCCCGCCAGCACATTCTGCCCGCGGGGTTTGTCGTTTCTGGCCGGCATGAAAACCTTGGCTCGCCTCGACAAAGACCTCGAAGAATTTCAGTGGCGTGAGCGCGACCATCGCCTCTCACGCCATTCGCCCACTTTATCGCCCCACGATTCCCGCGCCGCCGTGTACCGCGGCGCGCCGGCGCTTGAACACATACCCGGCCCACATCACCACGAGCCACGCCGGCACTAGCCACACGGACACGGAAAGACCCGGCGTCATCGCGAGAATTACGAGGATCAACGCCATGAACGCGAGGCAGATCCAGTTGCTGACCGGGAACCAGAACGACTTGAACACGAGCGTCTCGCCGGCCGCGACCATCGCCTTACGCGATTTGAGATGAGTGAGGCTGATCAGCGCCCAGTTGAGCACCAGCGCCGCCACCACCAGCGCCATCAGCAAGCCGAGCGCTTCGGCGGGAATCAGATAGTTGACGATCACGCACGTGAACGTGGCGAGCGCCGACAAACCGATCGCCATATACGGCACGCCGCGCCGGTCGACCTTCATCAGCGCGCGCGGCGCATTGCCCTGCTCCGCGAGACCATAGAGCATGCGGCTATTCGCATAGACGCCGCTGTTGTACACCGACAGCGCCGCAGTCAACACCACCACGTTGAGGACGTTCGCGGTCAGCGTCGAACCGATCTGCGAGAAGATCATGACGAACGGACTGCCACCGGCCGCCACCTCGTTCCACGGGTACAACGACAGCAGCACCGTCAGCGAACAGATGTAGAAAATCAGAATCCGGTAGATCACCTGATTCACGGCCTTCGGAATGCTCTTCTGCGGCTCGTCGGCTTCCGCCGCCGTAATGCCGATCAGCTCCAACCCGCCGAATGAGAACGTGATGACCGCGAGCATCATGAAGAGGCCATGAAACCCATGCGGGAAAAAGCCACCGTGGCTCCAGAGGTTGGCGATCGACGCTTGCGGGCCGCCGTGTCCGCTGATCAGCAGATAGCCGCCGAACACGATCATGCCGATCACCGCCACGACCTTGATGATCGCGAACCAGAACTCGGTTTCGCCGTAGGCTTTGACGTTGGTGAGATTGATCGCGTTGATGCCGGCGAAGCAGACCAGCGCTGACACCCAGGTCGGCACGCCCGGCCACCAGTAGTGAACGTAAGTGCCGACGGCGGTCAACTCGGCCATGCTCACGAGCACATACAGCACCCAGTAATTCCAGCCGGACAGAAAGCCCGGAAAATCGCCCCAATACTTGTAGGCAAAGTGGCTGAACGAACCGGCCACGGGTTCCTGCGCCACCATTTCGCCCAACTGCCGCATGATCATGAAAGCGATGATGCCGCCGATCGCGTAGCCGAGAATCATCGACGGGCCGGCTGCCTGCAACACGCTGGCGGAGCCGAGAAACAAGCCGGTGCCGATCGCGCCGCCCAGCGCGATCAGCTGGATATGGCGATTCTTGAGCCCCCGCTTCAGGCCGTCTTGCTGCTGTGCACTATTCAAATTGCGCCCCAGTGTATGGATATCGATCACCCGATCGGACTTATGGTCCGGCCCGGCAGAACCTGAAATTTTAACGTGGCCGATATTACCTAAATACTGGGAGCAACCCGCGCTTGGTTCTGCGCCGCACGCAACGTCGAGGATAGTGATTGTCACTGGCGCAGGGCTTCTGTATGTTGCCCTAGTCGAGCTTTCAGCCTCCGGAGATTCAACATGTCGCCCAAACGCCTGCTTTGCGCCGCTGCTGTGTGTCTCTGCTTTCCGTGGGCTGTTGCTCTCGCCCAAACCAACGCACCGGTCACGGCACCCACTGCCGCGCCCACGGTGGAACCCGCTGCCGAGCCGCCGAGCCAGCCGGGCATGGAGACGGCCGCACCCGAAGCGCCGGCGCCTGCACCCATGGCGCCTGCCGCCCCGCCCGCCAAGGCCGCCGCCGCACCGCCTTCCGCCGCGCCCATGACCGGCCCGGTGCGCAACGTCGTACTGGTGCACGGCGCGTTCGTCGACGGATCGAGCTGGAATGGCGTGGTCGCCAAGCTGCAGCAGAAGGGCTATCACGTGAGTTCGGTGCAGAACCCGCTCACCTCCCTCGCCGACGATGTCGCCGCGACCCGCCGCGTCCTCGCGCGTCAGGAAGGTCCGACCATGCTGGTCGGGCACTCGTGGGGCGGCGTCGTGATCACCGAAGCGGGCGCGAACGCGCCGAACGTCGCCGGCCTCGTCTATATCGCGGCGATCGCGCCGGACCTGCACGAGTCGACCGTCGATCTGATGAAGCGCGCCGCGCCGATGCCCGCGGGCGCGAGCATCATCAAGGATCCGAGCGGCTTTCTCTGGCTCGACCGCACCAAATACCACGCCGACTTCGCGGCGGACGTTCCCGAGAACCTGACACGCGTGCTCGCCACCGCGCAGGTGCCGATCGCGGCGACGGCCTTCAGTGAAACGGTCAGTCAGGTCGCATGGAAGGAAAAGCCGTCGTGGTATGTGATCACGACGCGCGACCGGGCGGTCTCGCCGGAGGTCGAGAGATTCATGGCTGAGCGGATGGGCGCGAAAGTCGTGCCGATGGCGTCGAGCCACCTGGCTCCGGTGTCGCACGCAGGCGCGATTGCCGACGTGATCGATCGCGCGGCGCGTGAACTGAGCCGGCAGCAATAGGTCTGTTCAGGCGTATGCGCGAGTGTTGTCGCCCAGACGCCGGCTCGATGCGCTCCGGGGATTCGGTTCGGATTCCGTATATTCCCGCGCTCAGCGCAACATGAACGACATCGCCGACAGGCAATTCAGCATGCGCACCACGTGTTCCGCCGACGCCGCGCTAAAGCGCAATGTGACCGCGTCGACGCGCGTGAGCGTCGGCCATTGGCAGAACAGATCCGCGAGCCCGCTGGTTTGCACGCGCAACTCGCATTCCATCGGCTTGACTTCGGCGCGTGTGGATTCCCGCGCATGGCCGTCGGCCAGATGCTGCTGAACCACCTCACGCGCGGCACTTTCTATCGCCGCGCGAGCGCTTGCCGGCGATTGCGTGACGCCGCTTGCCTGCCCCGTCGCGTGCTTGGTGACGACAAAACCCGCGCCCGGAAAACGCGGCGCGGTTTCTTGCGCGAACACATCGTCACCGGATAACAGCGCGACGCGTGCGCCATATTCTTCCGCCAGCGCGCCATATAGGCCCGCCTCGCCCACCTCGACGCCGTTCAGCGAAACGCGCGCGAACGCAAAACTGTTGATCGTGTGCGCGAGGATGCCGTGCGTTTGCGACATGGCGTGATAGCCGATCATGAAGACCAGCGCCGCGCCGTATTCGAGCCCGGCCATCATGCCGAGCGTGCGCGGCTTGCCGAGCACCACCTGAGCGCGTGCATCGAGCAGGTCCGGAAGCAGATTGCGAAAGCCCCCGTGAGAATCGTTGACCCACACCTGTGTCGCGCCGCCGGCGAACGCGCCTTCGATTGCGGCGTTGGCTTCGAGCGTCATCCAGCGGCGCGCGGCTTCGTATTCGCCGTTGCCCGCGCGCGTTTGCTCAGGATGAAACACGCCGGCAATGCCTTCGATGTCGGCGGAAATGAGGACTTTCATCAGGGAGTGCGCTTGAGTAGTTGAGCAAGATCGGGAACGCTGTCACGCAGCGACAGCCGCCGATGGCCATCGCGCCCGGTCACGGACGCGGCACGCCACAAGGCGTCGAGAATCGCCTGCTCGACGCTGTCCGCGCAAGCGCGAAAGAGCGGATCCAGACGCTCGTCCGCGAGCAACCGTGACGGCGTCATGAAGTCGGCCCCGTGAGGCACGGTATGCGCCGTTGAAAACGCCAGCGCGATATCGCCGCTGCCGTGGCCGTACACCGAGCCGGTGCGCGCGAGACCCGCTGCCGCGCGCAACGAGAGGCGCTTGAGCTGGCGTGCGTCGAGCGGCGCGTCGGTGGCGACGATCATGATGATCGAGCCTTGCTCGGGTTTCGTCGCCGGCGTGGCTGACAATGCCGTGGCTTCGGCTTTGGCCGCGCGTTCCGCGAGCACGCGGCCGAGCGGCGTGCCGTCGATGGTCAGCATCGGCAGGCGGCCGAAGTTCGCCAGCACGAGTGCGCCGACGGTATAGCTGCGGCCTGCCGCGCTCGCCACGCGCGACGCGTTACCGATACCGCCTTTCAGATCGAAGCACGACATGCCACGGCCCGCGCCGACCGAGCCGCTCGCGACATTCGCGCTGGCGGCCGCATAAGCGTCGTCGAAATGCTGTGCAGTGACGGCCAGCGCCTGAATGTCGTTCAGGTAGCCGTCATTGCATTCGAACACCACCGGATTGACCGTCGACCACTCGCGTCCGATCCGCGGATTCGCGCGCACGGCCGCGCGAATCTGCGCCTGCGCGACGGCCGCGACGCCGAATGTATTGGTCAACGCGATCGGCGTTTCCAGCGTGCCGAGTTCCTCCACTTGCACGAGCCCGATGCTTTTCCCGAACCCGTTGATCACCGACGCCGCCGCGGGCACCTTGTCGAGAAACGGATCGCCACGATGCGGGCGGATCACGGTCACGCCGGTTTGCACGGCGCCTTCATCGAGCGTGCAGTGTCCGACTGTCACGCCCGGCACATCGGCAATCGTGCCGAGCGGACCTGCCGGCAACGTGCCGATATGCGGCGCGTTTTCAAACTCGGGCGAATTCATGGCCGGTCGAGCTTCGGATCGAGCGCGTCGCGCAGACCGTCGCCGAGCAGGTTGAACGCCAGCACGGTCAGGAAAATCGCCAGACTCGGAAACAGCGCGATATGCGGCGCCGTCACCATGTCGGCGCGCGCTTCATTGAGCATCGCGCCCCACTCGGGTGTCGGCGGTTGTGCGCCGAGGCCGAGAAACGACAGGCTGGCCGCCGTGATGATGGAGGTGCCGATACGCATCGTGAAGTACACCACCACCGAAGAAATCGTCCCCGGCAGAATGTGCCGCACGATGATCGTCCAATCCGACGCGCCGATGCTGCGCGCCGCTTCGATATACGTGAGTTGCTTGAGCATGAGCGTATTGCCGCGCACGAGCCGCGCGAACGCCGGAATGCTGAAGATCGCAACCGCGCAGATCACGTTGATCATGCCGTTGCCGAGAATCGCCACCACGCCGATGGCGAGCAGAATGCCGGGAAACGCGAACAGCACGTCGGCGACGCGCATCGTGATGCGATCCCACCAGCCTTCGTAGTAGCCGGCCAGCAGGCCGAAGAACGTGCCGATCACCGCACCGATCGCAACGGACAGAAAGCCCGCTTCGAGCGAAATGCGCGAACCCGCCAGAATGCGGCTGAAAATATCGCGGCCCAGCGAGTCCACGCCGAACCAGTGCGCCGCGGACGGCCCCGCGTTCAACGCGTCGTAATCGAAGAAATTCTCCGGATCGTACGGCACGATATGCGGCTCAATGATGGCAACCGCAATCAACAGCAGCACGAAGATGCCGGCGGCAAGCGCTACATGCTGCTTACGGAATTTGCGCCAGAACTCGCTCCACGGTGTGCGGATCGCGCGTTCGGTTTTGACGGTGCTGGCCGCATTCGGCTCGGTGGCGGTCGTGCTCATGCGGGCCTCACTTGAAACGGATAGTCGGGTTGATCACGGCGTACAGCACGTCCACGACCAGATTGATAATGATGAATTCCAGCGAGAACAACAGCACTTCGGCCTGAATCACCGGATAGTCGCGCATCGACACGGCATCCACCAGCAGGCGTCCGAGGCCCGGCCAGTTGAACACCACTTCGACCACGATCGAGCCGCCCAGCAGAAAGCCGAATTGCAGGCCCATCATCGTAATGACGGGAATCATCGCGTTACGCAGGCAATGTTTGACGATCACGAGGCGTTCAGGCACGCCCTTGGCGCGCGCGGTGCGCACGAAATCTTCATTCATCACTTCGACGAACGACGCGCGGGTGAAGCGCGCCATCACCGCCGCAACTGCCGCGCCGAGCGTGAGCGACGGCAGCACGTAGCTCTGCCACGAACCGTCGCCGACAATCGGCAGCCAGCCGAGCTTCACCGAAAAAATTTCCATCAGCAGCATGCCTAGCGCGAATGCGGGAAACGAAATACCCGACACCGCGAGCGTCATGCCGAGCCGGTCCGGCCAACGGTTACGCCACACCGCGGAGACGATGCCGATGCCCATGCCCAGCACGACCGCCCACACCATGCTGGCAAGCGTGAGCAGCAGCGTCGGCATGAAGCGCTCGCCGATTTCCTGGCTGACCGGGCGCTTGCTGCGCGTCGAGATGCCGAAATCGCCGTGCGCGATCTTCACGAAGAAGTTGGCGAACTGCTGCGGCATCGGCTTGTTCAGGCCGAGGTCGGCACGCACCAGCGCGACCGTCGCCTCGTCCGCATCGGGACCGGCGGCGAGCCGCGCCGGATCGCCCGGCAACAGATGCACGAACAGGAACACCAGCACCGCGACGATGAAGAGCGTCGGCAGCAGGCCAAAGAGACGTTTGACGAGAAAGTTCAGCATGAAACCCAATCCGGCAATGATGCGGGCAACGAAAGATTCTGTGCGGCGGTCAAGCGACCGCGCGTGGCGGCGTGCCAGTGAAACACGGCACGCCGCAACGCACGGTCAGCTCATCACTTGATCGCGATTTCGTCGAAGTTGAACGAACCGTCCGGCGCCACGTAGGCACCCGACAGACGCTTGCTGCGCGCATACACCACCTTCTCCTTGACGAGGAAGATCCACGGCGCGTCGGCCCAGATGCGTTTTTGCGCGTCGGTGTAAAGCTCGGCTTTCTTCGCGCGGTCGGTGGTTTCGAGCGCCTGCTTCAGATCGCTGTCGACGGTGTCGTTCTTGTAGTACGCGGTGTTGACCATCTTCGGCGGGAACGAGACGGACGCGAGCAGCGGCGTGATGGCCCAGTCGGCTTCACCCGTCGACGACGACCAGCCCGCGTAGTACATGCGCACCGGCGCGGTCGCCGCGTCCTGCGCGCTTTCCACCTTGGCGACGCGCTGACCTGCTTCGAGCGCTTCGACCTGCGCCTTGATGCCGACCTGCGCGAGTTGCTGCTGCACGAACTGGATCACCTTCTGCGCGGTCGAGTAGTTATACGCGGACCACAGCGTGGTTTCGAAACCGTTCGGATAGCCCGCTTCCTTCAGCAGCTCACGCGCCTTGGCCGGATCGTACGGCCACGGGCCCTGCTTCACCGCATAGTCGACGCCTTGCGGCACCACGCCGTCGGCCGGCGTCGCGTAACCGGCGAACACGACCTTGGTGAGCGCGTCCTTGTTGACCGCATAGTTCAGTGCTTCACGCACCTTCGGATTGTCGAACGGCTTCTGGTTCACGTTCAGGCTGATATAGCGCTGAATGATCGAAGGCGACGCGATCAGATCGACCTTCGGGCTCGTCTGCAATTGCGCGGCCTGTTCGAACGGCACCTGGAATGCGAAATCCGCTTCGCCGGTACGCATCAGCGCAGCGCGCGTGTTGTTGTCGACCACCGGCTTCCAGTCGATCGCATCGACCTTCGGATAGCCCTTCTTCCAGTAGCCGGCGAACTTCTTCACCGTCAGGTCGCCCGCCGGGTCCCACTTCACCAGTTCGAACGGACCCGTGCCGACCGGATGGAACGCGATGTCCTTGCCGTACTTCTTCAGCGCGTCCGGCGAAATCATCACCGCCGACGGATGCGCGAGCACGTTCACGAACGCCGAGAACGGCGCCTTCAGCGTGATCTTCACCGTGTACGGATCGACCACTTCGGTCTTCTCGATGCGGTTGAACATGTTGTAGCGCTTGAGCTTGTTCGCCGGATCGGTCACGCGGTCGAAGTTCGCTTTCACGGCGGCGGCGTTGAAGTCGGTGCCGTCCTGGAACTTCACGCCGTGGCGCAGTTTGAACGTGTAGACCTTCGCATCCGGGCTCGCTTCGTAGCTATCGGCCAGCACGTTGACCAGCTTCATGTCCTTGTCGAAGCCGAAGAGTCCCTGATAGAACGACTTCGCGACGGCTTGTGAGAGCGTGTCGTTGGCATCGTACGGATCGAGCGTCGTGAAGGTCGAGGCGACGGCCATCACGGCCGTGGTGTCGGCGTGCGCCGCATTGCCCGCGAGCATCGCGAACACCACCGCGCCGCCGCTGATCAGCGCGCGCAAACGAAACGGAGAAGACGGGACCAGCAGGTTCATGAGGTTGGCTCCAGGCTGCGAAATGAAAACAGGTTGTGATGCTGCGAGAAGAAGTGTGTGGCTTGGGTTTTCTGTACCGCTCTTTGGTAAGGCTCTTTGGTAAGTCTCTTTAGTACCGCTCTTTAATACGCACCACCCACGCGATGCTGGGCAACGAAATGATCCGGCCCGACCGCGACGAGCGGCGCCACGACCGGTTCATCGCTCAGCGCGCGGATCGGGCTCGGAATCTCGTCGGCGGCGAGCATGCGTTTCGCGTGACGGCGCGCCGGATCGGCGACCGGCACCGCGCCCATCAGCTTGCGCGTGTAGGGATGCTGCGGCGCTTCGAACACCGCGCGGCGCGGACCGATCTCGACGATCTGCCCGAGATACATGACCGCGACGCGATGACTGACGCGTTCGACCACGGCCATGTCATGCGAAATGAACAGATACGCGACGCCCAGTTCACGCTGCAGATCGAGCATCAGGTTGACGATCTGCGCCTGCACCGAAACGTCGAGTGCGGAGACGGATTCATCGGCGATCACGACTTTCGGGTTCAATGCGAGCGCGCGCGCGATCGCAATGCGTTGCCGTTGACCGCCGGAAAATTCGTGCGGATAACGCCGCGCGGCTTCGGGCGGCAGGCCGACTTTTTCGAGCAGCCAGGCCACGCGCGCCTGCGCTTCGGCGCCCTGCGCGACGCCGTGCACGAGCAGCGGCTCCATGATCGAAAAGCCCACTGTCAAACGCGGATTCAGCGAGGCGAACGGGTCCTGAAAAATAAACTGGATGTCGCGACGCAGCGCCTGTAACGCGGGGCCCGACAGCGAACTGATTTCCTTGCCGTTGAATTCGATCGACCCGCTTTGGCTTTCCACGAGGCGCAGCAGCGAGCGGCCCGTGGTGGATTTGCCGCAACCCGATTCGCCGACCAGTGCCAGCGTTTCGCCGGGCCGCAAATCGAAGCTGACTTTTTCCACTGCGTGCACGCGGCCCGTTACGCGTCCGAATAGCCCGCTCTTGACTGGAAAGCGCGTAACCAGATCGCGCACGCGCAGAATCGGCGGCGTGGTTTCCCGCACCAACGGTTGGGTTTCTTCGGCGACGGCGGCAGCGGGACGCACGGCTTGATCGGCGCCGCTCAAACTGGCCTGCTCGACAGTCAGGATCGGAAATTTGGCCGGCTGATCCGTGCCTTGCATCGCGCCAAGACGCGGCACGGCAGCGAGCAACGCCTTCGTATAAGGATGCGACGGCGCGGCGAACAGCGCGTCGGACGCGCCCTCTTCCACCTTCTCGCCGCGATACATCACCAGCACGCGGTCCGCCACTTCGGCGACCACGCCCATGTCGTGCGTGATGAAGATCACGCCCATGTTCATCTCGTCCTGCAAGCCGCGAATCAGTTGCAGAATCTGCGCCTGGATCGTCACATCGAGTGCGGTGGTCGGCTCGTCGGCGATCAGCAACGCGGGCTTGCAGGACAGCGCCATCGCGATCATCACGCGCTGGCGCATGCCGCCCGACAGTTGATGCGGGAAACGCGCCGCCACGCGCCGCGCTTCCGGAATACGCACGAGTTCGAGCAGGCGCAGCGTTTCCGCATGCGCGGCGGAACGGCTCTTGCCCTGATGCAAGGCGATCGCCTCGCTGATCTGATCGCCCACCGTGAAGACCGGATTGAGCGAGGTCATCGGCTCCTGAAAGATCATCGCGATGTCGGCGCCGCGAATCGAGCGCATCGTGCCCGACGACGCTTTCGCGAGGTCGAGCACGCTGCCGTCGCGGCGCCGGAAAGCGATGCTGCCGCCGGCAAGGCGCCCACCGCCGTGCTCGATCAGCCGCATCAACGCGAGTGAAGTAACCGATTTGCCCGACCCCGATTCGCCGACGATCGCGAGCGTCTCGCCGCGCTCGACCGTCAGCGACAGATTGCGCACCGCGTTGAACGTGGTCTCGCCGCTGCGAAAGGCGACTGACAGATCGTCGACCGCGAGCACGCGCTGCGGCGGCAAGGTGTCGATAAGCGGACGGGCGGTGTGCGATGGAGTCGGCACGGTGGTTCCTTTGAATTCGAACGCGGCTGACGAAATGTCAGGCGAAGGGTCAGGCGCCAAGCGGACGCACGACTAGCGGTAAATCGCCGTCACCGGCGTTTCACCGAGCCGCGCAAAACCGCGATACATGCCTTCGGTATTGAACGGCAGCGTGACGTTGCCGCGTGCATCCACGGCGATCAGTCCGCCGCGGCCGTCGATTCTCGGCAGGCGGTTCATCACCACGTCGTCGGCCGCTTCCTGCAGCGACACATTGCGGTAGGCCATTTGCGCGGCGACGTCGTACGCCGCGACCATGCGCATGAACATTTCGCCCGAGCCGGTGGTCGAGACGGCGCAGGTCGCGTCGTCCGCATAGCAGCCCGCGCCGATCAGCGGCGTATCGCCGACCCGGCCGACCTGCTTGTTGGTCACACCGCCCGTCGATGTCGCCGCCGCCACGTGACCGTGCTGATCGAGCGCGACCGCGCCGACGGTGCCGAACTTGCGGTTCGGATCGATCGGTTCGTGCGGTGTCGGGTCGTCGTTATTCGCCGACGGTGCGGCGGCCAGCGTCGCGCCGTCGTGATCCAGCATGGCGCGCTGCTGATCGCGCGCGAGCAGCCATTGACGATGGCGCGCTTCGGTATGGAAATACTCGGGCTCGACGAATTCGAGCCCTTGCGCGGCGGCAAATGCTTCCGCGCCTTCGCCTGTAAACAGCACATGCTCGCTGCCTTCGAGCACGCGCCGCGCCGCCAGAATCGGATTGCGCACGCGCTTCACGCAGCAGATCGCGCCGGCGTCGAGGGTGCGGCCGTCCATGATCGCGGCGTCGAGTTCGTGCGTGCCCGCCGCCGTATAAACGGCGCCGCGGCCCGCGTTGAAGAGCGGACAGTCTTCGAGCAGACGCACGGCTTCGCTGACGGCGTCGAGCGCGCTGCCGCCGTCGGCGAGCACGCGCTGGCCGGCGCTCAGCACGGCATGCAAGGCGGCGTGGTATTCGGCTTCGGCGTTAGCCGACATCGACGCGCGCAGGATCGTCCCTGCCCCGCCATGAATGGCAATGACTGCGTTGGAGTTCATCGTTTGGTTTTGCTTGTGCGAGTAGTACGGGCGGTCCGAGTGGTCCGAGTGGTTCGCGTCGCGTTGCGCGCGGGCCGTGCGTTCGTGCCGGCGGATTCGGCTTGCGGGTCGACGAGCCACGGCAGCAGGAATTCGCTGACCTCGGCGGCTGCTTTCACCGAGCGTTTGGCCCGATACGCCACCGCGTCGCACAGCGCTTCGATGACGGCGAGCACGGCCGAATCGGCGTTCGCCGCAAGCCGCCGATCCGCGCGGATGTAGAGCGAAAGGTCGGCGAATTGTGCGAGCGGCGAGCGCGGACTGTCGGTCAGCGCGAGCACGCGAGCGCCACGGCCTGCCGCACGGTGAGCGAGCTCGATCGTGTCTTCGACGTAGCGCGGAAACGCGATGCCTATCACCAGATCGCCCTCGTTGCAGGCAAACAGACGCCGCGCGGCATGCGAAGGTCCGCCCATCAGCGCGAGCGACTGCACGTTGTCGTGATACGGCATCAACCCGTGTTCCATCAGGCCCGCGAGGAACGCGCTCGCGCCGTAGCCGAGCACGAATACGCGGCGCGCGGCGATGATCGCTTCGACGGCGGCTTCGGCCGCGACGCTGTCGATTGCCGTGCGGGTGGCGTGCAGGTTATTGGCGGCCTGTTCGAGCGACGCGTCGACCACGTCGTCACCGGCTGCGAGCGACTCCTGCGCACTGCGCAAACGCTCGACCGGCGCGAGCGTTGCCTCGAAGCCGCGAACCAGCGCCTCGCGAAACTGCGGATAGCCATCGAAACCGAGCGCGCGTGCGAAGCGATTCGCCGTCGCCACCGACGCGCCGACCACGCTGGCCAGTTCGTCGATCCGCATGGTCGCCGCGCGAAACAGATTGGCCAGCACGTATTCGCCCATGCGCCGATGAATCGGCGTCAAGGTCGGCATGGCGGCGGCGATACGCGCGGCGATGGCCTGCTCGGCGGGATTGGTGGCCACGGACGGTTGATGAATCATGCGAGCGGTGCGGTGTCGCCGGCAGGACTTCCCGCCGGGCGTAATGAAAATGAATGAAAGTATATTTACATAGAAATCCCATCAGAAAAAATTCATTTTCATTTTTGAGGGTTTTCACGGATGAACCGCGTCCGAAAGACGCATCCCATCCACGCAGGCGCGCGGCCGCCTGAAAATCGGTTTTCAGCAAACCGCGGCGCTTTGCTCTGGAATGCGCGCGAGCCGCGCCGCCGGCGACATGAAGATGATCAATGCCTGCGCGAGGAAGGCTGCCGCCGCCGCGACCAGACACGCGTCCATGCCCCAGCGCGAACTGATCGCCGCGCCGAGCAATGCGCCGAGCGGCCGCGCGCCGTACGTCGCGGTACTGTTGAGCGCGGACACGCGGCCCATCATCCGTTCAGGCGTGATCGCCTGGCGCAGGGTGGTCGAGCCGACCACCCACAGAATCGGTCCCGCGCCGAGCAGAAAAAAGCTCGACATGGCCAGCCAGAACGACGGCGCAACGAGCGTCGCCACCATCACGAGCGAGGCGAGCAATCCGCACGACGGCCCGATGATCAGCACACGGCCGAACGCAAGGCGTCGCGCAATGGCGGGTGCGGCCAGCGCGCCGCACACCATGCCGACACCGTAGGCGCCGAGCGTCACGCCAACCGCGGAAGCGGTCAGACCCAGCCGATGCACCGCGTAGGGCACGTACACCGCTTGCAGTACGAAGAAGCCGAGGTTGAAGAACACCGCCGTCGCGAGCATGGGACGCAGCAGCGCATCGCGCAGCACGAAACGCGTACCGTCGCGCAGTTCCAGCATGAAGTGTCGCTGCGGCGCCGCCACGCGCGGCGGTTCACGCAAGCCCGCCAGCAACGCGACGGCCAGTGCGGACAGCGCGGCCGCGCAGCCATACGCCCAACCCGCGCCGATCCAGCCGACCAGCAGGCCGCCGAGCGCCGGCCCGGCCGAATACGCCACGCTGCGCGCGAGTTCGAGCCGGCCGTTCGCGCCGGCGTACGCTTCGCGCGGCACGAGCGCGGGCACCAGTGAAGGCGCGGCGACGTTGTAGGCCACCGTGCCGGTCGCGGCGATGAAACCGAGCGCGGCGAGAAGCGGCAGGCTCAGCGCGTGAGTCATGACGAGCAGCAGCACGCACAGCATGGCGAACACGCGCACGCTTTCGGCGAGCGTCATCAGCGTGCGGCGCGAGCGGCGGTCGGCCCAGACGCCGAGCGGTATCGACAGCAACAGGAACGGCAACGTCTGCGCGGTTTGCAACAGGCCCGTGTCGCGCGCGTCGGCGCCGAGTGCGAAGACCGCCACGAGTGGCGCGGCGGCGAGGCTGATCTGCTCGGCGGATTGCGCGACGAGGTTCGACCACGCGAGCCGCCTGAATGCGGCCGGCAAACGCTGCGCGGATGAGGTGGAAGAGTTAGCGAGCATCGATGAACTCCGGCGACGTGAGTGAAGTGAAGCAAAGGCGTTCATCGTGGTCCGACTCGCGCAGCGGGGCGCTCCGCTTCTTGCGGTGTTATTCTTCGCTCGCCATGAATCTCGAAAGCATTCTCTTCACTCAAGGGTTCGGCTCGCGCCGTCAATGCCGCGCGCTGATCGCCGACGCGCGCGTGAGCATCGGCGGCGCAGTCTGCACCGATGCCGACGCCGATTTCCCGATCGGCGACAGCACGTTCTCCTTCAGCGTGGACGGTGTGGTTTGGCCGTATCGCGAGCACGCCTATCTGCTTCTGAACAAGCCGGCGGGCTACGAATGTTCGCGCGATCCGCAGCATCATCTGAGCGTGTTCAGCCTGCTGCCGCCGCAGTTCGCCGAGCGCGGCGTGCAATGCGTGGGACGGCTGGATCAGGACACGACCGGCCTGCTGCTGCTCTCCGACGACGGCAAGTTCGTGCACCTGTTCACCTCGCCCAAACGCAAGGTGCCCAAGGTGTATGTCGCGACCACGCGCCATCCAGTCGACGACGCGCAATTGAGCGCGCTGCGCGACGGCGTGCTGCTGCACGGCGAGGCCAAACCGATTGCCGCTGTGGACGCCCAGGCGCGCGGCGCTCACACGCTCGCGCTCACCGTGATGGAAGGCAAGTATCACCAGGTCAAGCGGATGATCGCGGCAGCGGGCAACCGGTGCGAGGCGCTGCATCGCGAGCGGATCGGCGGACTCGCGTTGCCCGAAGCGCTTGCTCCAGGCGCATGGCAATGGCTCGACGAAACCGACCTCGGATCTTTACGGAGCGGGTAAACCGGTAGTGGCCCTTTAAGGCCTTGATGCAACAGGAAAACGCATGCGCGTCTGTGCACTCAGCGTGCATGCCGCGGACCCAGGCGCTGCGCCGCAGCATGATCTTGCTTACATGTCGCCCTATACTCGTTTAAACAAAGACTTCAAAGAGTTCAGGGAGGGCGCCATGGTTATCCACGACAGCTTTCAGATTTCGTCCGTGATGGTTGCTTTTCTGTGCTTCGGGCTGGTCCTGATCGGCGGATTGCTGGTCATGATGCGGCTGCGGCACAACTATCAGCCGAACCTGATCGGCGCACTGATCGGCGCGATGCTCTGTTTCGTGCTGCTGGAAGCATTGCCTGCGCTGACGTAGGCATCGCGAAGCCGCGCGGCGCCGAGGCAGCGGGCACGGCGCGGGCGGAATTGTCCGGGCGATGCCTGGGAGGATGGCTTTTTGTCGTGCTTTTCTTCCTTCTGTTGCGTGCAGGCCTTCACGCCTTCACGCCTTCACGCCTTCACGCCTTCACGCCTTCACGCAAAAAATCTTCGACGCTCGGATAGCGTAAGCGCACCCTCAATTCCTGTTTGAGACGCCGGTTCAGGAGCCGCCTCGACTCACGCATGAAAGACAGCAAGGTCGGCTCGATCTGCCGCTCCGCTTCGGCCCGCGTAATGCGCGGCGCACGCGGCAGTCCGAACGCATCGGCCACTTCGTCGAAGTACTCGCCCATTTTTAGCGATGAGTCGTCGGACGCGTGGACCACCCGCCCCGGCCGTCCGTGCGTCGCGAGTCGCACGAGGATCGCGGCCAGATCGTCGGCGTGAATGTGATTGGTGTAGACGTCGTCGGCATCGATCAGGGCGGGCGTGCCTCTTTCGAGCCGCGCGAGCGGCAGACGATTGCCCGCATAAATACCCGGAATTCGCGCGATGCTCGCCGCAACACCGCCGCGCGCCGTCGCGCGCCGCAATTGCCGCTCGGCCGAGACACGGCGCTTGGCGCGCGCGTTGGCCGGCTGCGGCACACGCGTCTCGTCGATCCACGCGCCGCCGCAGTCGCCATAGACGCCCGTCGTGCTCGCGTACACCAGGCGCACGGGTGCGTGCGAACCGGCGGTCCGGCGCACCCCGTCGGGTACAATATCGGCTGTTTCAGATCCCGCCCACGAGGCACGAACGCGGCGCAACCGCCCAACTGGCGCCACCATGCCACGCGCGGCCCGTAGCGCTGAAGCGCGGCGCGCGCCTAGCGTAGCGAGCAAGGCGCGGGTACGGCGGTCGTCGTCGCCGGATTTCTGCGGCGGCGCGAGATGCAGCACCGTCGGCGCGAGGCCCGCGAGCCGTTTCAGGCTGCGGCGCACATCGAGATCGCCGACCAGCGGCGTGACGCCCGCCGCGCGAAGTTCGGCGCTGCGCCCGGCATGACTGGTCAGTGCAAAGACGTGCGCGCGCGGTTGTAGCAAGGGCACGCAGCGCATGCCCACATCGCCGCAACCTACGATCAACACACGTGGCCGGCGGAAGTTTCGTGTCGCTTTCATGGTGGACGCATTGTAGCCGTCAAGCGCGACAGGTATCGCGCGGTGGATACGGCGAGTCCGATAACGATTACCGACTTTTCGATTTCGAACACTCTATGGCATTTAACGTCACGCTCCGGCAAACCGGCCGGCAGTTTCAGGTGGAACAGGACGAACCGGTGCTGAGCGCCGCCTTGCGCCAGGGCATCGGCCTGCCCTACGGTTGCAAGAACGGCGCCTGCGGCTCATGCAAGGGCACTGTGGTCAGCGGCGAAATCGAGCAGCGCGCGCATTCGTCGTCGGCTTTGTCGAACGACGAAAAGACGCGCGGCATGGCGCTTTTCTGCTGCGCGACCGCCTGCACCGATCTCGAAGTGGATATTCGCGAAGTGGCCGGCGTCGGCGACGTGCAGGTCAAGAAGCTGCCGTGCCGCGTGAACGCAATCGAGCGCAAGGCCGACGACGTCATCGTGCTGAAGCTGCAATTGCCCGCCAATGAGCGTCTGCAATATCTCGCCGGTCAATACCTGGAATTCATTCTGAAAGACGGCAAGCGTCGCAGCTATTCCATGGCGA
Source organism: Paraburkholderia sp. RL17-383-BIF-A (assembly GCF_046028015.1). Lineage (NCBI taxonomy): Bacteria > Pseudomonadati > Pseudomonadota > Betaproteobacteria > Burkholderiales > Burkholderiaceae > Paraburkholderia > Paraburkholderia sp. RL17-383-BIF-A. Next base: position 241,995 of record NZ_JARESR010000006.1, on the reverse strand, counting down.
ATGCACCGCACGCGGAAGGCCCGATCGAATTGCACATCCGTCACATGCCCGGCGGCGCTTTCACCGATCACGTATTCAACACCATGAAAGAGCGCGACATTTTGCGCTTCGAAGCGCCGCTCGGCACGTTCTTCCTGCGCGAAGATTCGGACAAGCCGATCGTGCTGCTCGCGTCGGGTACGGGCTTCGCGCCGCTGAAGGCGATCATCGAACACGCGGTGTTCAAGAACCTGAACCGGCCGATGACGCTTTACTGGGGCGCACGCCGCAAGAAAGATCTGTATCTGCTCGAACTCGCCGAACAATGGGCGCGCGAGATTCCGAACTTCAAGTTCGTGCCGGTGCTGTCGGAGCCGGACGCGAGCGACGCATGGACGGGCCGCGTCGGCTTCGTGCATCGCGCGGTGATCGAAGACTTGCCGGACCTGTCGGCGTATCAGGTGTATGCGTGCGGCGCGCCGGTGATGGTCGAGTCGGCGCAGCGCGATTTCACGCAGCATCATGGACTGCCGGAAGACGAGTTCTACGCGGATTCGTTCACGAGCGCAGCGGATCTGGCCAATCCGGTTTGATGGGAGGGGCATTGGCGCGTGAGCGTCGATGCTCGCCGTGTACGTTTCGGGAAGCGCGGCTATGCAAACAGCCGCGCTTCGCGCATTGATGTTTCGCGGCGACGCATGTCTCGATTCCGAGCTAAACCATGCCCGCCTGACAAGCAGATCAACCCGCCGCCGTCACATCCGCCGTCACATCCGCCGTCACATCTTAGTCAGCCGCACATCCTATAATCGGCAAGCAACATCGCTTCTTTCGGCGGAAGAAATATCCGCCCGACGCAAATTCATGGTTTACACCAGCGCTTTCCTTGTCGTATTCTTTCGCGCATGAACCGCATCCAGTCCGAACTTCGACGTCGCCGCTCGCCGCTTCCCTAGGGACGCCGCTGGCTTCGTCACGGATTCGCGCCACACAAAGGCGCAAGCTGTTCGAATCATGAAAGCCACGGCATGCCGTGGCTTTTCTGTTTTTCCGGCTCTTATTTCGTAGTTGGCCAACTTCATCCACCCTTCCCCCCGCTGTCTGGAGCCTGCCGTCATGAATTTCAATGAGTATCCGATCGAGTCGCTGATGTACATCACGAACCGGCCCGAAATCGTTTTCACGCACGGCAAAGGCTCGTGGCTCTACGACAACAACGGCAAGCGATATCTGGACTTCATCCAGGGCTGGGCGGTGAACAGTCTCGGTCACTGCAACGACGGCATGATCGAAGCGCTGAACAAACAGGCGCAATTGCTCATCAACCCGTCGCCGGCCTTCTACAACGAGCCGATGGCAAAACTTGCCGGCCTGCTCACCCAGCACAGCTGCTTCGACAAGGTGTTCTTCGCGAACAGCGGCGCCGAAGCCAACGAAGGCGCAATCAAGCTCGCGCGCAAGTGGGGCAAGAAGTTCAAGGACGGCGCGTTCGAGATCATCACGTTCGACCACAGCTTCCACGGCCGTACGCTCGCCACCATGTCGGCCAGCGGCAAGCCCGGCTGGGACACGATCTACGCACCGCAAGTGCCGGGCTTTCCGAAGGCGGACCTGAACGACATCGCGTCGGTCGAGAAGCTCATCAACGCGAAAACCGTTGCCGTCATGCTCGAACCGATCCAGGGCGAAGGCGGCGTGATTCCCGCCACGCGCGAGTTCATGCAGCAACTGCGCGAGCTGACGAAAATGCACAACCTGCTGCTGATCGTCGACGAAGTGCAAAGCGGCTGCGGCCGCGCGGGCACGCTGTTCGCGTACGAGTTGTCGGGCATCGAGCCGGACATCATGACGCTCGGCAAGGGCATCGGCGGCGGCGTGCCGCTCGCGGCGCTGCTCTCGAAGGCAGAGGTCGCCATTTTCGAAGCGGGCGACCAGGGCGGCACCTACAACGGCAATCCGTTGATGACGGCAGTCGGCTACTCGGTGATCTCGCAGCTCACCGCACCGGGCTTCCTCGAAGGCGTGCGGGCGCGCGGCGAATATCTGCGCTCGAAACTGCTGGAGTTGTCGGAAGAACGCGGCTTCAAGGGCGAACGTGGTGAAGGCCTGCTGCGCGCGCTGCTGCTCGGCAAGGATATCGGCAACCAGATCGTCGAAAAGGCGCGCGACATGCAGCCTGACGGCCTGCTGCTGAACGCGGCGCGTCCGAACCTGCTGCGCTTCATGCCGGCGCTGAATGTGACCACCGAAGAAATCGACCAGATGATGGCGATGCTGCGTTCGATTCTCGACACGCTGTAATCGACCCGGACCGCGTATATGACGTCGAGCGCAACATTATCGATCCGATGCTTCGACGCGAGCGACACCGATGCGGTGGTCACGCTGTGGCAACAAGCCTTCCCGGAGTATCGGGACGTCACGAAGCCGCAGCGCAATCCGCATCTGTCGATCGCCAACAAGCTGGCGACGCAGCCGGAGCTGTTCTTTGTCGCCGTGCTCGGCGAACGCATCGTCGGCACGGTGATGGGCGGCTACGACGGCCATCGCGGCTGGCTGTATTCGCTCGCGGTGGATGAGTCGCTGCGCCGTCATGGAATCGGCACGCGTCTCATCGCGCATGTCGAAAACGCGCTGACTCAGCGTGGCTGTCCGAAGCTGAATCTGCAGGTTCTATCCGCGAAGGCCGACGTGCGCGCGTTTTACGAGGCGCTCGGTTATCGCGCCGACGCGGTGATCAGTCTCGGCAAACGCCTGGGTGGAACTGGCGGATCCTGCGGCCGCCAACGCCTAGATTAGCGTTACGCCCAATGAAAAAGGTCGCATGCGAAAACGCATGCGACCTTTTTTCATATGCACAGCAAACTAACCGGGCTTATTCACCCAGATAAGCCGCCCGCACCTTCGGATCATCCAGCATCTGCTTCGCGTCACCCGACATCGTGACCAGACCCGAGTCCATCACGTAGCCGCGGTTCGCCGCCTGCAACGCGAGACGCGCGTTCTGCTCGACCAGCAGCACGGTCATGCCTTCAGCCGAAATCGCCCGCACCACTTCGAAGATCTTCTCGACCATGATCGGCGACAGACCCATCGACGGTTCGTCCAGCAGCAACAGCTTGGGACGCGAGATGATCGCTCGCGCCATGGCCAGCATCTGCTGTTCGCCGCCCGAGAGCGTGCCCGCGTATTGCGTGGCGCGTTCTTTCAGACGCGGGAAGAAGCCGAACATGCGATCCACGTCTGCCTTGATGCCGTCCGTGTCGGTACGCAGATAAGCGCCCATCTGCATGTTCTCGACGATCGACATGCGCGCGAAGATGCCGCGCCCTTCTGGCACCATCGCGAGACCGCGCTTGAGCAACAGGTGCGGCGGAATGCCCTTGATCGACTCGCCCATGTACTCGATGTCGCCGATCGTGTACGGCTTCAGCCCCGTGATCGCCTTCATCGTCGTGGTCTTGCCCGCGCCGTTCGCGCCGATCAGCGTGACCAGTTCGCCCTGCGCGACTTCGAGATCGATGCCCTTGACTGCCTGAATGCCGCCGTAATTGACCTGCAGGCCCTTGATTTTCAACATTGCCGTTGCCATTAGTGGACCCCCGCACCCAGATAAGCTTCGATCACCTTCGGATCCTTCTGCACGTCCTGCGGCAGACCCTGAGCAATCACCTTGCCGTAGTCGAGCACCGTCATCTGGTTGCACAGACCCATCACGAGTTTCACGTCGTGTTCGATCAGCAGGATCGTCTTGCCGTCGGCGCGGATCTTGTCGAGCAGCTTGGTCAGCTCGACCTTTTCCGTCGCGTTCATGCCGGCAGCCGGTTCGTCCAGCGCGAGCAGCTTCGGATCCGTTGCCAATGCGCGGGCGATTTCCAGACGGCGCTGGTGACCGTACGACAGATTGCGCGACGTGTAGTCCGCGTACTGCGCAATGCCGACGTACTCCAGCAGTTCGATCGCGCGTTCCTTGATTTCACGCTCTTCCTTGCGCTCCGCGGGCGTCTGGAACACCGCGCCCAGCAGACCGTGCTTCGTGCGCACGTGGCGCCCGACCATCACGTTTTCCAGCGCGGTCATGCCGCCAAAGAGGCGGATGTTCTGGAACGTACGCGCAATGCCCGCCTTCGCCACCTGATACACAGCGGTCGGCGTGTACGGCGTGCCGTCGAGCTTGAACTCGCCCGAATCCGGCGTGTACAGGCCCGTGATCACATTAAAGAAGGTGGTCTTGCCGGCGCCGTTCGGGCCGATCAGACCGTAAATCTGGCCCGACTTGATCTCGAGACCGACATCGGACAGCGCCTGCAAACCGCCGAAGCGTTTGTTCACGCCTTTGACGGACAGTCGAATGTTATCGCTCATATTTATTCTCCCAGTCCGTTAGGCCCGCACCGGCTTCTTGCCGTTACGCTTCGACAGTTTCGCGATCTTGTCTTCATGCTTGGGCGACGGCCACAAGCCTTCGGAGCGGTACAGCATGATCAGCACCATGGCGAGTGCGTAGACCAGCTGACGGATCACTTCCGTATCGACGATTTCGTGGCCGAAGATCATGTTCTGCAGCGGACCCATCGTCGAGCGCAGGAATTCCGGCAGCACCGCGAGCAGCACCGCGCCGAGAATCACGCCCGGGATGTGACCCATACCGCCCAGCACCACGCACGCCAGCACCACGATCGATTCCGGCAGCGTGAACGATTCCGGCGACACGAAGCCCTGGAACGAACCGAACATCGCGCCCGACAGGCCGCCGAACGACGCGCCCATCGCGAAAGCCAGCAGCTTCACGTTACGGGTGTTGATGCCCATTGCCTTGGCGGCGATTTCGTCTTCGCGGATCGCGGCCCATGCACGGCCGATACGCGAGTGCTGCAAACGCGTACACACCCAGATCACCAACAGCGCGGCGAGCACGAACAGGTAGTAGTACGAGTAGACCGACGGGAACTGGAAGCCGAACAGCGAGTGCGTCTGCGCGAGGCTGAAGTCGCCCACGTGCACCGGGTCGATCGCCGTGATCCCCTTCGGGCCGTTGGTGATGTTCACCGGACGGTCGAGGTTGTTCAGGAAGATCCGCACGATTTCCCCGAAGCCCAACGTCACGATGGCGAGGTAGTCGCCCCGCAGACGCAGCGTCGGTGCGCCGAGAATCACGCCGAAGAACGCGGCAACCGCCATCGCACAAGGCACGATGATGAGGAACGGCACATGCAGGCCATTCGGCGCGAGATGCGCGATCCACTCGAACTGCGACGCCAGGTGCGGTGAGCTCAGCAACGCGGACGTATAGGCGCCGACCGCGTAGAACGCGATGTAGCCCAGGTCGAGCAGGCCGGCGAAGCCGACCACCACATTGAGGCCGAGCGCGAGCATCACGTACAGCATCGCGAAGTCGAGCACGCGGACCCAGTAGTTGCCGCCTGCCGTGCCGATGATCATCGGCGCCGCGATCACGAAGATCGCGGTGATGATGCCCACCGTCAGCGTCTTGGTGAGGTTCTTCTCAGGGATGAGCGTCGTGGACGGCTCGATCGGTTGAATTGAGGTCATGTTTGCTTTCTCCCAGGATCAGGCGCGATCCGCAACGCGTTCGCCGAGCAGGCCCGACGGACGGAACACCAGCACGATGATCAGCACGATAAAGGCGAACACGTCCTGATAGTTACTACCGAACACACCGCCGGTGAGGTTGCCGATATAGCCGGCGCCAAGCTGTTCGATCAGGCCCAGAATCACGCCGCCGACCATCGCGCCGCCGAGATTGCCGATACCGCCGAGCACCGCCGCGGTAAAGGCCTTCAGGCCGGGGATGAAGCCCATATAGAAGTGTGCGTTGCCGTATTCCGACGCGATCATCACGCCGGCCAGAGCGGCAAGCGCCGAGCCGATCATGAAGGTGGCCGAGATCACGAAGTTCGGGTTCACGCCCATCAGCGACGCGTTACCCGGGTTCTCGGCGATCGCCCGCATCGCACGGCCGAGCTTGGTCTTGTGAACCAGCAGCAGCAGGCCGCCCATCACGAGGAACGCCACCACGATGATCACGATTTCGGTCATCGAGATCACGGCGCCAGGCGTCGTGTCCGTGGCCTTGATCACGTTCAGCGGGTCGGTGGGCAACAGCTGCGGGAACGGCAGCGGATTGCGCGACCAGATCATCATGGCCAGTGTCTGCAGCAGGATCGACACGCCGATCGCCGTGATCAGCGGGGCGAGACGCGGTGCTTTACGCAACGGCCGGTAGGCCACGCGCTCGATCGTGTAACCGACCGCCGCGCACACAATGGCCGCGATGATCAGTGCGATGACGAGCGTCGGCACATTGCCGAGGCCGGGGAAGTGGTTCTGCAGCACGCCTATGGCTGAGAGCGCAACCATCGCGCCCACCATCAACACATCGCCGTGAGCGAAGTTGATGATGCCCAGAATGCCGTAAACCATCGTATAGCCCAGTGCGATGATGGCGTAAACGCTGCCAAGCACCAGCCCGTTGAGAACCTGCTGGATGAAGATATCCATTTAATGCTCCTTAGCCCGTGCGACTGGATTCGCGTTCTTCATCAGCCGGTGGGCGGTGATGCGGTACGCCAATCTCAACTGCACTGCGGGTACTGATGTAAAAGACCGGTAAGGGTTATCCGCTGCCGGTTCGCCTTGGCGACTGGATGACAGTCGCGGGCTCGCCTTGGGCGGATGCAAAAACGGCACCGTTGGGTGGTTTCGGTGCCGTCAGGCTGAACGTCCCGTCATCACATCTTCACGACGTCGAGGACCGTTTTTTTACCGTCCTTGAAGTCGTAAAGCGTAATGGCGCCCTCTTTCAAATCACCCTTGTCGTCGAACGCGATGTGACCGATTAACCCGTTGTAATCGGTCGACGGCATCGCAGCCAGCACCTTGGGCGCCTCGATCGAATTAGCGCGCTTCATTGCATCGACAATCACGTACACAGCGTCATACGTGAACGGTGCGTAAATCTGCACCGGTGTGTGGAAGCGGTCCTCGTACTTCTTTTCGAAGTCCGCTCCCTTGTCCATCTTCGAAAGCGCGAGGCCCGCTTCCGAACAGACCAGGTTTTGCACGGCGGTTCCCGCCAGCTCACCCACCTTGTCGGTACACACACCGTCGCCGCCAAGGATTTTTGCCCTGATACCGAGCGCTGCCGCCTGCTTCGTAAACGGCCCGCCCGTCGCGTCCATGCCGCCGAACATGATCACGTCCGGCTGAACACTCTTGATCTTTGTGAGGATGGCCCGGAAATCCGTGGCCCGGTCGTTCGTCGCTTCCCGCGCGACGATCTTCGCTCCGCTCGCCTGTACGGTCTTCGCGAATTCGTCCGCGAGCCCCTTACCGTAGGCGGTTGCATCGTCCACTACCGCGATGCGTTTGGCGCCCAACGCCTTCGTGGCGTAATCGGCGAGCGCCGGACCTTGCTGCGCGTCGGTGGCGACGACCCGGTAGGTCGTCTTGAAACCCTGCTGCGTGTACGCCGGATTCGTCGACGACGGCGAGATCTGCACGATGCTGGCATCGCTATAGATCTTCGAAGCCGGAATCGACACGCCCGAATTCAGGTGACCGACCACCGCCACCACATGATCGTCGACCAGCTTTTGCGCGACCGCCGTGCCCGTTTTAGGGTCCGCGGCGTCGTCTTGCGCATCCAGCACCAACTGGATCTTGTGGCCGTCAATGGTCAAACCCTGCGTATTGATTTCCTCGACCGCCAGACGCGCGCCGTTTTCGTTGTCCTTACCGAGATGCGCAATCCCGCCCGTCAAAGGGGCCGCATGACCGATCTTCACGATAGTCGCTTCAACAGCGGGTGCCGATACCGCCTTCCCCGCCGATGCACCCGCTCCCGCCTCGCCATCCTGTTTCTTGCCGCACGCAGTCAACAACACGACCGCGGCCGCGATGGACACGGCGTAAGCAAACTTGACTCGCATTAAGTAGGTCTCCTGCGCCTTGCAAAATCTATTGTTCGGGGACCCTAAGGCCTTGAGAACGCGCGCATTGTAACTCCAATTTTGCGACGGGCAATATTGTTGAACCGGTGGGGTTTTCCTGCATTGCAACCTTATTTTGAGAACGAAACCCACCAAAAGGCGCAACCCGGTTGCGACTGTTTTTCGTGCATCAGTTGCACCATCGTCGCACCCAATGGCATCAAGTGTTGCGGCGAATTTCCTGCACGCCCGATTTCACCGAGCCTCGCGTTAGGTATTACGTTTCTACCGATATCGAGATACACGCACTATCTTAGTGCGTCAAAAAAACACGTAGTCCGCTTGCCCCCTATAAAACGGGGCCGCATCACAGTTAAAGGTATAAAAATTCGGATCACATTTCAAAGAAATTTGTGTGAGAGGACACCAAAACAGGCTGAAACCGATGATCTGACACCTTTATTCTTACGTGCTGTCCGAGGTTCGGACATAAAAAAAGCGCGCCCTTGGGCGCGCTTTTCTTTCAGCAGTCAGCGGATTGTCAGGCTGGCAGACCCAAACCACGCGGCAGCGGAAATGCGATGTTCTCCTCGATGCCTTCCAGCGCGCGCACGTTGCGCACGCCGAGCTCACGCAGACGGGCGATCACCGCTTGCGCCAGCACCTCCGGCGCCGAGGCGCCAGCCGTGACACCAATGCGGCGCTTGCCTTCGACCCACACCGGGTCGATCTGATCGGGCGAGTCCACCATATAAGCAGGCACCCCGAGCTTTTCGGCCAACTCGCGCAGCCGGTTGGAATTCGAGCTATTCGGGCTGCCGACCACAATCACGACGTCGCACTGCGGCGCCATGAACTTCACCGCATCCTGGCGGTTTTGCGTGGCGTAGCAGATATCCTGCTTTTTCGGTTCGCGGATGGACGGGTATTTGGCCTTCAAGGCGTTGATGATCTGCGCGGCGTCGTCAACCGACAGGGTGGTTTGCGTAACGAAGGCGATCCGCTCGGGATCGGCCAACTGCAACGCCTGCACGTCTTCGATGTCTTCCACCAGATGCATGCCCTCGCCCGCCTGGCCCATCGTGCCTTCCACTTCAGGATGACCCTTGTGGCCGATCATGACGATGTCGAAACCGTCCTGGCGCATCTTCGCGACTTCGATATGCACCTTGGTCACGAGCGGACACGTAGCGTCGTACACACGCAGCCCGCGAGTCTCGGCCTCGGAACGCACAGCCTTCGACACGCCATGCGCGCTGAAAATGACCGTATTGCCGGCCGGCACCTCTTCCAGCCGCTCAATAAAGATCGCACCCTTCTTGCGCAGATCCTCGACTACATAGGCGTTGTGGACGATTTCATGACGCACGTAGATCGGCGAGCCATGGAGCTTGATAGCCCGCTCGACGATCTCGATCGCCCGGTCGACGCCGGCGCAGAACCCGCGCGGCTGCGCCAGCAGGATCTCGGTTTCAGCAAGAGTCGTGTCCGTGATGCTCATGTTTACAGAATCCCGATGATTTTCACTTCGAACGCCAGCGTCTGGCCGGCAAGCGGGTGGTTGAAATCGAACAGGGCCGACGTTTCGCCGACTTCTTTCAGGACGCCCGCGTAACGACCGCCACCCGGCGCGTTGAATTCGACCAGATCACCCGGCGAAAAATCCTCGCCGATCATGCTGTTTTCTCGCAGCGTGGCGAGCGAAACGCGTTGGATCAATTCCGGATTGCGGGGACCGAACGCCTGGTCCGGCGCTAGCTGAAAGGTCGAATGGTGGCCGACCTTCAAACCCAGCAGAATATCTTCCAGCGGCGGCGCCAGCTGGCCCGCGCCGAGCAGCAGTGTGGCCGGCTTGTCGCTGAAGGTACTGATGACTTCGGCGCCATCGGCAAGGGAAAGCCGGTAGTGAAGCGTCACGTGTGAACCGGGTTTCACTTCGGAAATGTCGATGATGCTCATGCAATGCTCGCTCAGTCGAAGCGCGCTGCACGCGTGCGCCGCTGGCGCAGTCGACGCGTGTGGCAAACCGTCGGGGTGCCGTGCGCAAAGCGCCTATTGTAAGCCACATAGCGGGCGGCGGCTTGCGCGCGTCGCGCGCATTGCCGCGCGGCCGCAGCGCAGGGCCATGCCCCAAACCCCAAGCGGAGGACACTATATATATGGCAGATCACGCCACCCTGATTGACGATGCACCCGTTGTCACGACCGCACACAACCCCGAACTGCCCGACCCGGAGGCTTGCGGCTCGCCTGCGGCGAGGCCGCTAGTGCGAGGTAAATGGCTTAAAAACGACATGCCGCGCGAGCGGCTGATCGAACAGGGGCCCGGCGTGCTGTCGGATACCGAGATGATCGTGCTGATACTGGGCTCGGGACTGCCGGGCCACGACGTTTTCAATGTCGCGCGTGCGTTGCTGAACCGCTTCGGCTCGCTGCGCGCGATGCTCGATGCGACCTACACGGACTTCGACGGCCTGCGCGGCATTGGCCCGGCGAAAAAAGCACAGCTGCTCGCCATCATGGAAATGGCGCGACGCTCGCTAGTCGGTAAAATGCGCACGCGCTCGCTGATGAATTCGCCCGAAGCCGTGGAAAGCTACCTGCGCCTGCTGATCGGTGGCCGTGCGCAGGAGGTTTTCGTGTCGCTTTTTCTCGACGCCCGGCATCGGCTGATTCGCTGCGAAGAAAGCGCCCAGGGCACGCTCACGCGCATGGCGGTGTATCCGCGAGAAATCGTGAGGCGCGCACTGTGCCTGAATGCGGCCAGCCTGATCGTCGCGCATAATCACCCTTCGGGCGCCGTCCAGCCAAGCGCAAGCGACTGCCGGTTGACGCACACACTGCGCGACGCCCTCACGCTGATCGATGTGCAACTGGTCGATCATCTGGTGATCGGCGCCGACAGCGTCTACTCCTTCGCCCGTGCTGGCTGGCCGTGACACGGCACGAACCGGGTCGCGCAGAGGTCGCGCCATATGCGGCATCGCAAATAAGGTTTGATTTTGCGGCTTTTTTTCTGCTAGAATTCCGGTTTGCCTATTTCCAACCCCCTGTTCCGAAGCCACCAAGGCGTTCCGGAAAGGAAACGTGTCTAAAGTTGTATCAACAACTCGGCGCGGCTCTTTTCGGGAAACTTTCACGGCGTTCGAACTCAGAATTAGCGTATTAGGAGTGCTCTCATGGCACGCGTATGCCAAGTAACTGGGAAAGCGCCGATGAGCGGCAACAACGTTTCCCACGCGAACAACAAAACCAAGCGCCGGTTCCTGCCGAACCTGCAAAACCGCCGTATTTGGGTGGAAAGCGAAAACCGTTGGGTGCGTCTGCGCGTTTCGAACGCCGGCCTGCGCCTGATCGACAAGAACGGTATCGACGCTGTGCTCGCAGATCTGCGCGCACGCGGTGAAGCCTAAGGAGTAAATCATGGCGAAAGGCGCACGCGACAAGATCAAGTTGGAATCGACCGCAGGCACGGGTCACTTCTATACGACGACGAAGAACAAACGCAACATGCCGGAAAAGATGCTGATCAAGAAGTTTGATCCGGTCGTCCGTAAGCACGTTGAGTACAAGGAAACCAAGATCAAGTAAGTCTTGGCTCCTGCCTGACGAAGGCAAAAGACATGCAGAAAAGCCTCGCACTCGTGCGAGGCTTTTTTGTTTTTGGCTGCCGTCTTTGTCCTGGTCTTTGCGTTGCCGCATCTCCATTTGCGTCGCCGTCTCTCCATATTCTCCCACGCGAACAGTCTTATGCCGTTCGGCCAGCTTTCCCTCGTCCGTCGCGGCGCGTATCCTTTCTCGTTTTAGCGGCGAGCGAATTGCACGCCGTCAACGCAAAACGAAAGACGGAGATGTAGGCAATGGAATTCGATGTGGCGATTGTCGGTAGCGGTCTGGCGGGGTTGAGCGTGGCGCTCAATCTTGCGCAGAACCGGCGCGTTGCAGTGGTCGCCAAGCGATCGATGACCGAAGGCGCGAGCGACTGGGCGCAGGGCGGCATCGCGGCGGTTCTGGACTCGGCGGACAGCATTGAGAATCACGTCAGCGATACGCTGATCGCCGGTGGCGGCCTGTGCGACGAGGCGGCAACGCGCTTTATCGTCGAACATGGGCGTGCCGCGATCGAATGGCTGATCGCGCAAGGCGTGCCGTTCACCAAAGACGACGCCGCCGAGCTCGGCTTCCACCTCACGCGCGAAGGCGGCCATAGCCATCGCCGGATCATTCATGCAGCAGACGCCACGGGCCATGCGGTAGTGGCCACGCTCAGCGAGCGGGTGCGCCGTCATCCGAACATCACACTGCTCGAGGATCACTACGCAATCGACCTCATCACGTCCGACCGCCTCGGTTTGCCAGGACGGCGCTGTCACGGCCTTTACGCGCTCGATCTGCAAAGCGGCCGCACCGTCACGATCGAGGCGCCGCATACCGTGCTCGCCACTGGCGGCGCCGGCAAGGTGTATCTCTACACCACGAATCCCGACACCGCGACCGGCGACGGCATTGCGATGGCGTGGCGGGCCGGTTGCCGCGTGTCGAATATGGAGTTCATCCAGTTCCATCCGACCTGCCTGTTTCATCCATATGCGAAGTCGTTTCTGATTTCGGAAGCAGTACGCGGCGAAGGCGGCATTCTCAAACTGCCGGACGGCACGCGCTTCATGCCGAACCACGACGAACGCGCCGAACTCGCGCCGCGCGATATCGTCGCGCGGGCGATCGACTTCGAAATCAAGAAGCGTGGCATTGATTGCGTGTATCTGGACATCAGCCATCAACCGCCGGAATTCCTGCGTGAACACTTCCCGACAATTCTGGCGCGCTGCCTGGAATTCGGCATCGACATCACCAGGGAAGCGATTCCGGTCGTGCCGGCCGCGCACTACACGTGCGGCGGCGTCGTAACCGATCTGGCAGGACGCACTGACCTGGCCGGGCTCTATGCCGTCGGCGAAACGTCGTGCACGGGCCTGCATGGCGCGAACCGGCTTGCCAGTAATTCGCTGCTGGAGTGCCTCGTGACCGGACGCTCCGCAGCACAGGCTATCGAAGAAGAAGGTTTTAGCGCCGCCGTCCATGCGCCGCTGCCGGATTGGGACGAGAGCCGCGTGTCCGATCCGGACGAAGAAGTCGTGGTTGCGCACAACTGGGACGAACTGCGCCGGCTGATGTGGAATTACGTCGGCATCGTACGGACCGACAAGCGCCTCGCACGAGCCAAGCACCGGCTCGCCCTGCTGCGTGACGAGATCCACGAGTATTACGCGAACTTCAAGGTGAGCCGCGACCTGCTCGAATTGCGCAATCTGGTCGATGTAGCGTCGTTGATCGTCGAGGGCGCGCGTTCGCGGCGTGAGAGCCGCGGCTTGCACTTCAGCCGTGACTGGCCGGCGACATTGCCCAAAGCGCTGCCGACGGTGCTCTCGCCGGAGCATGTCCGCAACCGCAACGTGTGACTGGGGTGAGCTGAAACGAAAAGGCCATCGCCGGGGTGATGCGGCGATGGCCTTTTTGCGATTCTCTACAACCGGCTGCGTTCGAACGTCAGACGATCCGCATCGAGTAATCCGTTGCGCGCACGTCTTTGGTCAGCGCGCCGATCGACACACGATCAACACCGGTTTCCGCAATCGTGCGCACCGCATCGAAGTTCACACCGCCCGACACCTCCAGCACCGCTCGCCCTGCCGTAATGCGCACTGCTTCGCGCATCGCATCGAACGAAAAATTGTCCAGCAGAATGGATTGCGCGAGATGCGACAGCGCAGTTTCCAGTTGCGCGAGCGTCTCGACTTCGATCTGGATCGACACACCGGCATTCAGAGCCAGCGCCGCGTCCATGGCCGCGCCCACGCCGCCAGCCGCGGCAATGTGGTTTTCCTTGATGAGAATGCCGTCGTACAGCGCGAGACGTTGATTCGCCCCGCCGCCCACGCGAACCGCGTATTTCTGTGCGAGCCGCAAGCCCGGCAACGTCTTGCGCGTATCGAGTACGCGCGTTCGCGTGTGAGCGATGGCGTCGACATAACGGCGTGTCGCGCTTGCCACGCCCGAGAGCAATTGCAGGAAGTTCAGCGCGTTGCGTTCCGCCGTCAACAATGCGCGCACGGGTCCGCGCATTTCACAGACCGTTGTATCGGCCTTCATGGCGTCGCCTTCACGATAGCGCCACTGGACTTCGATACGCGGATCGACCTGGCGCATCACCGCGTTGAACCACGGCACGCCGCATAGCACCGCATCCTCACGCACGATGATGCGCGCGTCGCGCACTTCTTCCGCGGGAACGAGCCGGCCCGTCTGGTCGCCCGCGCCGACGTCTTCGGCCAGTGCATCGGCGACGTTGCGCGCCAATGCGGCGTCGAATGCCGCACCGTACTGCGCCTGAATTTCAGCGAACAGCGGCGACACCGCGTCGACTTGATTGCGCTCAACCGCCCCCATTACGCTGCTCCCACATTCGAATACAGTTGGGTGTCGCGTGCAAGATCGCCGCTCGCCTGCACGCGCTTCTTGTGACGCGCCGCGAAGTCCAGCATCCGGTCGATCGGCAAACGCGCCCGCTCGCCGATCGCACGATCGACGAAAATCTCGTTGTGCCCGCGCTCGAGCACATCGGCCAGATTGGCGAGGCCATTCATCGCCATCCACGGGCAGTGCGCGCAACTCTTGCAGGTCGCGCTATTGCCGGCGGTCGGCGCGGCAATCAAGGTCTTGCCGGGCGCGGCGAGCTGCATTTTGTGCAAGATGCCGAGATCGGTCGCTACGATGAAATGCGTCGCGTCGAGTTTCTGCGCGGCGTCGATCAACTGCGTGGTCGAGCCGACCACATCCGCCTGCGCAACGACGTTGGCTGGCGACTCCGGGTGGACCAACACTTTCGCGCCCGGATATTCGGCGCGCAGCAAATCGAGTTCGATGCCCTTGAATTCGTCGTGCACCAGACACGAACCTTGCCATAGCAGCATGTCCGCGCCAGTCTTGTTCTGGATATAACTGCCGAGGTGGCGGTCTGGCGCCCAGATGATCTTTTCGCCGCGCGCGTGCAGATCGGCAACGATCTCCAGCCCGATCGACGACGTCACCATCCAGTCAGCGCGCGCCTTCACGGCAGCGCTCGTGTTCGCATAGACGACCACGGTGCGATCCGGGTGCGCGTCGCAAAAAGCCGAGAATTCATCGACCGGACAGCCCAGATCGAGCGAGCAGGTCGCATCCAGGTCCGGCATCAGAATGCGCTTATCCGGACTCAGAATTTTCGCCGTCTCGCCCATGAATCGCACACCCGCGACGACGAGCGTTTGCGCCTCATGATCACGCCCGAAGCGCGCCATCTCCAGCGAATCGGCCACGCAGCCGCCGGTCTCGTCGGCAAGCTCCTGTAATTCCGCGTCGACATAATAGTGCGCGACAAGCACCGCTTTCTCGCGCTCGAGCAATGCGCGGATGCGTGCCTTCAGCGCCACCTTCTGTTCCGCCGACGGCATGTCGGGCACCTTCGCCCACGCCTGCCCGATTCCGCAGGTTGTGCCCTGCGCCTGCGGCCGGTCGTATTCGACGGTCCTGATCGCCTGCTGATCCATGATCTCCTCTGCCTTCGCTCTGCCGCCGCGGACTATCAATCGCGTGTCGTTGCAGTTTCCGCGGCCCAAAAAGCAAAACCCCGCCAACGCGGGGTTTTGTGACGTACTGAGATTTTAATGGATTTCGCTATCAGGCATAACGACGCAATCTCATCGCGAACTCTTGCAGCGCTTTAATGCCGCTTTGCTCAGCGCGATGACACCAGTCCTGCAACTGGATCAGCAACTGATCGCGCGATGCATTGGAGCGTTCCCACATGGCGGCCAACTCATTGCGCATGTCGATATACGTCTTGAGTTTCTGGCTGCTCGCGAAAATTTGCGGCAGTTGGCGCTTCTGCGGTTCGTCGAGACCGGCTTCTTCCTTGTGGAACCAGCTACGCGCACCGCGCATGAGCTGATATTTTTCGCGCGCACCGACTTCCTTCAAATGCGCCAACTCCTGACGATAGGCGCGCTTGAGCGCCTTGCCGTAACGCGCCATGACTTCGTAGCGGTTGGCCAGCACGGCTTGCAGCGTGTCCTGATCGAGCACCAGCTTACCCGTGGTCAGGCGCGGCGTAGGCGCAACCTTCTTCACCTTGGCCAGACGGAACGCCGACAGGATACGGATGTACATCCAGCCGATATCGAACTCATACCATTTGTTCGACAGCTTGGCCGACGTCGCATACGTGTGATGATTGTTATGCAGTTCTTCACCGCCGATGATGATGCCCCACGGGAAAATGTTGGTGCTGGCATCCGACGAATTGAAGTTGCGGTAGCCCCAGAAGTGCGCAAGGCCATTGACCACGCCGGCAGCCCAGAACGGGATCCACACCATTTGCACGGCCCAGATCGTCAGACCGACGACGCCGAACAGCGCGACGTTCAGCACCATCATCAGGCTCACGCCGAGGATCGGGTACTTGGTGTAGACGTTACGCTCCATCCAGTCGTTCGGCGTGCCGTGACTGAACTTGCGCATCGTTTCTTCGTTTTTCGCTTCGGTGCGATACAGTTCCGCGCCTTCGAGCAGCACCTTCCAGATGCCGCGCGTTTGCGGGCTGTGCGGATCTTCTTCCGTCTCGCATTTGGCGTGGTGCTTACGGTGAATCGCAGCCCATTGGCCGGTCAACATGCCCGTGGTCATCCACAGCCAGAAACGGAAAAAATGACTGACGACCGGATGCAGCTCCAGCGCGCGGTGCGCCTGGCAGCGATGCAGATAGACCGTCACGCCGATGATCGTGATGTGCGTCGCGACCAGCGTGTACAGCACGAGTTGCCACCACGAGAAGTGCAACACACCGTGGGCAAGAAAATCGAGCAAAGAATTCAACAAGGCAATTTACCTGTGGAACGAGAGGTACGAGATACACGCAAATTGCGCGTGTCAAGAAAGTGAAAGCATACAGCGGGATTGGACGTTATTCTACTGGAACCGTTCCAAGTGTTTGTAACAAATAGGGATTTTTTGTGCAGCATCAACAGAAGCCGCGCCCCCAAGGTCTCTCCGGGACCCGGCGGCGCGCTCGAAGTGCCCGTCAGTGGGCGCTGTCCGCCTGATCGACCGATGAGTCGGTCATTGTTACCGGATGCGGCATGCCGTCGCGCACGTTGCCGACGATTCGCACTTCGCGCTGAGCGAACGGAATCGAGATGTCGTGCTCGGAGAACAGTCGCCAGATATTGCGATTGATGGCCGAGCGCACGCCCGAGGTCCCGGTGGCCGCGTCCTCGATCCAGAAACCCAGTTCGAGGTTGATGCCGTCCGCGCCGAAATTCGCCAGATACGGGGTCGGCGCCGGCTCCTGCAGCACCCGCGGCACGTCGGCGGCGGCCTGCGCGAGCAGCGCCATGGCCTGCTCGACATTGCACGTGTACGCGACCTGCACGGCCACCTTCGCGTAGCCGCGCGTCAGATATGACGACTGGTTCTGCACCACGTCGGTAATCAGTTTCTCGTTCGGGATCAAGGTTTCGATGCCGTCGAGCCCACGCACCACGGTGTAGCGTGTGCGGATCTGCGTGACCATGCCCTGCAGGCCGCTCACGTTGATCGTGTCGCCAATGCGCAGGGACCGGTCGATCAGGATGATGAATCCCGACACGTAGTTGCTGGCGATCTTCTGCAGACCGAAGCCCAGCCCAACACCCAGCGCGCCGCCGAACACGCCCAGCACGGTAATATCGATGCCGACCAGCGACAGACTGATCAGCACAGCCGCCAGTACGAATGCCGCCCGGCCCACCCGCGCCACCACCACTTTCAGATTGGCGTCGAGCGTTTTCGAGCGCATCAGGCGGTCTTCGAACGCGGATCCGAGCCACATCGCGACGATCATCGTCACGCATACCCACAGCAGGCCCGTGATGAGCGAGAGCAGCGTCATGTGCGCGTTGGCGACGCGGAACTGAACGCTCCCCATCCACGCAATCACGTCGTCCTGGATGCCGATGACGGTCAGCACCATGCCGAACCAGACGATCAGCGAGACGATCTTCTCGACGAGGAAGAGCCACGGATGAGTCTCGCCGTCATGGCTGAAAACCCGCCGCGCGAAGAAAAACACAATGTAAATCAAGCCGATGCCGAACAGCGGCACCAGGGCCAGATCGAGCAGCGCAGTGTGCATGAACTGCCCGGTGATCGATCGCGCGAGCCAGACGAGGCTCGCACCAATCAACGGAAAAAAGGCGCGGTTCAGGCTTTCCGCGCCGAAGCGCAAGGTCTGGTAACGCGTCTGACGACGCAGATCCAGCGCGCGGCGCAGCAGGCGGGCGAGCAGCCACGCGATCGCCAGCGTCCCGAGCAGGACGCCGACTTGCCACAGCATGACCGGCTGACCGAAGTCGCGCGCGAGGTCGCTGAACATATGAGGAAAAAGACGGTTTTGCATGATGTCGCTGAACTCGCCGACGCCCTGCCGGGTTCAGGAAACGAACCCGCGAGCGCCGGCAAAAGCCTCTTGCTTAACTCTGGCGTTCCAGCACGGCGGCGAAGAAACCGTCCGTTGCGTGGCGGTGCGGCCACATGGAAAGGTAATCGCCCATTTCCAGATCGATGCGCTGCTCGGCCAGCACGTCGCGCGCGGGCACCAGAGCGAAATCCGGATGATCGGCGAGGAACTGCTGCACCACCGCTTCGTTTTCTGCTTCCAGAATCGAGCAGGTCGCGTAGACGAGACGGCCGCCCTTCTTCACCAGCCGCGCGGCGCTCGCCAGGATCGACGCCTGCTTCGGCGCCAGCTCGGCCACCGATTCCGGCGACTGGCGCCACTTCAGGTCGGGGTTGCGGCGCAGCGTGCCGAGGCCGCTGCACGGCGCGTCGACCAGCACGCGGTCGATCTTGCCCGCAAGGCGCTTGATCTTGGCGTCGTGTTCACTGTCGATCAGCACGGGGTTCACATTCGACAAGCCGCTGCGCGCGAGGCGCGGCTTGAGCTTGGCGAGACGCCGCTCGGAAATATCGAACGCATAGAGCCGCCCGGTGGAGCGCATCGCCGCGCCCAGCGCGAGCGTCTTGCCGCCCGCGCCCGCGCAGAAGTCGACGATCATCTCGCCGCGTTTGGGCGCGACCAGCGAGCACAGCAGTTGGCTGCCTTCGTCCTGCACTTCGACCCAGCCATGCTGGAACGCGTCGAGCTTGGTGAGCGGCGGCTTGCCGACCACGCGCACGCCGAATGGTGCGAACGGCGTCGGGCCGGCCTCGATGCCGGCCTTCGACAACGCGTTCAGCACGTCGTCGCGGCTCGCCTTGATCGGGTTCGAGCGCAGATCCAGCGGCGCCGGATAGTTCAGCGCCGCGGCCAGTTGCGCCAGCTCATCGGGTTCGAAACGCTTGCTGAGCGCCTGATAGATCCAGTCGGGCAGATTCAGGCGAATCCGCAGCGGCAGGCTTTCAGGGTCGATCTTCGCGACGTGTTCGAGCCATTTCGACTCGGACTCGGACACGAAAGGCTTGAGCGCCGTGCGCCCCGCCGTCTGCATCAGGCCGAGCAAAGCCATACGGCGCGCCGGGCTGCCGGCGCCGCTCTCCGCCAGATGGGCGAATTCCATCCGGCGGCGCAGCACCGCGAAAACCGCCTCGGCGATCACGCCGCGTTCGCCGTGCCCGAGCTTCGGGTGAGCGCGGAAGAAACGGCTCGTGGTGGCGTCGGCCGGGCCGGTGAATTTCAGGACTTCAGCCAACAAAGTCTCAGTTTGTCCAATCAGAAAACCATGCAATCTCATGCGCCCTCTCCGGCGGTGTGACCGGCAAAGAGCCATTGCGGCTCCGGCGGCGTAAGCGTGACACGCAGGCCGTTCAGAGCAAGGCGCCCTTCGACGAACCAGCGCACCGCGCGTGGATAAATAATGTGTTCGGTTGCCAGCACGCGTTCGGCGAGCGTGGCGGGGGTGTCGCCCGTCTCGACGGGAACCGCCGACTGCACGACGATCGGCCCGTGATCCAGTTGCGACGTGACAAAATGCACGGACGCGCCGTGCAGCCGCACGCCAGCGTCGAGCGCCTGCTGATGGGTTTTCAGGCCCGGAAAGCTCGGCAGCAGCGACGGATGCACATTCAGCATGCGCCCGGCGTAGCGGTCGACGAAACCGGCTGTCAGCACGCGCATGAAACCGGCGAGCACCACCAGATCGGGCGCGAAGCTGTCGATTTGCTGGGCCAGCTCGGCGTCGAAGCTGTCGCGATCGGGAAACTGGCGGTGGTCGACCACCGCCGTGGCAATGCCGTGCGACGCCGCGAACGCAAGGCCCGCGGCATCAGGACGGTTGGCAATCACGGCGGCGACTTGTGCGGGCCAAGCCTCGTCCGAGCAGGCTCGAACGATGGCTTCCATGTTGCTTCCCCGTCCGGAAATCAGGATGACGAGTTTTTTCATCCGCGGATTTTATCATTCGGGGACACCGAAACCGTGACGCGCCGCCGTCCACTGCGCTGAACGTTTATAATCGTTTGTTTTGCGGCACCCCGGCCGCGTCACCTCAAACCCGCTATCGTGAGAGTCTTCCGCGGTCTTCCCAATGCTGAAAGCCGTGCGCCCTGCGCACTGACCATCGGCAACTTCGACGGTGTCCACCGCGGCCATCAGGCTCTGCTCGCCCATGTGCGGGCGGCTGCCGATGCGCGCGGCCTGCCCGTCTGCGTGATGACCTTCGAACCGCACCCGCGCGAATTCTTCAACCCGGCGGGCGCGCCGCCGCGTATCGCCATGCTGCGCGACAAGCTCGAGGCACTGCGCACCAACGGCGTCGACCGGGTGGTGGTCGAGCACTTCAATCACACGTTCGCGAGCCAGTCGCCGGACGCGTTCGTCGAGCGGATCATCGTCAACGGGCTGCATGCGCGCTGGGTGATGATCGGCGACGACTTCCGCTACGGCGCAAAACGCGCTGGCGACTTCGCGTCGCTCAAGGCCGCGGGGCAGCAACACGGTTTCGAAGTCGAACAGATGGCCACGGTGGCCGATCCGTCGGGCGCGCGCATTTCCAGCTCGGGCGTACGCGCGTCGCTGGTAGCGGGCGACCTCGACTCGGCGCGCGCCGCGCTGGGCCGTGACTATGTGATCAGCGGCCACGTCGTGCACGGCATGAAGCTCGGCCGCGATCTCGGCTTCCCCACGCTGAACCTGGCGATCGCCCACAAGCGCCCGGCGCTCATGGGCATTTTCGTGGTGCGCGTGCATGGCGTGGCGGACGAACCGCTGCCGGGCGTCGCGAGTCTCGGCCTGCGTCCCACGGTCGACGATTCCGGCCGCGTGCTGCTCGAAGTCCATCTGCTCGACTGGCATGGCGACGCTTATGGCAAACTCGTGCGCGTCGAATTTCTGAAGAAGCTGCGCGACGAGGAAAAGTACGTCGACCTCGAAACGCTGACCGCTGCCATCAAGCGCGACGTCGTCAACGCCCGCGCGTGGTTCGCGGCCGTCGGCGCGGGCACGCCGGGCAGCCGTTCTACCGGCTTCGCCACCTCGGCCACTGACCGAATTAGATAGCCGCCGCGGTACCCGCGGGCGCACCGAGTGCCCAGGGTACCCTCGCCGCGCGCATCGAAGGGCGTCCGTGAATCACGCGACATGCCTGCCGGGCGCGCCCAACGCCCTCGCGCATCGTGCGCATTCCGCGCCTTGGCGCGCATAGAAAGAATTCACCGCGACCTCATCATGAGCAACAAGAAAGCCGATTCGAAACCGCAGTCACGCTACCCGGTCAACCTGCTCGACACGCCGTTCCCGATGCGCGGCGACCTCCCCAAGCGCGAGCCGCAATGGGTCAAGGAATGGCAGGAGCGCAAGGTCTACGAGAAGATCCGTGCCGCCAGCAAGGGCCGCAAGAAGTTCATCCTGCACGACGGCCCACCGTATGCGAACGGCGACATCCACCTCGGCCACGCGGTGAACAAGATCCTGAAGGACATGATCGTCAAGGCGCGCAATCTGGCGGGCTTCGACGCGGTCTACGTGCCGGGCTGGGACTGCCACGGCATGCCGATCGAAATCCAGATCGAAAAGCAGTTCGGCAAGTCGCTGCCGGCCGCTGAAGTCATGCAGAAGGCGCGTGCCTACGCGACCGAGCAGATCGAGAAGCAGAAGGTCGGCTTCCGGCGCCTGGGCGTGCTCGGCGACTGGGACAATCCGTACAAGACCATGAACTTCACGAACGAAGCCGGCGAAATCCGCGCGCTCGCGAAGATCATGGAAAAAGGCTACGTGTTCCGCGGCCTGAAACCGGTGAACTGGTGTTTCGACTGCGGCTCGGCGCTCGCCGAAGCGGAAGTCGAGTACAAGGACAAGACCGATCCGACCATCGACGTGCTATTCAGCTTCGCCGAGCCGGAAAAGACCGCGCAAGCGTTCGGCCTGAACGCGCTGCCGCGCAACGAAGGCGGCATCGTGATCTGGACCACCACGCCGTGGACCATCCCCGCGAACCAGGCGCTGAACCTGCATCCGGAAATCGTCTACGCGCTGGTCGACACGCCGCGCGGCCTGCTGATCCTCGCCGAAGAGCGCGTTGAAGCGTGCCTGAAACTGTATGACCTGGAAGGCACGATCGTCGCCACCACGCCGGGCGCGAAGCTAGTCAATCTGCGCTTCAATCACCCGCTCGCCTCCGCGCACCCGGGTTACAAGCGCACCGCACCGGTCTATCTCGGCGACTACGTGACGACCGAAACCGGCACGGGTGTCGTCCACTCGTCGCCGGCATACGGTGTGGAAGACTTCGTGTCGTGCAAGGCGCACGGCATGGCGGACTCGGACATCATCAATCCGGTGATGGGCGACGGCCGTTATATCGAATCGCTCGCGCTGTTCGGCGGCCTGTCGATCTGGGCGGCCAACCCGCAAATCGTCGAAGCGCTGCAAGGCGCGGGCTCGCTGATGCGCACCGAGAAGTACACGCACAGCTACATGCACTGCTGGCGTCACAAGACGCCGATCATCTACCGCGCCACGTCGCAATGGTTCGCGGGTATGGACGTGAAGCCGAACGATACCGACAAGACGCTGCGCGAAACCGCGCTCGAAGGCATCGAGAACACCGCGTTCTATCCGGCGTGGGGCAAGCAGCGCCTGTTCAGCATGATCGCGAATCGCCCGGACTGGACGCTCTCGCGCCAACGCCAATGGGGCGTGCCGATGGCGTTCTTCGTGCACAAGGAAACCGGCGAACTGCATCCGCGTACGCTGGAATTGCTCGAAGAAGTCGCGCAACGCGTCGAGAAGGCCGGCATCGAAGCCTGGCAATCGCTCGACCCGCGCGAGTTGCTCGGCGACGACGCCAACATGTACGAAAAGAACCGCGACACGCTGGACGTGTGGTTCGATTCGGGCACCACGCACTGGCACGTGCTGCGCGGCTCGCATAAAGACGAACTGCAATTCCCGGCCGACCTGTATCTGGAAGGCTCGGACCAGCATCGCGGCTGGTTCCACTCGTCGCTGTTGACCGCCTCGATGCTCGACGGCCGTCCGCCGTACAACGCGCTGCTCACGCACGGTTTCACCGTGGACGGCGAAGGCCGCAAGATGAGCAAGTCGCTCGGCAACGGGATCGATCCGCATGAAGTGGCGAACCGCCTCGGCGCGGAAATCATCCGCCTGTGGATCGCCTCGACCGATTATTCGGGCGAACTGGCGATCTCCGAAGAAATCCTGAAGCGTGTGACCGAAGGCTATCGCCGCATCCGCAACACGCTGCGCTTCCTGCTCGCGAACCTGTCGGACTTCGACTTCGAGAAGAACGCGCGTCCGGTCGAAGACTGGCTGGAAATCGACCGCTATGCGGTGGCGCTGTCGGCGAATCTGCAAAACGACATCCTCTCGCACTACGAGAAGTACGAGTTCCACCCGGTGGTCGCCAAGCTGCAGACGTTCTGCTCGGAAGACCTCGGCGGCTTCTATCTGGACGTGCTGAAAGACCGTCTGTACACGACCGCCGCGGACTCCGTGGCGCGCCGTTCGGCACAGACCGCGCTGTATCACATCGCGCACGGCCTGCTGCGTCTGATGGCGCCTTTCCTGTCGTTCACCGCGGAAGAAGCGTGGAAGATCTTCAAGCCGAACAGCGAGACGATCTTCACCGAAACGTATCACGCGTTCCCGGCCGTGCCGGACGCCGGCGCGCTGCTCGACAAGTGGACGCTCCTGCGCGCCGCCCGTAGCGACGTGACCAAGGCGCTGGAAGAAGCGCGCGTGGCGAACCTGATCGGTTCGTCGTTGCAGGCGGAAGTGGAAATTCGCGCGAGCGGCGCGCGTTACGACGCGCTCACGAGCCTCGGCGACGACCTGAAGTTCGTGCTGATCACCTCGGCGGCGAACGTCGCGATGGTCGGCAGCGAAGCGGAAGAAGGCGTCGAGGTCATCGCCTCGAAGTATCTGAAGTGCGAACGCTGCTGGCATTACCGCGCGGACGTCGGCGCGAACGCCGAACACCCCACGCTGTGCGGCCGCTGCTTCAGCAATCTGTTCGGCAACGGTGAAACCAGGAGCGCGGCATAATGGCGAGAACCATGTCGAAAACCGCGTCGAAAACATCTGCTGCAAACGGTTCGCTGGCGCCCTGGCTCGGGGTCGCGCTGATCGTCATCCTGTTCGATCAGTTGACGAAAATCGCGGTCCAGAAGGTGTTCGCCTACGGTGTCGCGCATGAGGTCACGTCGTTTTTCAACCTGATCCTCGTGTACAACCGCGGCGCGGCATTCAGCTTCCTCGCCATGGCGGGCGGCTGGCAACGCTGGGCGTTCACCGCGCTCGGCGTGGTGGCCGCGCTGGTGATCTGCTACCTGCTCAAGCGTCACGGCGGCCAGAAGATGTTCTGCACGGCGCTTGCGCTGATTCTCGGCGGTGCGCTCGGCAACGTGATCGATCGGCTCGCGTACGGCCACGTGATCGACTTCCTCGATTTCCACGTACGCACGTGGCACTGGCCGGCGTTCAATCTCGCCGACAGCGCGATCACGGTCGGCGCGGTGCTGCTCGTGCTCGACGAACTGCGGCGCGTACGCGGCAGCGCACGCTAAGACAGCAGGCGCTCGCGCTCAGGCTTGCGCACCAGTACGGCTTGAAAGGCGCGGCGGCGGGGATGCAACGCCCCGCCCCGCTGACCGCCACCACGCTTTGTCGGAGGCTTTCGTTGGCAACCGCAGAACTCGCAGGAAAACATCTCGTCCTCGGCATGACGGGCGGTATTGCCTGCTACAAGATCGCCGAACTCACGCGTCTGTTGACCAAGGCCGGCGCGACCGTGCAGGTCGTCATGACCGAAGCGGCCACGCAGTTCATCACGCCCGTCACCATGCAGGCGTTGTCCGGCCGCCCGGTCTACACGAGCCAGTGGGACGCGCGCGTACCGAACAACATGGCGCACATCGATCTCTCGCGTGAAGCCGATGCGATCGTGATCGCGCCCGCCTCGACCGACTTCCTCGCCAAACTCGCGCACGGCATGGCCGACGACCTGCTGGCGACGCTGTGCGTGGCCCGCGATTGTCCGCTGCTGGTCGTGCCGGCCATGAACCGGCAGATGTGGCAGAACCCGGCGACGCAGCGCAACGTCGCCCAATTGCGCGCGGACGGGGTCGAAGTGCTCGGCCCCGATTCCGGCCCGCAAGCGTGCGGCGAAACCGGCGACGGGCGCATGCTCGAAGCGGCCGCCACTTACGAAGCGATCGCCTCGTTCTTCGCACCGAAAATCCTGGCTGGCCGGCGCGTGCTGCTGACCGCCGGGCCGACGTTCGAACCGCTCGATCCGGTGCGCGGCATCACCAACCGCTCCAGCGGCAAGATGGGCTTTGCGCTGGCGCGTGCCGCGCAGCAGGCCGGCGCCGAGGTGCATCTGGTGGCCGGCCCGGTCGCACTGGAAACGCCTTGGGGCGTGTTCCGTCAGGACGTGCAAACCGCCCAGCAGATGCACGACGCGGTCATGCACTCGGTCGCGGATGCCGATATCTTCGTCGGCGTGGCCGCGGTGGCCGACTGGCGCGTCGATCACGCCAGCGAGCACAAGATCAAGAAAACGGCGGATCGTGCGCTGCCGAGCTTCGCTTTCGTCGAAAATCCGGACATTCTGGCCTCCGTGGCCAAACTGCCGCATCCGCCGTTCGCGGTCGGCTTTGCCGCGGAAAGCGGCGACCTCGAAGTCCATGGCGAAGAAAAGCGCGTGCGCAAGAACGTGCCGCTGCTGATCGGCAATCTCGGTCCGCTGACTTTCGGCCTCGACGACAACGAGGTGATCCTGTTCGAAGCAAGTGGCGTGACCAAGCTGCCGCGCGCCGACAAGCAGACGCTCGCGCGCGCCCTGATCGCGGAAATCGCGAAGCGTCTGCCCGACACAAGTCTGATTCGCTGAGCCATTCCAGCGGCACGTCAGTGCGGTCGCCGGGAGTCGCGGTAGCGAATTGAATCATCTGGAGCGGTACTGACATGACGCGACTATCCGTACTCGATCAAACGCCGGTGATCGCCGGGCACTCGGTGGCGGATGCGATTGCCGCCACGGTCGAACTCGCGCAACTCGCCGACGACCTCGGCTACACGCGTTACTGGTGCGCCGAACATCACGGCCTGCGTGGCGTGTCGAACCCCTGCCCCGAAGTCATGCTGGCGCGCCTCGGCAGTATCACGACGCGCATCCGGCTGGGCTCCGGCGGCGTGATGCTGCCGTACTACAGCCCGTTCAAGGTCGCCGAGCAATTCATGATGCTCGAGGCGTTGTTCCCCAATCGTATCGATCTGGGCGTGGGGCGCGCGCCGGGCGGTGACATGCGCACCGCGCAAGCGGTCGCTGCCGGCGACTACAATCGCGGCGATATTTTTCCGCAGCAAGTGGCCGATCTGATCGGCCTGATGAACGGCACGTTGCCCGACGATCACATTGCGAACGGCGTACTGCTGCAGCCGCAAATCGATACGCGCCCGCAAGTGTGGATGCTCGGGTCGAGCGAATTCGGCGGACTGCTGGCGGCGCAACTCGGCATTCCGTTTGCGTTTGCGCACTTCATCAACGCGCATTTCGGGCATCAGGTCGCGCATGCCTATCGCGAGCGCTTCAAGGCCGGCCAGGGCATACAGCAACCGTATCTGGCGGCCGCCGTGTTCGTGATCTGCGCGGACACCGAGCAGGAAGCCGCGGACCTGGAAAAAGCCGTTGATCTGCGCCGCGTGCAAATGGCCTACGGTCTGAACGAGCCGATTCCGTCGATCGAACAAGGCATCACGCAGGAGTATGGCGAGCGCGAGCAGCTGGTCATCTCGCGCGAAAAACCGCGCAGTATCATCGGCACGCCGGGAACCGTCACCGAACGGCTCCATGCGCTCCAGGAACAGTTCGAAGCCGACGAGTTGATCGTGCTCACCGTTGCGGGCAGCTATCGCGCCCGACTGCGTTCCTATGAACTTCTTGCCGAAGCGTTCCAGCTCGAACGCGCGGCCTCCACTCCGTAACCTTCGAACCTGCATGAAACTCGACCTGAAAATCCTCGACGCGCGCATGCGCGACCAGCTCCCGGCTTACGCCACTACCGGCAGCGCGGGCCTCGACCTGCGCGCGTGCCTCGACGAACCGTTGACGCTCAAACCCGGTGAAACCGCGCTAGTGCCGACGGGTCTGGCCATTCACGTCGGCGATCCCGGCTATGCCGCATTGATTCTGCCGCGCTCGGGATTGGGTCATAAGCACGGGATCGTGCTAGGCAATCTCGTCGGGTTGATCGATTCGGATTACCAAGGTCAACTGATGATCTCGACATGGAACCGTGGCGAGAGCACGTTCGTGCTGAATCCGATGGAGCGCCTTGCGCAACTGGTGATCGTGCCCGTCGTTCAAGCGGAGTTCAATATCGTCGACGACTTCGAAACCAGCGAGCGCGGCGCCGGCGGTTTCGGCAGCACGGGCAAGCATTAAGCTAGATTTCCCTAAAGCCGTGCTGGCTTAGCCCGATCCAGCACGGCTCTCTCTCCCCCGCCTCAAGCCTTCCTCGCGCCTTTCTGCGGCGCGAATCAAATTCGGAGTTATCCGATTTGGACCTTCACGCCCCCCACCTATAAATCAACCACCAGCAGCACCGATCTATCCGGCCACATTCACTGATTCATTGTCGGCCACCTCACGCTTGCGCTTCCCAGTTCCATCAAAGCCAGATAAAGGAGGTTCGCGTCACGAGTAGTGCTTTCAATTTATGGATTTACTTAGCTATCCCTATCATAGTCAGCGTGGTGCGGATAGTTACTCTTCCGGACAGCTCTTTCTTCGCCCACCCCGGCGATCAATCAGTGCTCGCCGGATAAACCTGAATGGAGCCAGTATGAAGATCGAATATGATGCAATCGTCGGCCCGGGTGCCAATGAATGGTATGGCACGATCATCGTCTCCAACCTGCGCTATGAAGATGGCAGCGCGGTCAGCGTCAACCAGTTCCTTGCATTCAACTTCCATTCGCCGGCCAACCTGGACGCCACGGCCATCCAGCCTCAGTTCATCAGTTGGGTGGTCGGCGCGACTACCGTGGAAGCGTCGCAAGTCGGCGACAGCGACGTCAACGTGACTGTGAAGATGGCGTTCACGACGTCATATACGATGCAGCCGCCCGATCAGATCACTATTGGTATCAACGGCAATCTTGTTGCCGATCCGCACACCTGGCTCGATTCATTCGTGTTCGCGGCCGATCAGGCGCCGACCATCTTCGGCACGGTGTCCGCCGCGTGCGCAACCGCGCCAGACCAGGCTCTCGCGAGCGTGACGCCCGTTCTCACGCTCGCCCAAGGCAGCATGATCTCCACCTTGCCGCTAAGCTATGGCGAGAGCGTCACTGCGAGTCTGCAACAAGGCGTCTATACGGTGAGCGGTGACAGTGTCTCTACTGACGATGAGACCGTCGTCGCGCCGCTTGTCATCCATCCCACTTCGGTTGAAGTCGTGGCCGGCAACACCTCGACGATCGAAGCATCCTTCGGGCCGGTCGAACGCTATTGCGCGCTCGATATTTCGATCGGTTCGCTCACCGGTCTGTCGAGCGAAACGCTCAGCGTCACGCTGATCGACAATAAGACCGGCAACACGCTCGCCGAATTCGATGCAAAGACCAACAGCGTGACGTCGCTGCGCAAGCTGCCGCCCTCGGGCACCGCGCGTGTTTCGCTACAGAACGTCGCGCTGAACGATGTCAACTACTCGTTCAAGGTGCCGGATATCACGCTGACGAACGCACTGCAGAAGGTGAGCATCAACGATTCCATGGTGACGAGCAAGCCCGTCAACACGTCGGGATACGTCAAGGTAGCGATCAAGATCACGGCCGAACAGACACTCGATCGTGAGATCGACTTACGCCTGATCGGCAGCCATATGAATTATCTGCAGACGGTCACCGTCAAGTCGCAGCAGACCGCTTTCTCGGCGCTCGTGCAGTCGGGCCACTACACGGTGGAGACCAGCGACTTCCTGTCGGCGGGCATCGTGTATGCCGTCAACGCGCCAGCGCAATTAGCCGTGAGCGGTGGCGGCAAAGTTGAACTCGACGTGAGCGTCGATGCATCCGCGAACCTCCGCGTGCGTGGTTTCCCAGCGTACCTGTGCTTCGGCGGTTGCGCCGATTTGCAGCCGAGCAATCTGGCGGACTTTGCCGCGGCGCGCGCGACATCGCTCTTCGATTACGCCGGCACAGACGGCGCCGGCGACTCGAACGTCTACCTGGCCGACGACGTCCAAACGCGCACGACGATCACCCTTGCCCGCAACGTCGAAGCGCAACTGGATAGCATTCAGCCCGTGCTGCCGGTGATGGTGTCGTACACCTGCAACCTGTCGCTCGGCAACACGCCGGGGATCCTCGCGAACGCCGACGCTCACGCGCACAGTTTCGCGAACTACATCCTGGCGCTGAACATCGCCACCGAGTCGATCGACGACGAGCACCCGGTTCCGGCAGGCTTCATCGTGAACCCGGACTTTCTCGGTGCGTGCGAGCAGGCCAACTTCGGCCCGACCTACTCGATGCCGGTGCGCGGGCCGCTGCAAACCGCGCTCGACCATTGGTCGCTCTCACTGGAGATTCCCGGCAATATCACCGAAGACATAGCCGGCTACGTCCTCGCTGTGAACTGGCTGACGCGCACAGTGGCGCCAAGCGTGACTTTCGGCTGGCAGATCAATCTCTGGGGCGTCGGCTACTCGGAGTGGATCTATGAGGATACCGATATAACGTCGCAAATGGCACAGCAAACGGCCGACTATGTCGCCAGCCTCGGCGTGTACGACGGGCCGTACGCCCCCGACTTCCTCGCGATCGACCGCTACGAAGCCGACGATTTCACACAACGCGCGTACGTGAACGGCTATTGCTATGGCCCACGCGAATGGCAACGCTATTTCGACTTCTGCAAGACGGTTAGCCGCGCACTCAAAGTGCCGGTCATGCCGTGGCAGATCCCCGCGAGCCGCATTCCGAACACGACCGACCCGGTCGCGGCCGATTTCGACTCCCAACATTGGGGAACCGGTGGCAGTTGCCTGCTCGGCGATCCGGCAATCGGCTCCGACTACCGTAACGTACACCCGACCATTCTGGCGTTGACATTCCCATCGGTGTTCCAGCAATCCATGGGCGCTACCGCCGAGGATATGTTCCTGCGCTCCGAACCGTTCGACATTTCGAATCCAATGTATGGCGACTTTCCGTTGCGCGGCATTTTCACCGTCCTGCTGGGCGGTGGCGCAACAACCGGCATCGTCTCGGCAATCGGCAACCCCGAGGCGTGGGCACGAGACAAACTGAACGCCTACATGAACAGTCCAGTTAGTTTCGATCAATAGCATCGGCCAAAAAAAACGGCGTGGACTTGAGGTCCACGCCGTTTTTTAGTACTACCGCGTATGCGCCTATTCGACTTCCACCGCTTCCGGGTTCGGATTGCGCGGCGCCGGATGTTCGTCGAAGGTCAACTGCACCTTGTCTTCCGCATCCACGTCGACCGTCACGCGACCGCCGTTCATCAGCTTGCCGAACAGCAGTTCGTCGGCCAACGCACGACGGATCGTGTCCTGAATCAGACGCTGCATTGGCCGCGCGCCCATGAGCGGGTCGAAACCGTGCTTGGCGAGATGCTTGCGCAGCGCATCGGTGAAGAGCGCGTCGACCTTCTTCTCGTGCAACTGATCTTCCAGCTGCATCAGGAACTTGTCGACCACGCGCATGATGATTTCCTCATCGAGCGAGCGGAAGCTGATCACCGCATCCAGACGGTTACGGAACTCAGGCGTGAACATGCGCTTGATGTCGACCATTTCGTCGCCGGTTTCCCGACGATTCGTGAAGCCGATCACCGACTTGCCCATCGCCTCGGCGCCCGCATTCGTCGTCATGATGATGATGACGTTGCGGAAATCCGCCTTGCGGCCGTTGTTGTCCGTCAGCGTGCCGTGGTCCATGACCTGCAGCAGCACGTTGTAGATGTCCGGATGCGCCTTCTCGATTTCGTCGAGCAGCAGCACGCAATGCGGCTTCTTCGTGACAGCCTCGGTCAGCAGACCGCCCTGGTCAAAACCGACATAGCCCGGCGGCGCGCCGATCAACCGGCTGACCGCATGACGTTCCATATATTCCGACATGTCGAAGCGGATCAGCTCAATGCCCAGCGTGAACGCCAGCTGCTTCGCCACTTCCGTCTTGCCAACGCCGGTGGGGCCGGAGAACAGGAACGCACCGATCGGCTTGTCCAGCTTGCCGAGACCCGCACGCGCCATCTTGATCGCAGCCGACAGCGCGTCGATGGCCGGATCTTGCCCGAACACCACGCTCTTCAGATCGCGATCCAGCGTTTGCAGCTTGCTGCGATCGTCTTGCGACACGCTTTGCGGCGGGACACGGGCGATCTTCGAGATGATTTCCTCGATCTCGTTCTTGCCGATGGTCTTCTTCTGCTTCGACTTCGGCAGGATGCGTTGCGCCGCGCCCGCTTCGTCGATCACGTCGATCGCCTTGTCCGGCAGATGACGATCCGTGATGAAGCGTGCCGACAACTCAGCCGCCGCCGACAGCGCGCCCGACGAATACTTCACGCCGTGG
The DNA here is from genome assembly GCF_046028015.1 of Paraburkholderia sp. RL17-383-BIF-A. NCBI lineage: Bacteria > Pseudomonadati > Pseudomonadota > Betaproteobacteria > Burkholderiales > Burkholderiaceae > Paraburkholderia > Paraburkholderia sp. RL17-383-BIF-A. The sequence continues at coordinate 209,925 of NZ_JARESR010000006.1, read as the reverse complement.
TGCTCTTCGAAACGCGACTTCAGGCCACGCAGGATCGCCACCGTCTGTTCGACGGTCGGCTCGGTCACGTCGACCTTCTGGAAACGGCGCGACAAAGCCGCGTCTTTTTCGAAGATGCCGCGATATTCCGTGAACGTGGTCGCGCCGATGCACTTCAGCGTGCCCGACGACAACGCCGGCTTCAGCAGGTTCGACGCGTCCAGCGTGCCGCCCGACGCAGCGCCTGCGCCGATCAGCGTGTGAATTTCGTCGATGAACAGGATGGCGTGCGGACGTTCCTTCAATTCCTTGAGGACCGTCTTCAGGCGCTGTTCGAAGTCGCCGCGATACTTGGTGCCGGCGAGCAGCGCGCCCATGTCGAGCGAATACACCTGCGCATCCGCCAGAATGTCCGGCACTTCGCCGCGCGTAATTCGCCACGCGAGGCCCTCGGCGATCGCGGTCTTGCCGACGCCCGCCTCACCGACTAGCAGCGGATTGTTCTTGCGGCGGCGGCACAGCACCTGGACCACACGCTCGACTTCCGACTCGCGCCCGATCAGCGGATCGATGCGGCCGTCTTTCGCCATCTGGTTCAGATTCTGGGTGAACTGCGCGAGCGGAGTTTCCTTCTGCGCGGCGGCTTCGTCGGACTCGGCATTCGCGTCGCTCGCTTTCGCGGCGTCCGTGCTGCTCGTCTTGGCGATGCCGTGCGAGATGAAATTGACCACGTCCAGACGCGTCACGCCCTGCTGCTGCAGGTAGTACACCGCGTGCGAATCCTTCTCGCCGAAGATCGCGACCAGCACGTTGGCGCCGGTCACTTCCTTCTTGCCATTCGAGGTGGACTGAACATGCATGATCGCGCGCTGGATCACACGCTGGAAACCCAGCGTGGGCTGCGTGTCGACGTCGTCCGTGCCAGGCACGGTCGGCGTGTTGTCATGAATGAAGTTGCGCAGGTTCTGGCGCAGATCCTCGATATTGGCCGCGCATGCACGCAACACCTCAGCCGCTGTCGGATTGTCCAACAGTGCCAGCAAAAGATGTTCGACCGTTATGAACTCGTGCCGCGCCTGGCGTGCTTCCATGAACGCCATGTGCAGGCTGACTTCCAGTTCCTGGGCAATCATGCTTCCTCCATCACACACTGCAGCGGATGCCCGGCCTGCCGTGCGTGGGTAACGACTTGCTCGACTTTGGTCGACGCGATGTCCCGCGTATAGACCCCACAAACTCCCCTGCCTTCGCGATGCACCTTCAACATAACCTGTGTTGCGGTTTCACGATCTTTATTGAAGTATTCCTGCACGATCATCACGACAAATTCCATTGGCGTGAAGTCGTCATTCAGCAGCACCACTTTGTACATGGATGGCGGCTTGAGCTTTTTCTCCTGCCGCTCCAGTACGGTGCCGTCCTGCTTGTCCGGGATAATCGCCATACACCCATTCTAAACAACTAGGACAGGCCCGCAATCCTGTCAAAACCCGGCCGACTGGCCGTGAGCCCGTTCGCGACCGCCTGATGGGTGATTCCCCCCTCGAGCGTGCGTTAAATCGACGAGCCGATTGCGGAGCCGGCCCCTATCCTGTGATGCTTGCGGCCGTGCTGCGCCGCAGTCGGATCGAGTATCGCACAACCTGCCGTAGCTGGCTGAGAGCTCGCCCGGCCTCGTTGGCACCGGGGCAACCCGCTGAACAGCATGTGAGTCGATTATGCGACTTTTCAAGACAGCCCGCTTGCGCAACCGCACATAACGAAAGCGGGAAAAACCCTGGAAAGTGCCTGTTTGCAACGCGGCAACGGCATCTCAAAATTTTCTTGACACCCGAATAAAGAGCCTCAACAATCAAGCTGGCACTTTTTTCACCAAGCCATAATTTCGAAAAAATGCCGATGGTGAGCTTGTGAGGAGGGAGCGGCTGCATCGCGCGGTCGTCGAGCTTTTCGAGGGCTCGTGGTAGTGACATGAGTTACAGGGGAAGTTGGAATGGCAACTGGTACGGTCAAATGGTTCAATGACGCAAAAGGTTTCGGATTCATCACGCCTGACGAAGGCGGCGAGGATCTGTTTGCACACTTCTCGGCCATCCAGATGAATGGGTTCAAGACCCTCAAGGAAGGCCAAAAGGTAACCTTCGAGGTCGTGCAAGGCCCGAAAGGCAAACAGGCATCGAACATCCAGGCACCTGCCTGAATCTGGTCGATTCCCGTCCTTTGAAACCCGGCTTCGTGCCGGGTTTCTTTTTTTGAGCGTCGCATTCTGACTGGGCTGGTTGTCCTCGGGTTGAGCTCGGCGCACGCACGTCCCATATATCGGGTAATCGTTCGGTCTGCTGTCGACTGAGGCGCCTCGCGCCGGACCAATGCGGCATCGCAAACGCTCACGCGCGCAACCCTGCGCGAGCCAAAAACAAACAACCCCGGCCGCCTTGCGGCGCCGGGGTTGGAAGTTAGAACCGGGTCAGGCTAACGCGAACCGCTTACAGATTCTCGATCAGCACCTGACCAAAGCCGGAACACGACACCTGCGTGGCGCCTTCCATCAAGCGCGCGAAGTCGTATGTGACGCGTTTTTGCAGAATCGATTTTTCCATCGACTTGATGATCAGATCCGCCGCCTCGGTCCAGCCGAGATGGCGCAGCATCATTTCCGCCGAGAGAATTTCCGAGCCTGGGTTCACGTAGTCCTTGCCGGCGTATTTCGGCGCGGTGCCGTGCGTGGCTTCGAACATCGCGACCGAATCGGACATGTTCGCCCCAGGCGCGATACCGATACCGCCGACCTGCGCGGCCAGCGCATCCGACACATAGTCGCCATTCAGGTTCAGCGTGGCGATCACGTCGTACTCAGCCGGACGCAGCAGGATCTGCTGCAGGAACGCGTCGGCGATCACGTCCTTCAGAACGATGTCGCCACCCGTCTTCGGATTCTTGATCTTCATCCACGGGCCGCCGTCGATCAGTTCCGCTGCAAACTCTTTTTGCGCCAGCGCATAACCGTAGTCGCGGAACGCGCCTTCGGTGAACTTCATGATGTTGCCCTTGTGCACCAGCGTGACCGAGCGGCGATCGTTATCGATCGCGTACTGGATCGCCTTGCGCACCAGACGCTCCGTACCTTCACGCGACACCGGCTTGATGCCGATCCCCGACGTTTCCGGGAAGCGGATCTTCTTCACGCCCATTTCTTCGCGCAGGAACTTGATGACCTTCTTCGCCTGTTCGGATTCAGCCGGCCACTCGATACCCGCGTAGATGTCTTCCGAGTTCTCGCGGAAGATCACCATGTTGGTCTTCTCCGGCTCACGCACCGGCGAAGGCACGCCCTTGAAATACTGCACCGGCCGCAAGCACACGTACAGGTCCAGTTCCTGGCGCAGCGCGACGTTCAGCGAGCGGATGCCACCGCCCACCGGCGTGGTGAGCGGGCCCTTGATCGAAACGACGTATTCCTTGAGCACCTGTAGCGTCTCTTCGGGCAGCCACACGTCCGGACCGTACACCTTGGTCGACTTCTCGCCGGCGTAGATTTCCATCCAGTGGATCTTTCGCTTGCCTGCGTATGCTTTTTCCACCGCGGCGTCCACGACTTTGAGCATGACCGGCGTGATGTCGAGGCCGGTACCGTCGCCTTCAATGTACGGAATGATGGGCTGGTCCGACACGTTGAGCGAGAAATCGGGATTGACGGTGATCTTGTCACCACCGGTCGGAACCTTGATGTGCTGATACGACATGATCGGACTCCAGTGAAGGCTGTGCTGAAAGCTGATGGGAGACTGCGAAAACGGGGCGCTCCTCGCTACGCGCAATGCCGCACGCCGGCAAGCGGCCTGGCCGCTATTCTAGCCCACGCAACCGCCGCGCCGAGCCCGCAACGGCTCGGGGTTTTCCAACATGCACGAACGCGGGCCGGCGAGCTGCGAGTCTTATGTCTTATATAAGACAAGGACCGTGTCACGGGGCATTATGCTTTATTATCCCGCCATTTACTATCGGTCCGGCACCGCTCGAGGCGCAGCGGCCTCGCCCGCCGCCCCGGCGTCTCGTACCTCTTATTTCATCACTATGCGCCTTCTCGCCCTGAACAAACCGTTCGGCACGATTTGTCAGTTTTCGCCGCACGAAACGCGCGCGTCGCTGGCCGACTGGATCAAGGCGCCCAACGTCTATCCGGCGGGCCGGCTCGACTCCGATAGCGAGGGTCTGCTGCTTCTCACCGACGACGGCGCTTTGCAAGCGCGCATCGCGGAACCGCGTCACAAACTCGTCAAACGTTATTGGGCGCAAGTGGAAGGCGCGGTCGATGCCGCCACGCTCAAGAAGCTCGCAGGCGGCGTCGATCTCGGCGATTACGTCACGCGGCCCTGTCGTGCCGAATACGTGGAGCCGACTGACAAGCTCTGGACGCGCACGCCGCCGATTCGTTATCGCGCCGCGATACCGACCACATGGATCGAACTGTCGATCACCGAAGGCAAGAATCGCCAGGTGCGTCGCATGACTGCCGCCGTGGGGTTCCCGACCTTGCGCCTCGTGCGCGTGGGCATTGGCGCGCTCGACGTGTTTTCGCTCGGACTGCAACCGGGCGAAAGCGTCGAATTGCCGCTGAAGGCGCCGTGGGAAGGCATGGCGTGATCATGCGCACGCGCATGGCCGGGTGCTGCTCGACAATGCGCCACACTCTCGTTTCACGCTGCGCTTCACCTTCAGCTTGAAACCGCTAACTCGTTGTATCCGCAAACAAAATAACGCGTGAAACCACCGCAAAAAAAGCGTGAAACAATCGCGAATGCGGCAACGCTGCCGCACGTGATTTGAATCAATCCATCGGCATATAAGTTTTCCACGAAATTTGCGTCAACCGGTGCGCGAGCTCAGGCGTTATTCGACGCAGATGCCGCCCGAAGCTATCCGGCATTCAGCCTTAAGGGCCTTTGTGCAAGCCGCTCTTGCGGTAAGTGCTGGGAGTCTGAGCGCTAACGCAGACGTGTCGAAAATTTGTTCGATACGGCTGTCAACCGAAAGGTGGATGGCACGTTTACCGACATGACTCCATATATAACCGGGTCATTTGGTTAATTAACTAAAGCTGAGGATTCACAAAATGAACAAACTGATCGCCGCTCTGGTCGCTGGTCTCTTCGCAACGGCAGCATTCGCACAAGCTTCGGCACCGGCAGCAGCTTCGGCAGCTCCGGCAGCAGCAGCTTCGTCGGCAAAGAAGACCACGAAGCACGCTCACAAGAAGTCGCACAAGAAGGCAGCAGCAGCAGCTGCAGCTTCGGGCGCTTCGGAGTAAGTTTGTTGTAAAAACGCAGTCAAGAACTAGCTTCATTGCCGTTCTTACGGCGTTGAAAGGCAGATCACCGCAAGGCGATCTGCCTTTTTGTTTTTGACGCGCTCGCGTAACATTCGCGGGTTAATTTCCAGCAAGGAGTCATGCCGTGCGATTTCCCATGCGCTCGTTGATTGCGCGTTTCGCTGTTGCCGTTGCACTGCCGCTCGCCGCGTTGTCCGCCTCGCTCACATTGGTTGCGACCACTGCCGCGCCTGCTCACGCGCAGCAAATGCCGGCCGGCGCGAAACAGCCGAGCGAATTTCCCCGCGCGAAGCTGACCGCGGGCATGTTCGTGATCGACGCCGCTGTCGCCGCGAACGACGCTGACCGCGAGCAAGGCCTCATGTATCGCACGAGCCTCGCGCCGAACGAAGGCATGCTGTTCGTCTTCAACGAAAACGCCGTGCACTGCTTCTGGATGAAGAACACGTTGATCCCGCTGTCGATTGCGTTCATGCGCGCCGACGGCACGGTCACCGATATCGACGAGATGCAGGCCGAGACCACCAACAATCACTGCCCGAAGAACAACGGCGTGTATGCGTTGGAGATGAGCAAAGGCTGGTTCACGTCGAAGGGCATCAAACCGGGGATGAAAATCCAGGGCCTGCCCGCCGCGCAATAAGACGCGCCGGCAGCGCGCGATTGTTCGCGAGCGTTGCCGCTGCCGTTTCGTCATACCGCTTTCCGGAAGCCGGTGCCTTGTCATGAGGCGCCGGCTTTTTTGTTGCCGCGCCGCGGCAACGGGGCCTTGCCATATTGCGTCGTCTCGCCGAATCGCGTCGCTTGGCCGTATCGCCCCGCATGGCGCCGTCTCGCGTCGCACCGCCGCGCCGGGATCAGGCAGCCCGAAGCCTTGCCAGCGGGCGTTCGCGCCCGAGCGGCGAGATTCCTGCAAAAGACGGGCCGACGCGCTATCCTAGTAATCTTAGTAAAGCAGCATCCAAGGCTCCCCGGACAGCACAGACTGCTGCCGGGCAAGCGTTTCAGGCGCGCCATTCCAAGGAGGTTCACGTGCCCCGCAAGACTCCCATCGAGCGCTACCGGAATATCGGCATCAGCGCTCACATCGATGCCGGCAAAACCACCACCACTGAACGCATCCTGTTCTACACCGGCGTGACCCACAAGATCGGCGAGGTTCACGACGGTGCGGCAACGATGGACTGGATGGAACAGGAGCAGGAGCGCGGCATCACCATCACGTCGGCGGCCACCACCGCTTTCTGGAAGGGCATGGCCGGCAACTATCCGGAACACCGGATCAACATCATCGACACCCCGGGACACGTCGACTTCACGATCGAAGTGGAGCGCTCCATGCGCGTGCTCGACGGCGCGTGCATGGTGTACGACTCTGTCGGCGGCGTGCAACCGCAGTCGGAAACCGTGTGGCGTCAGGCGAACAAGTACAAGGTGCCGCGCATTGCGTTCGTCAACAAGATGGACCGCGTGGGTGCGGACTTCTTCCGCGTGCAGCGGCAGATCGGCGACCGCCTGAAGGGCGTCGCGGTGCCCATCCAGATTCCGATCGGCGCGGAAGAACATTTCCAGGGCGTGGTCGATCTGGTCAAGATGAAGGCGATCTTCTGGGACGAAGAAAACCAGGGCATCAAGTTCGAGTATCGCGATATCCCGCCGGAACTCGCGGCGACCGCGAAGGAATGGCACGACAAGATGGTCGAGGCCGCGGCCGAAGCGAATGAGGAACTGCTCGACAAATACCTCGGCGGCGAAACGCTGACCGAAGAGGAAATCAAGCAGGCGATCCGCGCGCGCACCATCGCCAACGAAATCGTGCCGATGCTGTGCGGCAGCGCGTTCAAGAACAAGGGCGTGCAGGCCATGCTCGACGCGGTGATCGACTATCTGCCCTCACCGGTGGACGTGCCCGCGATCACCGGGCACGACGAACATGACAACGAGATCGAGCGTCATCCGAACGACACCGATCCGTTCTCGGCGCTCGCCTTCAAGATCATGACCGACCCGTTCGTCGGCCAGCTGATTTTCTTCCGCGTCTATTCGGGCGTGGTGAATTCGGGCGACACGGTCTACAACGCGATCAAGGAAAAGAAGGAACGCCTTGGCCGGATCCTGCAGATGCACGCCAACGAGCGCAAGGAAATCAAGGAAGTCTACGCGGGCGACATCGCCGCGGCCGTCGGCCTGAAGGAAGCGACCACGGGCGACACGCTGTGCGATCCGAACAACGTGATCATCCTCGAAAAGATGATCTTCCCGGAGCCGGTGATCTCGCAGGCCGTCGAGCCGAAGACCAAGGTCGACCAGGAAAAGATGGGCATCGCGCTGAACCGTCTTGCTCAGGAAGACCCGTCGTTCCGCGTGCAGACAGACGAAGAATCCGGCCAGACGATCATCTCGGGCATGGGTGAGTTGCACCTGGAAATTCTGGTCGACCGGATGAAGCGCGAATTCGGCGTGGAGGCCACCGTCGGCAAGCCGCAGGTCGCGTATCGCGAGACGGTGCGCAACAAAGCCGAAGATGTCGAAGGCAAGTTCGTCAAACAGTCGGGCGGCCGCGGTCAATACGGCCACGCGGTGATTACGTTGGAGCCGGCGGCGCAAGGCAAGGGCTACGAATTCGTCGACGCCATCAAGGGCGGCGTGATTCCGCGCGAATTCATTCCGGCCGTGGACAAGGGCATTCAGGAAACGCTGAAGGCCGGCGTGCTGGCGGGCTATCCGGTGGTCGACGTGAAGGTGACACTGACCTTCGGTTCGTACCACGACGTGGACTCGAACGAAAACGCGTTCCGCATGGCCGGCTCGATGGCCTTCAAGGAAGCGATGCGCAAGGCCAAGCCCGTGCTGCTCGAACCGATGATGGCCGTTGAAGTGGAAACGCCTGAAGACTTCATGGGCAACGTAATGGGCGATCTGTCGAGCCGTCGCGGCATGGTGCAAGGCATGGAAGACATCGCCGGCGGCGGCGGCAAGCTGGTGCGCGCCGAAGTGCCGCTCGCGGAGATGTTCGGTTACTCCACGTCGCTGCGCTCCGCGACGCAAGGCCGCGCGACTTACACGATGGAGTTCAAGCACTATGCGGAAACGCCGAACAACGTCGCTGAAGCCGTGATCAACGCGAAGCACAAGTAAGCTCTCTACCGCGAAGGCGTCGCACGCCAACGGCTAAAAGCCCGTCCCCTGTGGACGGGCTTTTTTTCGTCCGCTGCACCGCACACAGGGCTTCTTCACACGCACGTTTTTGAACGTGCAAAAATGCCGGATGGCGCCGTGCCGAACGCCGGGACATACGCTCACGAGGAGACACATCATGAGTCAGGATCACGAACATCCGCATTACAACGCTGCACCACCGGCCGGCCCGGTCGATTGGCGCGAGCACGGCGTGAAGGTCATCAAGGGCGATCAGCTCGATACCAACACGGCGCAAACGCCGGGCATGAATCGCGCGGCGGCGATCAATGCCGCGCGCGTCGGCGCGCAGAAGATCTGGGCCGGCACCGTGACGATCCATCCGAATGCGAAGACCGGCGCGCATCATCATGGCGCGCTCGAAAGCGTGATCTACGTGGTGCGCGGCCAGGCGCGCATGCGTTGGGGCGAGCATCTGGAGTTCACCGCTGAAGCCGGTCCCGGCGATTTCATCTTCGTGCCGCCGTATGTGCCGCATCAGGAGATCAACGCGAGTACCGACGACCCGCTCGAATGCGTGCTGGTGCGCAGCGATAACGAAGCGGTGGTGGTCAACCTGAACATCGACGCGGTGGAACAGCCCGAGACCGTGTTCTGGGTCGATCCGATTCACAAGCATCCGCACGATCATTAACTCCTGCCCACGCGACTCATGACGCCGACCGCTTCGCTGCGCCCTCGCCTTTTCACGCTATACGCCGTGCTGATCGCCGCCAATCTCGGCGCATGGGCGTGGGCGCTGATCGCGTTTCGCCATTACCCGCTATTGCTCGGCACGGCGCTGCTCGCCTATGGCTTCGGCCTGCGCCATGCGGTCGACGCCGACCACATCGCGGCAATCGACGCCGTTACGCGCAAGCTCATGCAGGCCGGCAAGCGGCCGCTCGGCGTCGGGCTGTCGTTTTCGCTGGGGCATTCGACGATCGTGATCGTGGCGACGATCGGCATAGCGTGGACCGCGCATTCGCTGCACGGCCGTTTCGAGTCATTCAAGGCAGTAGGCGGCACGATCGGCACGCTCGTCTCCGCGAGCTTCCTGCTGGTGCTGGCCGCCGTCAATCTCGTGATTTTGCGTGATGTCTGGCGCCGCTATCGGCTCGTCCAACAGAGCGGCGAATTGCCTGCTCAAACGGCGGATTCGATTGCGCCGGCGGGTCTGCTGTCGCGCGCGTTGCGCCCGCTCTTCAGGCTCGTGACGAAAAGCTGGCACATGTACCCTGTTGGCGTGCTGTTCGGCCTCGGCTTTGATACCGCAACCGAAATCGGCTTGCTGGCGATCGCTGCATCGGAAGCGGGTAAAGGTCTGCCGCTTTATTCGATTCTGGTGTTTCCCGCCCTCTTCACCGCAGGCATGACGCTGGTGGATTCGACCGATAACGTGCTGATGGTCCACGCCTACGGCTGGGCCATGGACGACCCGAAACGCAAGCTCTACTACAACGCGAGCATCACGTTCGTGTCGGCGGTGGTGGCGATCGTGATCGGCGGCGTCGAAGCGTTGGGTCTGCTGTCGGACAAGCTCGGTCTGAACGGCGGCTTGTGGGATGCGATCGCCAGCGTGAACGAACGCTTCGGCATGCTGGGTTACGGCATCGTCGCCGTGTTCATGGCGTGCTGGATCGGCTCGGTGCTGTTCCATCGCTGGCGGCGTCCGGGCGCGCTCGCGCGGTAAATCCAACAGCTTTTACGTACCGCGATCGGTAACGTTTCCATCGTGGCATCGGCCATCGCGTTGCTGCGGCGGCGAGTACATCATCCGCTCGCCGCATGGGAACTGTGCATGCCTCGCGCCACAGGAGCGTCGAGCGTTGTGATGACGATACACAGCGGCCCTTTTATCCGCGAATCGTGAACCTCGCGGCGCCGCAAGCGCGCCGAATCCATGAGCAATCGCTTACACTGAGACCGCTTCGCATTGCCGCTTTCGTCATTGCAATAGCTTCACCGTGTCGCGCATCGGCGCGGCCCTTCAGAACCGGCAACAGAACGGACTGGACACTCCATCGATGAAGACTCCCGCGAACCGACTTCCCGCACTCGACGCAGCCCGCCTCACCGCCGACGCCTACGGCAACCACGCCATCGACGAATTCCTCGCCGGCCGCGTTACGCGGCGCGATCTGCTGCGCTATGCCAGCGTGATCGGTTTGTCGCTGGCCGGCGGCGGCGTGCTGAATGCGCCGCAAGCGCGTGCGCAAGGCACCGCGGCCGCGTCGAATCAGACCATTCGTGTCGCGCACCTGACGCCTGCCGGCGCGGTCGATCCGCTCACCGTGACGGACGCCGCCAGTCTTGCGCTGCTGAATCAGACCGGCGAATTCCTGATCGACGACGACGGCGAAAAGCTCGTGCTGAAACCGGCACTCGCGCTGTCGTGGAAACCGAACGACAAGGGCGACGTGTGGACCTTCAAGCTGCGTCCGAACGTCAAGTTCCACGACGGCCAAACGTTCACCGCCAAAGACGTGGTCGCCACGTTCGACCGTCTCGCCGATCCGGCGAGCGGCTCGGCGGCGCTTTCCGTACTCAAGGGCGTGCTGTCCAAAGGCGGCGCCAAAGTGGTCGACGACCACACGGTCGCGTTTCATCTGGATGCGCCGAACGGCAACTTCCCGTATTACGTTTCCTCGGACAATTACAACGCCGTGATTCTGCCTGCGAACTACGCGGGGGGCTATGAAAAGAGCTTCATCGGCACGGGTCCGTTCAAGCTTGAAAAGTATCAGGCGAAGGTCGGTGCGTCGTTCGTGCGCAATCCCGATTACTGGGGCGACAAAGCGTTACCGCAACGCGTACAGTTCTCCTTCTACGCCGACGAACAGGCTCAACTGCTCGCACTGCAAGGCCATCAGGCCGACGTGATGGGCACCTTCACCGTGCAGGGCGGCGCCGGCATTCTGAACAATCCGGATTACAAGGCCGTGGGCGTGAAGTCGAGCGCGCACCGGCAGATTCACATGCGCAACGATAATCCGCTGTTCAAGGACAAGCGCGTGCGCCAGGCGCTGGCGTTGTCGCTCGATCGCGACGTGCTGGTGCGAGGCCTCTTCAAAGGTCGCGCGCAACTTGGCAACGACAGTCCGTTTGCGCCGGTGTTTCCTTCGTCGGATGCAGGTGTTCCGCAACGCAAAATCGACGTCGCGAAGGCGAAGCAATTGCTTGCACAAGCCGGTGTGCCGAACGGCTTCGACGTGACGCTGACCACCGAAAAATACATGGAGATTCCCGATCTCGCGGTGGTCGTGCAGAACGCGGCGAAAGCCATTGGTGTACGTATCAATCTGAAGGTCGAAAGCCAGTCGCTGTATTACGGCGCGGGCACGCCGGGCAAATCGGATTGGCTCGATTCGCCGCTCGGCATTACCGACTACGGTCATCGCGGCGTGCCGAACGTTTTCCTGAATGCGCCGCTCACCAGCACCGGCACGTGGAACGCGGCGCACTTCAAGAATCCGCAATACGATCAACTGGTCGCGCAATTCGTCGCCGCCGTCGATCTCGGCTCGCAGAAGAAAATCTCCGGGCAGATCCAGACACTGCTGCTCGATGAAACGCCCATCATCATTCCATTCTTCTACGATCAACTGATCGCCATGCGCAAGGGCGTGAACGGCGTGCGCTTCACCGCGCTCGCGCAGCTCTATTTCGACCGCGCGGTGTTGAGCGCGTAATGGTGAAGCGCCAGCGCGCATTCGGCAGGAGAGCACGATGTCGACCACGGTGACCCCTTCCGCACCGCCTGCGTCGAGCGGCAACGCGGGCCGTGTCGTGCGGTTTCTGGCGACGCGTGTCGGCTTGTCGTTGATCACGCTATGGCTGCTGTCGGTGATCGTCTTCGCGGGTGGACAACTGCTGCCCGGCGACATCGGCCGCGCGGTGCTCGGCCCGCTCGCCGATGCGCGCGCGGTCGCCGCGCTCAATCATCAACTCGGCGCGGACCGTCCGCTAATGACGCAATACGTCGAGTGGATTTCGCATTTCGTGCGTGGCGATATGGGCCTCTCGTATGCGTATCGCGAGCCGGTCGGACCGTTTATCGCCGACGCGCTCGCGCATTCCGCCAAGCTCGGTTTGCTCGCGTTCATCGTGGTCGTGCCGCTCGGCATCGCGGGCGGCGTGTGGTCGGCTATGCACGCGGGACGCTGGCTCGATCGCACGATCAGCATCGCGGGACTGTCGGCGACGGTGGTGCCGGAATTCGTGTCGTCGATCGTGTTGATCCTGGTGTTCGGCGTGTGGCTGCGCTGGCTGCCGATCGAAGCGTCGTATCCGCCCGAAGCGAGCGCACTCGAACAGTTGCGTCATCTGGTACTGCCGGTGTTGCCGCTCGTACTCGTGTTCTTCGGCTACATAGCGAGAATGGCGCGCGCCGGCACCGTCGAGGCACTCGATGCCGACTACACACGCACCGCGATTCTCAAAGGCCTGCCGCGTCATATCGTGATCTGGCGGCATGTGTTGCGCAACGCGTTGCTGCCCACCATCACGGTCGCCGCCACGCAACTCGGTTATATGATCGGCGGCCTCGTGGTGGTCGAGACGCTGTTCCACTATCAGGGCATCGGCTCGCTGATCTACAACGCCGCCAAGGCCAAGGACTTTCCGATGCTCGAAGCAGGCGTACTGACAATCGGCGTGGTCTATACCGCTGCCAATCTCGTCGCGGATGCGCTGCATGTCCTGCTCAATCCGCGGCTGCGGGTGAGGAGCGCCGAATGAGCGCCATCGTTCCGCCGGCCGCGCCGCCGACTCCGGGCCCGAGTCCAGGCCCGAGTCCAAGCCCAACTCCAGGCCCGGCTGCCGAGCCGCGCTTCGACCAGTTGCGTGTGCTGCTGCGCTCGCCCACGTTCGTGGTGGGCGTGGTCATCGTCGCTTGGTGGATCGTTTGCGCCATCGCCGGGCAATGGATCGTGCGCATCGACCCTTACGCGTCCGACCCGCTCAATTCGCTGACGCCGCCTGACAGCACGCACTGGTTCGGCACCGATCAACTCGGCCGCGACGTGTTCTCGCGCGTGATCGTGGGTGCGCGCGACATCCTCACCATTGCGCCGCTCGCCACGCTGCTCGGCACGGTGGCGGGCACGGCGCTGGGATTGATCGTCGGCTACTTTGAAGGCTGGGTCGACAACGTGGTCGGACGCGCGATCGACGCCGTGCTCGCGCTGCCGCTCGTGATCGTCGCGCTGCTCGCGCTGGCCGCGGTCGGCGCGTCGAACTTCACGGTCATCCTCGTGATCGGCATCACCTTCACGCCGATCACCGCGCGCACCGTGCGCGCCGCCGTGTTCGCCGAACGGCATCTCGACTACGTCGCGGCGGCGCAACTGCGCGGCGAGCGCGCCCCCTACATCATGTTCGCCGAGATTCTGCCGAACGTGCTGCCGCCCATCATCGTCGAAGCGACGGTGCGCCTCGGTTACGCGATCTTCGCGGTCGCCACGCTGTCGTTTCTCGGCTTCGGCATTCAGCCGCCGTCGGCCGACTGGGGTCTCGCGCTGTCCGAGTCGTACACGCTAATGGCGGGCGGCGCGTGGTGGACCGTGGTGTTCGCGGCCGGCGCGATTGCGAGCCTGGTGGTCGGCGTGAATCTGATCGCCGACAGCGTGCAAGGCGTGCTCGACCAATGAACGGCCCGCCGCCCTCCTCGTTCCCCGCCTTCGACGTTTCGAAGAGCGATCGCACGGATGCGCTGACCGTCATCGGACTGACGGTCACGTACCGCATGCGCGGACGCGATCGCGAGGTGCTGCAGGACATTTCGTTTCGCGTGCGGCGCGGCGAAGCGTATGGTCTCGTCGGCGAGTCGGGTTGCGGCAAGTCGACCGTCGCGATGGCGACGCTGCGCTATCTGCCGCGCAACGGCAAAGTGAAGGCCGGCAAGATCATCATTGCCGGCGAGGACGTGCAGAAGCTCGACGCCGACGCGCTACGCAACATGCGGGCCAAAGCGATTTCGATGGTCTATCAGGACCCGGGGCGCGCGCTGAATCCGTCGCTGACGGTCGCGCGGCAAGTCTCCGAGGCGTTCGAAGCCGCCGGCGTCGCGCGCGACGAAGCGTTGCGGCGCACGCTTGACATGCTGCGACGGGTGCGCATCGCCGCGCCCGAGCGCGTGATGGACAGCTATCCTCATCAATTGTCGGGGGGCATGCAACAGCGTGTGGTGATCGCCATGGCGCTCGCCTCGAACCCCGCGCTGCTGATTCTCGATGAACCGACTACCGGGCTCGACGCTACTGTCGAAGCCGAAGTGCTCGACCTCGTTGCGCAGTTGCGCGCGGAACTCGGCACGGCCGTGCTCTTCATCAGCCACAACCTCGCGGTGATCGGGCGCATGTGCGAACGCGTCGGCGTGCTTTACGCGGGCAAGCTGGTCGAAGAAGGCGCGACGCAAGATGTCTTCACGCGGCCGCGCCATCCCTATACGGTCGGACTGTTGCGTTGTCTGCCCACGGCCGGACGCAGCAAAGATAGCGAGCGGCTCGACACGATTGCCGGCAGCCTGCCGTTGCCGGGTTCGGTAACGCAGGGCTGCATTTACGCGGACCGCTGCCGCCTTGCCGACGACCGCTGCCGCCGCGAGGCGCCGCCGCCGCATCGCGTTGGCGCCGCGCACGGCGATCAGATGTCGCGCTGCCATTACCACGAACGCGCGATCGAATTGCCGCGTGCGAGCGCGCAAACGCTGCCCGAGCACGACGGCGCGCCGTTCGACGGCAAGCGTCCGGCTATCGTGCTGCGCGCGCAAAACCTCTCGAAGACGTTCCATGTGTCCGGCACTCCGCTGCGCGCCGTCGACAATGTTTCGATCGATCTCGCCAGCGGCGAAACGCTCGGCCTCGTCGGCGAATCGGGTAGCGGCAAGACGACGCTTGCCAAGCTGATGCTCGGCCTGCTCACCCCGGATCCGGGCAGCGTGCTCGAACTCGACGGTGCGCCGCTCGCCGCGCGCGTGACACGGCGCAACGACGCTCAGGTCAAGTCGCTGCAGATCGTATTCCAGAATCCGGACTCGGCGCTCAATCGCGCGCATTCGGTGAAACGGCTGATTGGCCGCGCGCTGTCGCGCCTCACTACGCTGCGCGGGCCGGCAATCGATGAACGGCTCGCCTCGCTGGCGGCGGCCGTGCGATTGCCGCAGCGCTATCTCGGCTCGCGCACGCGGCAACTGTCCGGCGGACTCAAGCAGCGCGTGGCGATAGCTCGCGCGTTTGCAGGCGAGCCGCGCGTGGTGGTTTGCGACGAACCGACTTCCGCACTCGACGTCTCCGTGCAGGCCGCGATTCTGAACCTGCTCGCCGATCTGCAACGCGAACGCGGCGTGAGTTACGTTTTCATCTCGCACGATCTGCATGTGGTGCGCTATCTGTCGGATCGCATCGCCGTGCTGTATCTGGGCAGGCTGCTGGAAATCGGACCGGCTGCGGAGGTGTTTGGCGGACCGCATCATCCTTATACCGAAGCGTTGCTGTCTTCGGTACCGACGCTCGATGGCCACGGCGGCACAACCCGCATCCGGCTCTTTGGCGAGCTGCCGAGCGCGGCATCGCCGCCGTCGGGTTGCGTGTTCCACACACGCTGCCCGCGTAAGCTAGGCGCGATCTGCGAACAGCAGGATCCGTCTTTCCTCGACGCCGCTGTGGGCAACACCACAGGGCCGTCCGCGCATCGAATCCGCTGCCACATTCCTGTCGATGAATTGCGTGCGCTGCAAGCCGTTTCTCGCGATGAGGCGGACCTCGCCAGGAAGATCCCGGGCAACGGCTCGGAAAACGCGCCCGAGAATGCCGGGCGCAACGAATAGCGCCACATGATGCGGCCTCGCGGCCGCATATTTCATCGCCGAAACGTTTTCGCCTGTTTTTCGCTCGTGCGCATCGCACCCATCCAGTACCTGCTCAACGAGCGCGCCCGTGGCGCGGCCATTACTTGAACAATCGGGCGCGCAAACGCACGAGACCGGAACCAAACCGGGGCGATCGCCTCATATCAGATTCAACGTTCGATATGAGGGCACCACAACATGCAACGAAATACCCTACCCTGCGCGGCACACGCGGCCTCCGGCCTGTTGATGGCCGCCGCGCTCGGCCTCGCATCGCTCGCTCATGCGCAAACGCCGGCGCAAAAAACTCCCGCGCAGACGGCACAGACGGCACAAACAGCGCAAGGGGCACAAGCCGCACAGCCACTGTCGCCGACGCTGTCACAAGCCGCACCACCAGTCGATCCCACTTTCTCCGCCTATTCGCTCGCGCAGACCTGCAAGCAGAAAAACGACAACGTCGCGCAAGGCCAATGCGTCGGCGCAATTCGCGGCATCATCCACGGCTATCAGTACGGCGTGCTGTTCCTCGGTCAGCGCGCCGCCCTGCCGGCCAATGAAACGCAGCGCGTCTCGCTGTGTCTGCGCAATACGCAGGTGTCGTCGATCGTCGACGAATTCGTCGCGGACGCCGCCCAGGTCAACGAAGATTCACTCAAGCACACCCCCGCCGAAGTCGCGGTGCTGGGTTCCGTGCACATGCACCACAGCTGCAATTGATCGCTCGCGCGCAGCGGGGCCGTTGCATGTCAATCCGAATCGATGACACGCCTGCAGCGGCCTTTTCCGCACCAGACGATCGCCGCGCCTACAGCATTTCTAACGGACGCTTGCCGCGTGGTGGCTTGAAGTAAGCGTCAATAGCAGCAAGTTCGTCGGCGCCGAGTTGCAGTTGTGACGCGCGGTGGTTGTCGCGCACATGCTCGACTCGTCCCGACTTCGGAATCGCGAACACGCCGGGCTTGAGCAACACCCATGCGAGTGCCACCTGGAACACGGAGACGCCGCGCGCGTCGGCAATATCGTCAAGCGGTGAGCGTTTCGGCAAGCGGGCGTGATCGATCGGGCTGTACGCCATGGCCGGCATCTTGCGCGCGGCGAGCCACGGCAGCAGATCGAATTCCGGCCCGCGCCGCGCCACGTTGTAGAGAATCTGATTGGTCGCGCAAGCATCGCCGCCCGGCGTGTCGGCGAGTTCTTCCATGTCCTCGGTGTCGAAGTTGCTGACGCCCCAATGGCGAATCTTGCCCGCCCGCCGCAACGCCTCGAATCCCTCGACCGTTTCCGCGAGCGGCACCGAGCCGCGCCAGTGCAGCAGATACAGATCGAGCTGCTCCGTCTTCAAACGCTTGAGGCTCTGCTCGCAGGCCGCGATCACGCCGCGCCGGCTGGCGTTATGCGGATACACCTTGCTGACCAGAAACACCTTGTCGCGCAACCCGTTCAGCGCGGCGCCCAGCAGCGATTCGGTCGCGCCATCGCCGTACATTTCCGCCGTGTCGATCAACGTCATGCCGAGTTCGACGCCGCAACGCAGCGCGTCGATTTCAGCGGCCCGCCGCGCCGGTATTTCCCCCATCTCCCAGGTGCCCTGCCCCAGTTTCGGAATGCGTTCGCCGTCGGGCAGGCTCACGCTTGCGATATCGCTCGTCATGCTGACTCCTCGAAGTGGCTCAATGGTCGGCAATGCCGCGGCGCAGGTGAATGCGCGGCGCATGCCACGAACAACATAGCGACGAGTTTAGCGGTTCGATGGGCATTGGATCGGGCACCAGGCAAAAGCCCGCTATAACGCAGCGCGCCGATGTCATAGAATTGCCCCTTGCCCTTCTTGCGTGAGCTCCATGACCTCTGCCTCGGAAGACCGCTGGCGCGACCTGCGCCCGGACCCGGAAAACGACACGCCGCTATACCTGCAACTTGCTCGCAAGCTCGGCGCCGCCATCCACGAGAACCGCTGGAACGCCGGCGAGGCGCTGCCCTCGGAACGCGTGCTCTCGGAGGCGCTGGGCGTATCGCGGATCACTTCACGCAAGGCCATTGCCTTGCTGGTCGAGCAGGGTCTGATTCGGCGCACGCAGGGCGCAGGCAGTTTCATCACGCCGCGCTATGAAGATCCGCTGTCGCGTCTGTCGAGCTTCAGCGAAATGCTGCGGCGGCGGGGTTTTACACCGAGTTCGAAGTGGCTGTCGCGCGAAATCCTGCCGGCGAACCGCGACGAGGTGATTCAGCTCGGCTTGTCGCCGGCCGCGGCGGTCACGCGCCTGCGGCGCTTGCGACTGGCCGACGGCATCGTGATGGCGGTGGAAAATTCCACGTTCCCCGCCGCGGTGATCCCCGATCCTCAAGCAATCGGCGATTCGCTTTACACGTACCTCGAGAATCGCGGTCTGTCGATTGTCCGCGCGCTCCAGCATTTTCGCGCGGTGAACGCGAGCGAGGAAATCGCGCAGCAGATGAGCATCGCCCCGAACGAGGCGCTGCTGCTGATCACGCGCGTGGGCTACACCGCCGACCAACGGGCTATCGAGTTGACCGACACTTACTGCCGCAACGATTACTACGACTTCGTGGCGGAATTAAGGAAGTAGGTTTTCGAGTCTTTGTGCCGTGGGCGGGTTGTTTGCCGGGCAGTTCCCGCACAGTTTCCGCGCAGTTTCCGTTCACGCCCTCGCAAGCACTTTAGCTCTCACACCCACGCTGCCTCATGTGCGCCCACTCGGGTCGGCGGCAGCGCAAAATACGCAGGCGTCTCATCCAGCACTTCGGCCGGCTGCACGCCCAGCACACTTCCAAACTCCGACTCCACGGTTGCGAGACAATCGCGCACATCTTCGAGCGCGACGTCGGGCGCTTTCCAACCCTCGGGCATCTGCCCGAACGACTGCAACCACCGGCCTGTTTGTGCGAGCGAGACGCGCACATGCCAGCTTCCCCCTTCAGTAGCCCGCCGCGCCAACGCGGCCTTCGCACCGAAGGCAGCCAGATACCCGGTCGCATGATCCAGCGCCTGACACGGCAGATGCTTAGGCTCGTTCCACCCTGCCGCCTGCCGCTCGGTAAAGGCAATTCCGCTCGCCGACTGGACCAGACTGTCGAACCCGCGCCGCTGTGCCCAAGGCCCCTCGTGACCGTAGGCCGACACCGAAACGTAGACGATCCCTGGCCGCACACGCGCCATCTCCTCGGCACCGAAACCGCGCGCGGCCAGCGCCCCCGGGCGATATGCCTGGAGAAATACATCGGCGTCGCCGGCGAGAGCCCGCAACGCCTCGCGCCCCGCCGGCTCGCGCAGATCGACGAGCGCCGAACGCTTGCCGCGTCCGTTGTCGATCACCAGCGGCGCGATATTCGGCAGATGCGGCCCGTTGATCATCAACACGTCCGCGCCATGCTGCGCGAGCGCGCGGCCGGCGACAGGCCCAGCAATGATGCGCGACAGATCCAGCACGCGCACGCCCGCCAGCGGCCGGTCCGCGCCGCGCTGACGCGGCGGCTCGACCGGCGCGTCGCCGATGCGCTCGATCTCGAAAAGCGGCAAGCTCGCAATCGCTTTCGCCTGATCGAGCGCGGCCCACTCTTGCGGCGTGCGAATCAATGCGGCGCATAGGCCCGCGTCGGCGAGCGTCTGGTCGAGCGTCGCGCCGTCCCAACCGCGAATCGCCGAGGCCACCGCATCCCGATCGTTCGCGCAGCCGAGCACCGTCAATACACCCTGCAAGTGATGCGGGAAGTTCGTATGCAGCTGAATCCAGCGGCCGTCGCGTGTCTCGTAGAAACCCATGACCGGATCGCGCAGGGCAGGCGGCGGCCCGTCGTTGATTCGCAAATAACGTTCGCTGCGAAACGATGCCAACGCACGTCGCATCTCCACCGTCACGTGTTGCCGCCGGCCCGTGCGCAGACGGTGATATTCCGCGGCCGCCAGTCCGGTCGCGGCGATGCTCGCCGAGGCCAGGCTGCCGACCCGGTAGACCGATGGCAAACCAGGATCGGCGCCGGTCAGCGTGACCGACCTCAGCGCAGTCGGGTCGCATCCGGCAAGCGTCCAGATATGTTTGAGAGCAAGTTCGGGCGTCATGGCGTTTCATCACGGAGCGGGAGGAAGTGAGCCGAGTCTAGAAGTCCGCGACGTTGCAATCAATCTTGATTATGATAATCAATATATATTGATTTCTTCGGTTTCCGTCGTTTCCCATGCCGACCTCGAATTCCCTCACCGCCGCTGAAGCCGCCGCCGCGCTCGGCATCAGCTTGCCGACGCTCTACGCCTATGTGAGCCGGGGCATGCTGAATTCGTCGCCGGATGCGCAAGGCAAGCATCGTCTCTACGACGCCGGCGAAGTGCGCCGCCTCGCGCGTCGCAAGGAAGACGGCAAGCGCGCGGGCAAGGTCGCGCAGAAGGTGCTGGATTGGGGCGTGCCGGTGCTCGAATCGTCGATCACGCTGGTCGCCGAGGGCCGTCTGCTATATCGCGGGCACGACGCCATGGAACTGGCGCGAAGCGCGTCGCTGGAGGACGTCGCCGCGCTGCTGTGGGAATGCAGCGTGAAGCGGATCGCCGATGCGCCGGCCGTGCCGTTCGCGACCGCGCAGTGGGCCGCGTGGCTCAAGCTGTGGAGCGACAGCACGCCGCTCGATCGCGCGCTCGTGCTGTTGCCGGCCGCGGCGGCGCAAATGCCGCGGGTGTGGGCGCTCGGGCGTGACGCGCAACTCGATACGGCTTGCGCCGTCACGCGTCTGCTGGCTGCCGCGATGATCTCGGCGACGCCGTCGAACGAGCCGCTGCACCGGCAACTGGCTTCAACGTGGCAGGTGCGTAACCGCCAGCAGGCCAACCTGCTGCGCGCGGCGCTGGTAGCGTGCGCGGATCACGAGTTGAATGCGTCGACTTTCACGGTGCGCTGTATCACGTCGACAGGAGCGCATCTGTTCGGCGCGGTGGCGGGCGGCCTCGCCGCTTTGTCGGGTCCGCGTCATGGTGGCGAAACGGTGCGCATCGCCGCGTTACTCGAAGAGGCGTCGCGCGCGCCCGATCTCGACCGTTATCTGGCGAACCGGCTCGCGCGTCATGAAAACGGCGTGCATGGGCCAATCCTGTCGGGCTTTGGTCATCCGCTTTATCCGGAGGGCGACCCTCGTGCGCGGCTGCTGCTCGGCATGCTCGCCGACTGCGCGCCGGCTCGTTCGCCGTTAGCGGATGTGCTCGGATTGGCTCGCGCGGTGCGCGACACGACCGGCGCGGAGCCGACTCTGGACTTCGCGCTCGCCGCCATCGAGCGGGTGCTGGCGTTGCCGGCCGGCAGCGCCTTCACGCTGTTCGCGGTAGGCCGGACCGTCGGCTGGATTGCCCACGCCATGGAACAGGCGCGCGACGGCCGGTTGATCCGGCCGCGGGCGCGCTACATCGGGGAATACGAGGCTGCTGGGCCGAATTGAGGCGCAGCGCCCCCGGTGCTGATACTCGACGAATCGTCAGGCCGTGCCCAGCCAGCGCGGCAGCCAGCTCAGCACCGGAAACCCCGAAGCCGGCCTGTTGGCGGGACGCTCGGAACCGCTTGCCAGCGCAAAGCGCGCGCCGGTCTGCCCCGCGCTGATCCACGCCACCACCCGGCGCGGCAACTCGATCGACTCGCCGGCGGCAAGCCAGTGATCCTCGCTGTCACCCTCGACGGTCAGCCAGATCTCGCCCGAGATCACCTTGAAGATCGACGGACGCGCGACACGCCAGGCCGACGCGGGCTCGCCATGTTCCAATTCGAAAATCCGGACTTCACGCATCGCTTTTCTCCTTCAAAGAGCTTTTCTGTTGTACCGATTATTGACGTGCGATGATCGAATACCCATGCACAGTTCCGAACACTTTGGTCGGAACTGTTCAGTCAAAAAACCGGACAGTTGGCGTGAACCGCGTGTCGTTCGCGAGTGGAAAGCCCGTGCGCACCCGCCCCGCTGTCCGGCGAAGGAAGAGATCCGCATGAAACTCGAAATCCAGCTTGATCGGGACAACGGCGTGCCGCTGACCGAGCAGATCGTCGCGGGCGTCACGGCGTGGATCCGCTCGCGTACCGCCCACCCAGGTTCGAAGCTGCCGTCGATTCGCCAGTTCGCCACCGACTACGGCGTGAGCCGCTTTCCGGTGATCGAGGCTTACGACCGGCTGGTGTCGCTCGGCTATATCGACTCGCGCCACGGCTCGGGCTTTTACGTCTCCGACCGTCAGCCGGCGAGCACGCATTGCCAGGGCACGACGGATCCGCGCCGCGCCGAAGACGAATCGGATCATCTCCTGCAGCAGTTCAACCACCCCGGCGAAACGCTCAAGCTGGGTAGCGGCTTCATCCCCGAGGCGTGGCGCGACATGGATGGGATCGCGCAGGCGATCCGCCACGTCTCGCGCACCGACCCGGCGAGCATGGTCGATTACGCCACCCCGCTCGGCAACCTGACTTTGCGCGAGCACCTGCAAAGCCGCATCGGCCAGTTGGGGATTCAGGCGGACGCGTCGCAGATCCTGATCACCAACGGCGCAAGCCAGGCATTCGATCTGCTGATGCGCTACATGCTCAAGCCAGGCGACACGATCTTTGTCGAAGACCCCGGCTACTACAACCTCTACGGACTGCTGAAGCTGCATGGCGTGAAGCTGATCGGAATTCCACGCACGCGTAACGGTCCCGACCTGGACGTGATGCAGGAGCAATTGAAGTCGCACCGGCCGAAGCTGCTGTTCATCAACACCGTGTTCCACAATCCGACCGGCACGACGGTCGCGCCGCAGGTGGCTTTCCGGCTATTGCAGCTCGCGCGCGAGCACAGGTTCTCGATTATCGAAGACGATATTTACGCCGATTTTCAGACCGACCTCACCGACCGCCTGGCCACGCTCGATCAGCTCGAACACGTGATCTATCTGGGCGGCCTGTCGAAGACGCTGTCGTCGTCGCTGAGGATCGGTTGTGTGGTGGCGAGCCACGCGATCATCAAGGATCTGGTCGATATCAAGATGCTGACGAGCATCGGCGGCTCGCGTTTTGCCGAAGCGGTCGCCGTGTCGATGCTGGAACGCGGCGCCTATCGCAAGTATCTGGAACGCCTGCGACGGCGCATGCGCGACGCGCTCGGCTCGACGATTCAGACGCTCGAAGACGTCGGCTGGGACATTTTCGACAAACCTGTGGGCGGCAAATTCGTGTGGGCTCGCGTGCCGCACGTGGCCAATGCGGAAAGGTTGGTGGAGTGCGGTGCGCCGCTGGGCGTGACCGTGGTGCCGGGCAACTACTTCCGGCCGAATATGGAGGTCAGTCCGTGGACCAGGATTCATATCGCGTTTGGTAACGACCCACGTGCGCAAGCGTTCTTTCGTGCTGCGGTGGCGTTGCCGGCTTCGGGGTGAGGTTTTGGGGTGAAGCCGCACAGTGAGGGCTCGGAGTGAGACGCTGAACCGAGGCGCCAGGGTGACCAATCGCCGCGTTTCCGACTCGCTGCGACTTCCCCGCCCTGCGCCGCGCGGCGCTTTTCCCTAGAATAGCGAGTCCCAGCCCGTCCTGCGCGCCCAGCCGCCCTCCATGTCCACGCCGACTCCGCCCGCCCTCGCGCCCACTACGCCCAGCGCGCCTTCGCCCCGCTCGCTCACCGTGATGCTGTGGGTCGTCGCCACCGGCTTCTTCATGCAGACGCTCGACTCGACCATCGTCAACACCGCGCTCCCGGCGATGGCGACGAGCCTCGGCGAGTTGCCGCTGCGCATGCAATCGGTGGTGATCGCCTATTCGCTGACCATGGCCGTGATGATCCCGGTATCCGGCTGGCTCGCCGACAAATTCGGCACGCGCCGCGTGTTTTTCAGCGCGATCCTCGTGTTCGCGATCGCTTCGTTGTTGTGCGCGAACGCGCACACGCTGAATCAACTCGTGGCCTTCCGCATCATGCAAGGGGTGGGCGGTGCGATGCTATTGCCGGTCGGTCGCCTCGCGGTGTTGCGCACCTTTCCGGCTGAGCGCTATTTGCCGGCGCTTTCATTCGTGGCGATTCCGGGCCTCATCGGACCGCTAATCGGCCCCACGCTCGGCGGCTGGCTCGTGAAGATCGCATCCTGGCACTGGATCTTTCTGATCAACGTGCCGGTGGGCATCGTCGGTTGCATCGCTACGTTCATCTTCATGCCGGACAGCCGCAACGAGCATGTCGGCAAGTTCGACATGAAAGGCTACTTGTTGCTGATCGTGGCCATGGTGGCGATTTCGTTCGCACTCGACGGCCGTACCGAATTCGGCATTCAGCACGCCACGGTGCTGGTGCTGCTGATCCTGAGCCTCGCCTGCTTTGTCGCCTACGGCTTGCATGCGGTGCGCGAGCCTTCGCCGATTTTCTCGCTCGACCTCTTCAAGATCCACACGTTCAGCGTCGGCCTGCTCGGCAATCTGTTCGCGCGAATCGGCAGCGGCGCGATGCCCTATCTGATTCCTCTGCTATTGCAGGTGAGTCTCGGCTATAGCGCCTTCGAAGCCGGCATGATGATGCTGCCGGTGGCGGCCGCGGGCATGGCATCCAAACGTCTCGTGACCACGTTGATCATCAAGTACAGCTACCGGCGCGTGCTGATTATCAACACAGTTCTAGTCGGCTTGACGATGGCAAGCTTCGCGCTCACCTCCGCGAACCAGCCGCTGTGGCTGCGGCTCGTGCAACTGGCATTCTTCGGCGGCGTCAACTCGATCCAGTTCACCGCAATGAACACGTTGACGCTCAAGGACCTGGGCACCGGCGGCGCGAGCAGCGGCAACAGCCTCTTTTCACTGGTCCAGATGCTGTCGATGAGTCTGGGCGTGACCGTGGCCGGCGCCCTGCTCGCCACGTTTACGGGCCTGTTGCCGCGTGTGACGGCAGCCAATTCGCTGCCCGCGTTTCACGCGACGTTCCTGTGTGTCGGCATCATCACGGCAGGCTCGTCGTGGATCTTTGCGCAACTGTCGCCGGACATCCGCACGCCCGCGAAAAAGACCGATCCTTCCGAACGAACCTGATGCGTATCGACTCGGCCGCGCGCTCCGCCGCCGACCCGCAACGGGGCGCGGGCCGCACCAGCGAAGTGCGAATCGTCGCGTTCGCGCCCGCGCTGGCGCACAATCGTCTTATCTGAGTGTGACAGTCGGGCATGCGTGCTGTGTTTCCGGACGCGCATAGTTCTTGCTCGCCTATCCTGTAAACTGACGCTTTGCGCGTGCGGACTCATGTCGAGCATGCAGGCGCGCCGCCACCCCACACGACTGACATGATGAGCATGATCGAACTCGATCCTCCCGGTTTCCAGCCGCCGCGCCCAATGGCCGGCGATGAGGGTTCCCGGCGCACCGTTCTGTACGGCGGCTACACTGTTTTCAGCGTGTTCCAGCCGGTTTTCTCCGTGTCGCACCGGCGCGCGATCGGTTATCACGCGTCGCTGCGCGCCCGGGACGAACACGGGTTGCAAGTGCCGTCGCACGAGGTGTTCACACAGGCCGCGCGGCGCGGCGATCTGCTCGAACTCGGGCGGCTCGCTGAATCCCTGCATCTGGGCAACTTCAACGCGTTCGACAGCCACGACGAATGGCTCTTTCTGAGTCTTCACCCGGCCGCGCTGATGGACACCAGTTACGGCGACGCGCTGCTTGCCGGCCTCAAGGCGCTCGGCCTGCCGCCGCAGCGCGTGGTGCTGGAAGTTTCAGAACAAGCGGGCGGCGAAACCACGCGCTTTGCCGAAATCATCGACGCACTGCGTAAATCCGGCTTTCTGATCGCGCTCGACGGTTTTGGCGCGAAGCATTCGAACATTGACCGCGTGTGGAATCTGCGGCCGGACATCGTTACGCTCGACCGCTGCATTCTCGCGCAAGCCAGCGAACACTCGCACATTGAGCGCGTGCTGCCGGGCCTCGTCTCGCTGCTGCACGAATCCGGCCAACTGGTGCTGATGGGCGGCCTGAGCACCGAACGCGACGCGCTTATTGCGCTCGAATGCAACGTGGACTTCGTGCAAGGCGCATTCTTCGCTGGTCCGAGCGTCGAGCCGGTCAAACCGCAAGCGGCGGCCGGCTTGATGGACTCGCTCTCCGCAGCGCTACGTGAACGGGTCGGCGCACGTGAGCGCGCACAATCCGCGCGGCTCGCACCGTACGTTACCGCGCTCGAAACGGCAGCCGCGCAACTGGTGGCCGGCGAGTCTGTTGCGCAAGCCACCGCCTCACTCCTCACGCTCGGCGAGACGGCACGCTGCTTCGTGCTGGACGGATCGGGTCGGCAGATCGGCGACAACGTGCTGCCGCCAGGGCGCGCCTCGCAACGCGCCAAGCGCTTCCGCCCGCTGCTGCATTCGGAAGGCGCGAGTTGGGAGCGCCGGCCGTACTTTATCCAGGCGATGCGCATGCCCGGTCAGGTGCATCTCACCCCGCCCTACCTGTCGATCAACGAAGCTCACCTGTGCGTGACTGCCTCGATCGCCGCACACACGCCGACTGGTACACAGGTGCTATGCGTGGACATCAACTGGGAAGTCGCGGCCCACCGAAATTGAGGTCACAGCGGTCTGCTGGATCCGCGCAAGCAGTTGCCTGACCGCTGCGCGGCCTAGCATGCGGTTAATGGCACGCAAGCGCGACGCGCTAGTCACCACGCGCATGGCGATGATTCTTGTGGAGCCGTCCGCAAGGCTATTCGTGGACACGTCGAGGACCCCCACGACCTCGCCCTCGAAGAACAAAGCGACACACAATGTTCCCGCGACCGACACCGTCTCGGCGCTGCTCGCACGCTCGACGAGCGACGTTACCGTGCCCATCCACCCTGCCACTGCCGGTTCCGAGGTGCCGACCGGCGCGTCGCTGAAGACCTCCGGCGCGTCACCAAAGAGCCGCAACAGGCCGGCTCGATCCTGCGCCTCCAGCGCCGCGCGCAAGCGCTCCACGATCTGTGCATGCGCGGCCGGATCAGGCCGCTCAACCGGGGCACCCGCCCGTTGCAAACGCGCCTTGGCCCGATGGACGATCTGCCGGCAGGCGGCCGGCGTGCGCTCGAGAATGGCCGCGATCTCCGCATAGTCGCAGTCGAAGGCTTCGTGCAGCACGAACGCCGCTCGTTCGTCAGGCTTGAGCCGCTCGAGGAGCAGCATCACGCCATACGACATCTCCGCTGCACGCAAAGCCAATTCCTCTGCCGAGGGCGCGACCTCGTCGAGCCACGGTTCCGGCAACCAGCCCGCGGTTTGCGACGCGCGTTCGCGCTGCACGTGCCGCAGCCGGTCGATCGCCGCGCGCGTGGTGATCGTGGTGAGCCAGGCAACAGGTGTCTGCACGTCTTGCGTGTCCGCGAGGTGCCATTTCAATCCCACGTCTTGCACCACGTCTTCTGCTTCGGCGCGGCTGCCGAGCATTCGGTAGGCCAGCGCAAACAGGCGGGCACGCGCGGCCTCGAAACTGGATGCCTTCTCGATTGCTTGTTCCGTCATATATAGACCTCCAGTTCGTGCGTGGTGTAAAGCGCGCGGCGCGCTGCCTGCGAACTTGTCCGGGCGCGCGCCAACAACGTCATTCTTTTCATCTTGACGGCTGGGCATCGAACGATGTGACAGCTTCGCGTAAAAAAATTTCTGTCACGTCGCCCATTGCCGCGCCGTCATAGGGACAACAACCCGCGCAATGAATGCGCTGGCGTTCCTACACCCGCCGTCACCCACGCGGCATAAACGAGGTCGACATGCATTCCAGCTATCCAGCCATCACCGGCCTTGGCCTCGTGCCAACCGTGATCGAACAATCCGGCCGCGGCGAGCGCGCTTATGACATTTATTCGCGTCTGCTGCGCGAGCGCATCGTGTTTCTGGTCGGGCCCGTGAACGAGCAGTCGGCCAGCGTAATCGTCGCGCAACTGCTGTTTCTGGAATCCGAGAATCCCGACAAGGATATTTCTTTTTACATCAATTCGCCGGGCGGTTCCGTGTACGACGGCCTCGCGATCTACGACACCATGCAGTTCATCAAACCGGAGGTATCCACTTTATGCACGGGCTTCGCCGCGAGCATGGGAACCTTCCTTCTCACCGCCGGCCAGCGTGGGAAGCGGTATGCGTTGCCGAACGCACGCATCATGATTCACCAGCCGTCAGGCGGAAGCCAAGGCACGGCCGCAGACGTCGAAATTCAGGCGAAGGAGGTGCTTTATTTGCGAGAGCGCCTGAATACCATGATGGCTGAGCGCACCGGGCGCAGCATCGAGGAAATCGCGCGCGACACCGACCGCGACAACTTTATGTCGGCACATGCGGCCCGGACTTATGGTCTCGTCGACGAGGTGCTGGAAACGCGCGCGGCGCTCTCTACTACGTCGCTTTTACACGAACGCTAGTGCGGTGGTCCCGTGGTCCGGTGGTCGAGCCATCGCGCCGTGTCGGGCCGCTGCACCGAACCGTTTCGGCACTGCGCGTGCCGCAGCGTAAACCGCGCTGAAAAACCCTTGGAAAACGTCGCAAGGAGCGTGGGCCGGTGCGGGTTCGCACCGCCTGCATCGGTGCGAGTGGAACACAAAAGCTGATCACCTCCGCTGGAATCGCTATCATGGTCGCGATTC
Organism: Paraburkholderia sp. RL17-383-BIF-A; assembly: GCF_046028015.1. Lineage (NCBI taxonomy): Bacteria > Pseudomonadati > Pseudomonadota > Betaproteobacteria > Burkholderiales > Burkholderiaceae > Paraburkholderia > Paraburkholderia sp. RL17-383-BIF-A. Next base: position 180,991 of record NZ_JARESR010000006.1, on the reverse strand, counting down.
GTCGAATTTGACGATCGCTTCAATGGAGATATACATGGCGTCATCCAACGAAACCGTCAGCATGGCGCTATTCTGCGACTTCGAAAACGTCGCGCTTGGCGTGCGCGATGCGAAATACGACAAGTTCGATATCAAGCTGGTGCTCGAACGGCTGCTGCTCAAGGGCAGCATCGTCGTGAAGAAGGCGTACTGCGACTGGGACCGCTACAAAAGTTTTAAAGGCGCGATGCACGAGGCCAATTTCGAATTGATCGAAATTCCGCACGTGCGCCAATCGGGCAAGAATTCCGCTGACATCCGGCTCGTCGTGGACGCGCTCGACCTTTGCTACACAAAGTCTCACGTCAACACGTTCGTCATCATCAGCGGCGACTCCGACTTCTCGCCGCTGGTGTCGAAGCTGCGTGAAAACGCCAAGCAGGTGATCGGCGTCGGTGTGCAGCAATCCACGTCGGATCTGCTGGTTGCGAACTGCGACGAGTTCTTTTTTTACGATGACCTTGTGCGAGAGAGTCAGCGTACGGTCGCCAAACGCGAGTCGTCGCGTCCGCCACACGCCGCCCAGCCGGCGGCCAAACGCGCGCCCGACGAAGAAAAGACTCGCAACAAGGAAGACCTAGAAAAACGCCGTACCAAGGCGGTCGAAATTGCTGTGCAAACGTTCGACGCGCTTGCGTCGGAGCGCGGAGACAGCGGCAAGATCTGGGCGTCGGTGCTGAAGAACGCGATCAAACGCCGCAAGCCGGATTTCAACGAAACGTACTACGGTTTTCGCGCCTTCGGCAATCTGCTGGAAGAAGCGCATGCTCGCGGGCTGCTCGAATTCGGCCGCGACGAGAAATCGGGCGCGTATGTGTATCGCAGTACGGCCGCGACCGTCGCGGGCGAAAACGCGAGCGAAACCACCGAAGCTTCCGAGTCGGCGGAACAGTTGTATGAAGCGCAGGTAGCCGAAGTCGTGAGCGCCGAGTCGGGCGGCAAACACGAGTCGCGCCGTCGTGGGCGAGGCAATCGCAAAGCGGGCCGCGGCCAGCAGGAAGCCGTCCATGAAGAGCGTAGTGCTGTCGAACACCTCGCCGGCGCACAGGCTCAAACGGAAGACCTGCCCACGCAAACGCCGAAGAACAGCGAGTTCATTTTTGAACTACCGGAAGCGCCGATAGCGTCGGCGGAAACTTCGACGGCTGAAGAGACAGGCGGCGTTGACAGCGGAGCCAACGAGCCGCATGCAGGCGACAAGCAACCCGCGCGTCGTAAAGAGCGCGCCCCCCGCAAGACGGCCGCGAAAAAAGCAAAGAAGGCTGCGCCGAGAAGCATCGAAGATATTCCGGAGATTGCAACCCCCGCCGAAACGGTGGCCCCTGCCGCCACAGCGGAAGAAGCGTCAGCGCCAGCAAAAAAGACCGCGCGCAAAACCGCGGCACGTAGTCGTCGTCCGCGCAAGTCTGCTGCGACGAGCGACACGCAATGAGCGTTGCAAACCGGCGCGCTGCGCGCCGGTTTGAAGTGGGTTCAACGGGAAAATGAAGGACTTCGCCCTGAACGGGCGGGACGTACCCCGCACACGGCGTGATGCGTCGCAACGTGAGTGAACCCCGCATCAAGCAGTAGGCCGTGTTTGAACTGCATCACTAATCGTTGGGTAGGAGTTCAACTTTTGGGGTGCAGTTCAGTTTGCCGAAACCGAACAGGGCTCTTTCTCACGCGCCCCGAACCGTCACAAACGGCTAACCGCCGACGCTACGTCTCGCCGCCCATGCGAGCAAGCTCGACCGCAACCGCAACCACGCCGCGCCGCCCCATGTAAGCCCCTCTTCCGCTCACAGCAACCCGAACACCGCCACGCCATTGGTCGCGCCCACGTACACCTTGCCGCGCGCGATCATCGGCGTGATGAATTTGTTGCCCGCGCCCCATTGGTCGCGCGTGCCGGCCTGATTGCTGTTGTACAACTCGACGGCAAGATTACCCGCGTTGTAAGCGTGTAAAGCGCCCGTCGTGCCGTTTTCCGCCGCCCAGACGATGCCGTTGCTCGCACCGTTCGCCGACACGGCGGGCGTCGCACCTGGATAAGCAAAGGTAGTCGGACTCTTTGAGGCGGCGGTCGTCGCGAGGAACGCCCCCGCGACCGGCAACGCCTTCAGGTTGTCGTTCAGACCGCCGTAATAGACCACACCGTTGTAGTAAGCCGGCGATCCCCAGATGCCGCCCGCCAGAGTGCCGATCAACTCCTGCCAGATGTTGTTGGCGCTCGGGCTGAATTTGCCCATCGAATCACGATCGACGACGTAAATGTGGTTGTCCTTGCCGGCCGCCACCGCGAGATGTTTGACCACCCCGCCCGCTGTCGTCTGGTCCGGCAACACCATCGCGCCGCCCGAGCCGAAATCGTTGTCCGTGCCCGCTTCCTCGACCACGTTGGACATCGCGAAGTAATCGGTCACCTGCAGGTTGCCCAAGGAGAGTTTCATCATCGAGTTGCCGAGGTCGCCATCGACAGGAAAGCCCTGTGCATTGAGCGAAGTGCCGAACGTACCGTTGCCGTCCACGACGTAGAGCGACGTGCCGTCCGACGCCATGCCGGAGCCGGCCATCCAGATCGAGCCCTGACTGCCGTTCGGCGTGATGTTGAGCGCACTGGTCTGTTTCAGCGTGTCGGCGCTATACGCCATCAGCCAGCCGGTGTATGCGCCCGACATGCAGTGCGCGGTCCAGCCCATGTAGATGTTGCCGCCAACCAGCGTGAGCGCCGCGCGTTCCGTGTGCAACGAAGGGTTGAAGGTAATCACGCCGTTAATGCTGCCCGCGCCGTTACCCGGGTAAGTTGCCGAAATCTCCGTCGGGCCGCCCAGCACTTCAGCGCCGGTCGTCAGATCGAGCGCGTGCAGCCGGTGATGGATGCCCCCGCCACTGTCTTTCGTCATGGCCACGGCATACAGCACGCCATTCGCGCCGCGACTGCGGTCGATAACCGGCGTCGACGTAATGCCAATCTCCGGGGTGATGTCCTGGCAACCGCGGTCGTCGCTGGACGTTTCGCCGCTGCCGGTCAACGAGACCTTCCACAGTTGCACGAACGATGTGGCGTCATAGGCGTAGACGCTGTTGTGTTCGGTGACCACGTACACCACGTCGCGCGATGCACCGCCGATCGGCAGGTTCGTGACGAAAAGCGGCTGACCGTCGACCTTGCCGTCTGCTGCAAGAAACGCGACTTTGCCGAAGTTTGTCGAATTGACGTTCGCCGGCGTGAGCGTAGTCTCGGCGAGCATCTGACCGGTACGGCCGAGATCGTTGTGATGCATGAGGACGTCGGTGGCGTAGGCCGTCGCTGCCGCCGCAGTAGCGCCCGTACTGCTCGTTCCAGTGCCTGTGCCCGTTCCGGCGCTGGTGGTCGAGCCAGTGCCGGTGCTACTCATTCCCGCGCCGGTGCCGCTGGTGCCGGTGCCACTGGTGCCCGTACTGCCCGAACCCGAGCCGCTCGTCGATCCGCTACCACTTCCCCCCGCCGCCCCAGACGCCGTAGCGGGCGCGCCGCCGCCGCCACCGCCACCGCACGACACGAAACAGGTGGCAACGGCGATCAGAGCCGCCACTGTCCCTCGGCGGGACCATACGCCCAGCACGGACGTCTCAACGCCAGCTTGCGAGATTCGCATATTCGCCTCGTCTCCTGAACGATGCGACGGTCAGCTCCGCACAACGAACGGTGTGCGTGGAGAAACACGTCGCGTGCCGTAAGAGAGGAGTTCGCCACGTGCGTCTTCCGATCGTTGAATGCGTTGGTTGCCCTTACGGTGGAATAACCGTACGCTGTTTGCAAAGGTGTTTGACGCCATCGTTTCGCCTCTCACCGCCATACATGGCAATACCTGAGGGGAACGCGGCCTGGCTGCAACAGGCGCTGGGCGGAACTCGATCAGTAGTACGGATAAGGCGCATACATTACCGGCGGCGGCCCGTAGTAACGGGGCGGCGGAGCAACATATACCGGCTGAGGCGCATAGACCGGCATCTGCGGCTGCGCGATCGTGTTGCCCTTCGATGTCATGCACTGCGCGTACGCTGCGTCGTACCGCGCCTGCATGCTGTTGGCCGAATACTGTGCGCCGTTTGCGCCGGCCGCGCCGCCGAGCAGCAAGCCGCTGCCTGCGCCAATGGCTGCGCCCGCGCCAGCATTGCCCGCCGCCGCGCCGATGAGCGCGCCGACGGCGGCACCGCCCAGCGTGCCCACCGCAGCGCTATTGACGCTGTTCGTGGTCGAACTCTGCGCCGCGCCGGCCGCGTCAGACGAATGGTAGGCGTAGTCGCGGCAACTATAGTCGTCCTGCTGGAACTGATTGAGCGGCTCGCCGCTGCGCGGCAGCGCGACAATGGAAGGACCGCTCGGCGGCACTACCGCACAGCCGCCAAGGAGCGCCAGAGCAACCGCGCCCGCAGGCAGCGCGACGCGTATCGATTTAAGACTTGAGATCATGGGGGCGCACGTTTCTTCATGAGAGAAACATACGGTAGGCCAATTTGCGTGCGCCTTGTTTACGAGATAGTTACCGTATTTTTACCGCGTATATCGAGATGCGCCGCCGACAGGCTGAAAACGCTTTGAGCGCCTGATTGCCGTTACCAACTGTGACAAAGATGATCCGGCTCGCCACATGCGTCAAAAGGCCCCGTCAGAAGAACTGAGCTGACGGGGCGATTCGACCTATCGGGCGATGTCGAAGCGGTCGAGATCCATCACTTTGGCCCAGGCTGCAACGAAGTCGCGGATGAATTTTTCCTGTGCGTCTTCGCTTGCATAGACTTCGCACAGCGCTCGCAGTTGGGCATGCGAACCAAAGACCAGGTCGACGCGCGTGCCCGTCCATTTGAGCTCGCCGGTCTTGCGATCACGCCCCTCAAACACATCACGGGCGGAGGACAGTGGCTTCCACTCCGTACCCATATCGAGCAGGTTACGGAAGAAGTCATTGGACAGCGTCTCGGGCCTGTGGGTGAATACGCCGTGCGAATCCTGCCCCGCGTGAACATTCAACGCGCGCAAGCCGCCGATCAGCACCGTCATCTCCGGCGCGGTCAACGTCAGCAATTGCGCCTTGTCGATCAGCAACGCTTCCGCCGGGGCGCGGTACTTGCCCTTGAGGTAGTTGCGAAAGCCATCGGCAAGCGGTTCGAGCGCCGCGACGGATTGGACGTCGGTCTGCTCCTGCGAGGCGTCCATGCGGCCCGGCGTGAAAGGCACGCTCACCTGATGACCGGCGCTCTTCGCCGCCTGCTCGACGGCGGCGCCACCGGCCAGCACGATCAGGTCGGCCAGCGAAATTTTCTTGCCGCCGGCCTGCGCGCCATTGAACTCGCTCTGGATGCCTTCGAGAACTTTCAGCACCTTCGCCAGTTGCTCAGGCTGGTTCACCGCCCAGTCTTTCTGCGGCGCGAGGCGAATGCGCGCACCGTTGGCGCCGCCACGCTTGTCCGAGCCGCGGAACGTGGAGGCCGACGCCCATGCCGTCGACGCCAGTTGCGAGACCGACAGTCCCGACGCGAGAATCTTCTGCTTGAGCGAGGCGATGTCCTGCTCGTTCACCAGCGGATGGTCGACCTCCGGAATCGGGTCCTGCCAGATCAGTTTTTCGGCCGGCACTTCCGGTCCGAGATAGCGGGCGTGCGGCCCCATGTCGCGGTGAGTCAGCTTGAACCAGGCACGAGCGAACGCATCGGCGAGCTGGTCCGGGTTCTCCAGGAAACGCCGCGAAATCTTCTCGTAGGCGGGGTCGAAGCGCAGCGAGAGGTCCGTGGTGAGCATCGTCGGGCGCAGCTTCTTCGAGGGATCGTGAGCATGCGGGATCGTTTCGCCGGCATCCTTGGCGACCCACTGATGCGCGCCGGCGGGACTCTTGGTCAACTCCCATTCGTACTTGAAGAGGTTTTCGAAGAAGCCGTTGCCCCACTTGGTCGGCGTGGTGGTCCAGGTCACTTCCAGACCGCTGGTGATCGTGTCGCCGCCCTTGCCCGTGCCGAAGCTGTTCTTCCACCCAAGCCCCTGGTTCTCGAGATCGGCGGCCTCGGGTTCAGGGCCGACGTTGTCGGCCGGACCTGCGCCATGCGTCTTGCCGAACGTGTGACCGCCGGCGATCAGCGCGACGGTCTCTTCGTCGTTCATGGCCATGCGCGCGAAGGTTTCGCGAATGTCGTGTGCCGCGGCGAGCGGATCCGGATTGCCGTCGGGACCTTCCGGGTTCACATAGATGAGGCCCATCTGCACCGCACCCAGCGGATTTTCCAGGTTTCGCCCGCTGGTGTCGCGGCTCACCTCTTCGCCGTGCTTTTCTTCGTCAGCGACGATCACGCCACCGTCGTCGTTGTCGCCGGCTGCGCCTTTGCCATAGCGGACGTCGCCACCGAGCCAGGTCTTTTCATTGCCCCAGTAGACGTCCTGGTCCGGCTCCCACGTGTCCTCGCGACCACCCGCGAAACCGAACGTCTTGAAGCCCATGGTTTCGAGCGCGACGTTGCCGGTGAGAATCAACAGGTCGGCCCAGGAAATCTTCTGCCCGTACTTTTGCTTGATCGGCCAAAGCAGGCGGCGAGCCTTATCCAGGCTGACGTTGTCAGGCCAACTGTTGAGCGGCGCGAATCGTTGCTGGCCGCGCCCTGCGCCGCCGCGTCCGTCGCCGATTCGATACGTGCCTGCGCTGTGCCACGCCATGCGGATGAACAGCGGGCCGTAGTGGCCGAAGTCCGCGGGCCACCAATCCTGCGAGTTGGTCATCAATGCCGCAAGGTCCTTCTTCACCGCCGCCAGGTCGAGGCTCTTGAACGCCTCGGCATAGTTGAAGCTGCTGTCCAACGGGTTCGACTTGCCGGAGTGCTGGCTGAGCAGATCCAGCCGCAACTGCTTCGGCCACCAGTCACGGTTCGTGGTGCCGCCGCCGGCGGCATGATTGAACGGGCACTTTGCTTCGCTTGACATGCGTTACCTCCTTGGGAGACGTAAACCGGGATGTTCTACTGTGGCGTCAGACCGCCAGGCGCGACGACGATCCGGCGCTGGCGGGTCTGCCTGAAACCTCGTGGTGCGCGCTTTCTGACGTACCGCGGCTGATCACCCGCGGCACGTGGCCGTGCTGCGACGCGGGCTATCGTGCGGTGCAATTGGACGAGAATGGCTCACCGTTTCAGATCTGTTGGGAACTAAAATATACGTGAGAGTTTCTCGCAATAGAAAGCGTTTCCTGCAATGGTATTGATAGGTCGTGACTATAACGTGGCCACCGGAAAGGCGTTTGCTCGGTGCCAGGATGGAAAACGCCCCGGCCGCAATGAGCACGCTGCACGGCAGCAGGGATAACACAACGACCCCGGGAAACGGCACTCCCGCATCATGTTTCGAGTCGGGCCGACGACATGACCGCTCGCCCAATCAAAGCGCATCGTTCCTTCCGGGCAACGCGAAGTGTGTCTGGATGCTCGGCAATCGCTCGCGCTCCCTCGCGGGCCATCGCGCGTGGCAAACCGCGTGGATTGCATTGAAGCCCGGATAATCAGCCTGAGTATTGATTAGGCATCCGATACTTTATCGAAGCACAAGCACACGCAAGGCCCGTGTTCCTGCTAGCCCGCCGAACGACCAAACAGGGAAAAATGCTTTGACGCTTTGTGCGGGGCGGCGTCGCCGATCACACCGAATTCGATCGGAAAACGCATGTAGAACACATGGACGTTTTCGGCGCGCACAATATCGAGAAGCTGCTGCGCTTCCGCTTCCGTCACGGCAAGAATGATCTGCACCGGCTGATCGTCGAGTTTGAGCATATGCGCCGCGTGACGCGAACCGGCGTGGCCGATCCCTTCGGCACAATTGATGACGGTCGCGCCGCCGATCCCGAGTTGGCGCACCTCATGCAACAGCCATTCGCATACGGTCTGATGGCCGTGCTTCCGGTTGTGTTCCGTATAGAACGTCAGTTGATAGCCGTTCATCGTGCCTCTCCGCTGCCGGACGCGGGGTCGCGCCCAGCTTGATTCATTCTAGTCTATCGCCCACACGACACACGAGCGTGCCCGGCACTGTCGCGCCTGCGGGGGCGACCGGGGTCTCTGCCGAACATCGGCATAAACGCGGACGCTACTCGCCACCCTTCTGTGCGTCTGCGCCAAGCACTTCGTATTCGATGGGACAACGCGTGTAGAAGAGATGAACACCGCCATGCCGCAGGCTATCGAGTAGTGCGTCGATGCGATCATCCGCCGCCGCCACCGTGACGACCACCGGTTGGTCGACCAATTCGAAAAACCGCGCCGCGTGGTACTTGCCGTGCGCGTCGATGCTTTCGCTCACTTCGATCACTGTCGCACCCTCGATGCCGGCAGCCTTCGTCCTGTCGAGAATCCAGTCGACGATGGTCATGTGGCTCTTGCGGTGGCTCTGGTTGGCTGCAAACAGCGTCAGTTGACTGCCTTTCATGAGGAACTCCGATTGGGCTCCATGATGCATGCATGAATTGTCGTTTCGCGCAGAAGGCCGCGACAGGCTACGACTTCCTGATCGAGGAGACTCGCAGACTTCAACCTTCGATTCTCTCGACACTCATACTACCCCCGAGCAACCGCCTCGCTCGAATGCCTTGTGAAATGAATCGTGTGAACCAATTGTGTAAAACGAATCGCGGGCACAAAAAAGCCCTCTCGCGGAGGGCTTTCATATTGGCGACAGTTTGCAAAGCTTATTGCGGGAGACCGCATCAGCCTTTGCTCAACCGCAAACTCACGCGAAGTTCTTCGACGCGAATTCCCAATTGACGATGTTCCAGTACGCTTCGACGAACTTCGGACGCGCGTTGCGGTAGTCGATGTAGTAAGCGTGTTCCCACACGTCGATCGTCAGCAGTGCTTTCGCGTCGGTGGTCAGCGGCGTGGCGGCGTTGCTCGTCGACACCAGGTCGAGCGAACCGTCAGCCTTCTTCACGAGCCATGCCCAACCCGAGCCGAACGTGCCGACTGCGGTCTTGGCGAACTCTTCCTTGAACTTCTCGAACGAACCCCACTTGGCGTTGATCGCGTCAGCGAGCGCGCCGGTCGGAGCACCGCCACCTTGCGGCGACAGGCTGTTCCAGAAGAACGTGTGGTTCCACACTTGAGCCGCGTTGTTGAACACGCCGCCCGATGCCTTCTTGACGATTTCCTCGAGCGACAGGTTCTCGAACTCCGTGCCCTTGATCAGATTGTTCAGGTTGGTCACATAGGTCTGGTGATGCTTGCCGTAGTGAAACTCGAGCGTCTCTTCCGACATGTTCGGAGCGAGTGCGTTTTTCGCGAACGGCAGCGGCGGGAGCGTATGTTCCATGGTGCTTTCCTTCTGTCTGTATCTGTTGTGGGGGAGTCTGCGGATAACGCTTTAGAGCACTCGATTGTAGGCGAGTTGGAAAAACCCCGCAAACCAACGGACTTTATGTCCGGCATCGGCGAACATGCCGCACACATAGCGTGATTAATGCCTTCGCACACGGTGTGCCCGATCGTTGCCATCGTCAAAAAGGACGTCCGCTCACACCGTCGGCGAAGTGTCAGAAACCGTCCGTCAGGCGCGGCTGCACATCCGCGAGCGCAATGTCCGCGCTGCCTTCCGCGAGATGCACCGTCAAGCGCCGCCCCGGCTTCAACGACGACGGCGCGCGCACCGCGCGCCCGCTCTGGGCGTCGAGGACGGCAGCATAACCACGCTCGAGCGTACGCTGCGGACTGAGCACTTCGAGACGCGCGGCAAGCGTGTCGATGCGCGCGGTCTGACGTTCATGCTGGCGTAACAAAGCCGCGTCCAGACGCTGCGAGAGATTGCCGAGCTTGGCCTGATGCCCCGCGAGATCCGGACGCCAGCGCTGCCAGCGCATCTGTAGCAGCGAAAACCGCGCTCGTGCGTCACGCACCGGGCGCGTACCCGCCGATGCGAGCCGCACGCTCAACTGCTGCACATGCGTGCGCTGCCGCGCAAGACGTTCGGCCGGCGACACCAGCCGGCGCGCGAGCCAGTCGAGTTGCTGGGCGCGCCGCTCCATCATGCGGCCGAAGCCGCGGGCGAGCGTCGCGTGGCGATGGTCGAGCTCACGCAGCAGCAGCACGCGCTGCGGACTCACCAGTTCGGCGGCGCCTGTCGGTGTCGGCGCGCGCACGTCGGCGGCAAAATCGGCAATCGTGAAATCGGTTTCGTGACCGACTCCGCTCACCACCGGAATGGCGCTTTCCGCAATCGCGCGCGCCAGGACTTCTTCGTTGAACGCCCACAGGTCTTCGATCGAGCCGCCGCCACGGCAGACGATCAGCACGTCGACTTCGCGCCTTGCGTTGGCGGCGTCGACCATGGCGGCGAGCTTGGCGCTCACGCCCACACCCTGCACCGGCGCCGGATAGACGATCACCGGAATGTGCGGCGCGCGGCGCGACAGCGTGGTCAGGACATCGCGCAAGGCCGCGGCCTGTAACGATGTGACAATGCCGATCGCGCGCGGATGAGGCGGCAACGCGCGTTTTCGCTCGGCGGCAAAGAGACCCTCGGCTTCGAGCTGCGCTTTCAGCCGGAGGAACGCTTCGTAAAGACGCCCTTGCCCCGTGCGCCGCACCGCTTCCACATTCAATTGCAGCTCACCGCGCGGCTCGTACATCGTCACCAGCGCGCGCACTTCGATGCGATCGCCTTCGCGTGGCGTGAATTCGGCGTATTGCGCCCGCCCGCGGAACATCACGCAACGCATCTGCGCCTGCGCGTCCTTGATCGAGAAATACCAATGGCCGCTTGCGGCGCGGGTGAAGTTGGACACTTCGCCGGCGACCCAGACGAGCGGAAACGAGCGTTCGAGCATCGTGCCGATCGCGCGATTGAGCGCCGAGACGGGAACGACGACTTCGCCGCCGGGCGCGGCCGACGAGGAAAAAGGGCTTTCGGGATTCATGCGAGGAATAGGGGTGGCTGGCCGGACAGACGATAGACCGAGCGGCCATTGCCGTCCAGCGTGGCGCTCGAATTGTTAAAAGTGTCCACATGGCGGGACCTGCCAGACGCATCGCGCCAGACTGCCCGCGCAAGCGCATGAATTCAAAGCATGTCGTTGATTTATATGGCGTTTACATCTCACTAAAGAGAATGATTACCGATCACGAGCGCACGGACCGGCCCTCTCCGCTCATCGGATGGCAGGTTCTCCACAAAGTTATCCACAGGCGGTGCCCGACATCGTCAGGGCCGTTTCGACGCGCGCCGCCCCGCAGGCGACTTGCCGGGCGGGACGCACGCGCGCTAGAGTGGCGGGTTCGACGGCATGCCGAACGTCCTCGCGGCGTCCGGCATTGCGGCACCCTCGCCCTGTGCCGCCCCTGTTTCGCCTTTGGCCTCATTCTCGACAGTCCGGAGAACCGCGTTGATGCTTGCCCCGCGTTTTGCGCCTAGCTCCTTCATGCCGCCGTCCCGGCGCTTTCCGACGGGCGGCGCGCCGTTCGTCCGTGCGACCCGCCCATGAGCGAAATTCACAACCGTCTCGAAGCACGCCTTGCGCGCGAATGGCAGCAGCGTGGCCCGCTTGCATGGGCGCTGACGCCGTTCGCCTGCGTGTTCGGCGCGATCGCCGCCGCGCGCCGCGCCGCCTTTTCGTTCGGCTGGTTGAAATCGGTTCGCGTCGGTGTGCCCGTGGTGGTGGTCGGCAATGTGACCGTCGGGGGCACCGGCAAGACGCCCACGGTGATCGCGCTCGTCGAAGCGTTACGCGCCGCGGGCTTCAAGCCCGGCGTGGTATCGCGCGGCTACGGCGCGCGCGTGAAGAGCCCGACGCGGGTCACGCCTGCATCGGCGGCGAGCGTGGGCGGCGACGAGCCGCTGCTGATCGCCCGCCGTACCGGCGCGCCGGTCTGGGTCTGTCCGGATCGCGTGGCGGCTGCGCAGGCGCTGTGCGCCGCGCACCGCGAAGTCGACGTGATCGTGAGCGATGACGGCTTGCAGCATTACCGGCTCGAACGCGACGCCGAACTGGTCGTGTTCGATCACCGGCTCGGCGGCAATGGTTTCCTGCTGCCGGCCGGCCCGCTGCGCGAGCCCTTGTCGCGCCGCCGCGATGCGACGCTCGTCAATGATCCTTACGCGCGCACGCTGCCCGCGTGGCCGAACACCTTCGCGTTGAAACTCACGCCCGGCGACGCTTGGCATCTGGACAATCCCGCGTTGCGCCGACCGCTCGCGCAATTCAGCGGCGATCGCGTGCTGGCCGCGGCCGGCATCGGCGCGCCGGAGCGTTTTTTCGCCACGCTGCGCGCCGCCGGCCTGACGCCGGCCACCCGCGCGTTGCCGGATCATTACGCGTTCGAACGCAATCCTTTTACCGACGTGGACGCCGACGCCATCCTGATAACAGAAAAGGATGCGGTAAAATTAGGGTCCTGGCACGACGCGCGCATCTGGGTAGTCCCGGTCGAAGCCGCGCTCGATCATCGCCTCATCGCATTAGTTGTGGAGAAAGTCCGTGGACGCTCGCCTGCTTGAAATTCTCGTCTGCCCGATCTGCAAGGGCCCGCTCAGCTACGACCGCGCCGCGCAGGAACTGATCTGCAACGCGGACAAGCTCGCCTATCCGATCCGCGACGGGATTCCCGTCATGCTGGTCGACGAAGCGCGGCAAACCGTGGAAGGCACGCCGGTCGATCTGAATCCGGGTTCCGTGGCCTGAAGCCGGGCCGACTCGCACCGGGCGGCCGCCATGCGGGCGCCCCTTGTGTTTCGATCCGCATCCGCCGTCTTTCCGGTCCGCGCCCTTGCAGTTTGCGCGGCCACCTTCCCGCGGCTTGATCGCCGCCCGCCGTTCCGCCCGTCTCTGCGCCTGTCCTGCCGATGACCCACGCCAACACCACCACGCCTCCGTTCATCGCCGTCGTCCCGGCCCGGCTCGCCTCGACGCGTCTGCCCAACAAGCCGCTCGCCGATATCGGCGGCAAGCCGATGGTGGTGCGGGTCGCGGAACGCGCGCGCGAATCCGGCGCGCAGCAGGTGCTGGTCGCCTCGGACGCGCAAGCGGTGCTCGACGCCGCCCGCGATCACGGCTTCGAAGCCGTGTTGACGCGCGCGGACCATCCGTCCGGCACGGACCGCCTCGCGGAAGTCGCGGCGCAATTCGGCTGGAGCGACGACACGATCGTGGTCAACGTACAGGGCGACGAGCCGCTGATCGATCCAGCGCTCGTGTGCGGCGTGGCGTCGCACCTTGCGGCGAGCAGTGGTTGCGCGATCGCCACTGCTGCCCACCCGATCACCGACCCCGCCGAAATTTTCAACCCGAACGTCGTCAAGGTCGTGCTCGACGCGCGCGGCGTCGCGCTGTACTTCTCGCGCGCGCCGATTCCCTGGGCACGCGACGCGTATCAGCCGCACTGGCCCAATGTCGCGTCGATGCCCACTCCGCCCGCACCCGCGGTGGTTCATCGGCATATCGGCCTGTACGCGTATCGCGCGCAATTCCTGCGCACCTACCCGAGCCTCGCGATCTCGCCGATCGAACAGGTCGAAGCGCTCGAACAACTGCGCGCGATGTGGCATGGCGAGCGGATCGCGGTGCTCGTCACCCACGACGTGCCGCTGCCCGGCGTCGACACGCCCGCCGATCTCGCGCGCGTGCAGGCTTTATTCGGGTCTTGAGCGCAAAAACCCATGGCATAATCGGACGGTTGTGCGCGCCTCCCGAGACAAACGAGGTTCAGGGTTTGCCCGGTCGCGCCGTTGCGGTCCCTGCAGCGCCGTTTCTTTAACGTGCAGCGCGAGACTCGTACCGGCAGCCGACGCGGAGCCCTTCGAGACATCGTGGGACGGCTGCAGCGCCACCAAAGAATTCACATAGATCTGGAGATAGCACATGCGTTTGATCCTATTGGGTGCGCCCGGCGCGGGTAAGGGCACTCAGGCGACCTTCATCAAGGAAAAGTTCGGCATTCCGCAAATTTCCACCGGCGACATGCTGCGTGCGGCCGTCAAGGCAGGCACGCCGCTTGGCCTCGAAGCGAAGCGCTTCATGGATGCCGGCGAACTGGTCACGGACGAGTTGATCATCAACTTGGTGAAGGAACGTCTGCAGCAGGCCGACTGCGCGAACGGCTATCTGTTCGACGGTTTTCCGCGCACCATTCCGCAAGCCGAGGCGATGAAGCAGGCCGGCGTCGCGATCGACTACGTGCTGGAGATCGACGTGCCGTTCGACGAGATCATCTTGCGTATGAGCGGTCGCCGTTCGCACGCCGCGTCGGGCCGTACGTATCACGTCAAGTTCAATCCGCCGAAAGTGGAAGGCGTGGACGACGTGACGGGCGAACCGCTGATCCAGCGCGACGACGACAAGGAAGAAACGGTCAAGAAGCGTCTGGAAGTGTACGAGGCGCAAACCAAGCCGTTGATCGAGTACTACAACACCTGGGCGAAGAATGGCGATTCGTCGACCTCGTTGAAGGCGCCGCAGTATCGCCGCATTTCGGGGCTCGGCAGCGTCGAGGAAATTCGTGAACGCGCATTCGAGGCATTGAAGTAAGCGCGTTTTCGTTTGCGTTTGTTTCAATAGGACCCGCCCTTGCCGGCGGGTTTTTTATTGCATTGCGCGGATGCAGTGCCCGTTCTCTGCGCGTTGCACCTCGTATTACTTAGCCATCCATAATGGTTTGCTTTCAGCCCGTCGCGCTTTCCGCGTTGCAGCATAGTCGCTACAATCGATCATCGAAAAAATATTCGATCTAGACACTACTGAACCGTAGCAAAGGAGAAGACATGGAGATTCGTGACAATGTGTTCCTGATCACCGGCGGTGCGTCAGGCTTGGGCGCAGCCACGGCGCGCCTGCTCGTCCAAAATGGCGGCAAGGTGGTGCTCGCCGACCTGAATGTGGAGGCCGGCGAAGCGCTGGCCAGGGAACTCGGCGGTGTCTTCGTCAAATGCGACGTCAGCCGCGAAGACGACGCCACGCAAGCCGTCGATGCCGCCACCAAACTCGGCACGCTGCGCGGCCTCGTCAATTGCGCGGGTGTCGCGCCTGCCATCAAAACGGTCGGCAAGGACGGCCCCCATCCGCTCGATTCGTTCGCGCGCACCATCTCGATCAACCTGATCGGCACGTTCAACATGATCCGGCTTGCCGCCGCAGCCATGTCGAAGAACGAGCCGAATGCGAATGGCGAGCGTGGCGTGATCATCAATACGGCGTCGGTGGCCGCCTATGATGGCCAGATCGGCCAGGCGGCTTACGCCGCGTCCAAGAGCGGCGTGGTCGGCATGACGCTGCCCATCGCCCGTGACCTGTCGCGCAACGCGATCCGCGTGATGACCATTGCGCCGGGCATTTTCGAAACGCCCATGCTGCTCGGCATGCCGCAGGAAGTGCAGGACGCCCTCGGCGCAATGGTGCCGTTCCCACCGCGTCTCGGCAAACCGGCAGAGTACGCGATGCTGGCCAAGCAGATCTTCGACAACCCGATGCTCAATGGCGAAGTGATCCGTCTGGACGGCGCGATCCGCATGCAGCCGAAGTGAGCATCCATGCGGCGTGCCGGCTGAAAGGGGCGCGTCAATGAAAAAACGCCTGCACACGAATGTGTGCAGCCGTTTTGTTTTGAGCCGTACCAGCGGGCGCTACCCCCACTGCGCACTGCCTAGTCGCGATCGTTGTGCTGGGTACGCTGCCGCAGTTCGTGCAATTGCGACTCAACCACCGTTGCGTCTTCGGCATCCGGCCGGTCGCCGAGATAACGCTCCAGGTCTTCGAGCGCGGGGCGCAGGTAATCGAGCCGCGCATACGCGAAGCCGCGGTCGCGCACTTCTTCGATACTCTCCGGCAGCAGGATCACGAGACGCTGCTGCACCGCCAGCAAACGCTGCCAGCGTTCCGTCTGAAGATACGTGGACTTCAGGTTGCGCAGCATGCGGGCGATGATCTCGCGGCGCGTGGCCGGTTGCAGCAGCATGCGCAGCGCCCTGCTCACCGATTCGCCCGCCGACGCGACATAAGGTTCCAGCATCTCCACCATCTCCGACTCGGACAGCGAATGTCCGCTGGTCGGATCGAGCATCACGTCGCCGTCGGGCGTGGTCACGCGCAACAGGAAGTGGCCGGGAAAAGACACGCCGCGCGCCGGAACGCCGATCTGCTCAGCCATCTCCAGATACAGCACGGCCAGCGAAATCGGAATGCCGCGGCGCCGCTTGAGCACCGCGTTCAGATGGCTGTTGTCCGGGTCGTAATAGTCGTTGAGATTGCTGGCGAAACCCAGCTCGCGAAAGAAGAACCGGTTCAGAATGCCGACTTTCTGCTTGATGTCGGCGTCGTCCGGCATGCGCCGCTGCAGACGCACCACCAGCTCGTCGATCTCGGCGAGCGTGGCTTGCAGATCGAGGTCGGGATAAGCATCCTGCGCGAGCGAGAGCGCCGCCTCGGTCAACGGAAGACTGTCGTCTTCGGCAACCAGCGTGCTGAAATAGTCGAGAACTCGCGTCATCGTGATCACTTCGCTCGCCTTTTGAAATACGCGTACTTGAAGCCCATCAGCCAAAGCATACCGAAATATAGCGCGGCGAACAGAACGAGGCACGCTGCGAGCAACGCCATGCGGTCGACCGGCCGGCTATGCAAGCCGATCCAGTCGAAGCTGATCGCCAGCCAGTGCATCGCGCCGGACAGCACCAGGCAGGCGCCGAGCAACTGCACGAAGAATTTGAGCCAGCCGCTAGACGGCGTATAGATGCCGCGTTTGCGCAGGCCGAGAAACAGCAGCAGCGCATTACCGCAAGCGCCGAGCCCGACGCTCAACGTCAAACCTGCATGAGCGAAGATCGGCACGAACAGATAGTTGCTCAACTGCGTGAGAATCAACACGCCAACACCGATCTTCACCGGCGTCTTGA
Organism: Paraburkholderia sp. RL17-383-BIF-A; assembly: GCF_046028015.1. Classification (NCBI taxonomy): domain Bacteria; kingdom Pseudomonadati; phylum Pseudomonadota; class Betaproteobacteria; order Burkholderiales; family Burkholderiaceae; genus Paraburkholderia; species Paraburkholderia sp. RL17-383-BIF-A. The sequence continues at coordinate 164,085 of NZ_JARESR010000006.1, read as the reverse complement.
TGTCCTGCTTGGCGTAGAAACCCGGCGCGAGGATCTTGATGAGAATGAGGCCGATCAGCCCGACGCCGTACGCGGACAGCGCGCGGGAGGTCATCACCACCGAGTTGCCGTCGAACTTGCCGTAGTGGAACAGCGTGGCGGTCAGCGGCTCTGCGAAGAAGAACAGTGCGACGGCGCTCGGCGCGGCGAGCAGAAAGGTGACGCGCAATCCCCAATCGAGCAGCGACGAATACTCGTGCGGATCGGCGTCGACGTGCGCCTTCGAGAGGCTCGGCAGCAGGATCGTGCCGAGCGCGACACCCAATAGCGCGGTCGGGAACTCCATCAGCCGGTCGGCGTAGTTGATCCAGGACACCGCCCCCGGGCCGATGCGCGACGCGATATTCGTGTTGATGATCAGGCTGATCTGCGCGACCGAGACGGCGAACATCGCGGGCACCATCTTGGACAGCACGCGCTTCACGCCGCGATGCGCGAGCGCCTTCACCGGATTCAGGCCGATGCGCGGAATCATGTCGATCTTCTTCAGACCCGGCAGTTGCACGACGAACTGCAGCACGCCGCCCGCGATCACCGCCCACGCGAGCGCATAGACCGGCGTTTGCAGGCGCGGCGCGACGAACACGGCGGCGACGATGAACGCGACGTTCAGCAGAACCGGCGCGAATGCGGGCAGCGAGAAGTTCTTGTACGTATTCAGCACGCCCGACGCCAGCGACGTCAGCGAAATGAAAATGATGTACGGGAACATGATGCGCGTCATGGTGACCGCGAGCGCGTACGCCTGGCCCTCGTGCGCGAGGCCCGAGGCGACGATGAACACCACGCCCGACGCGCCGACCACGCCGATCAGCGAGAGGACGGCGAGCGCCCAGGCGAGCACCGTCGACGTGGCGTCGACCAGTGCCTTGGTGGCGTCATGGCCTTGCTGATTCTTGAACTCGGCGAGGATCGGCACGAAGGCCTGCGAGAACGCGCCTTCAGCGGAGATGCGGCGCAGCAGGTTCGGAATGCGGAAGGCGACGTAGAACGCGTCAGTGTATTGACTGGCACCGAACGCGCGTGCGATCAGCGTTTCGCGGGCCAGTCCGGTCACGCGCGACAGCAGCGTGAAGCCGCTGACCGTCAGCAGGGCTCGGAATAGATTCATGGGGCGCTTATTATACGGGTGCCGCAAGTGCGGACGACGAGCCGGAACGCGATTCGGACCGATTTGCCGCGCAGACGTTCGATCCGACAGGCGGATTGGCGCGTTTTTTGTGGCCCGCCCGCGCGGCGGCGTCCTGTCGGACATCCCCGCAGCCCACTTCCAGGCGGACTCCGGCCAGACTTCGGGCGGCGGCCCCGGCATCGCCGCCAGCCGGGTGCCAGGCTTTACGCCACGGGGCGGCAGGACTTCGTAGCGCTTTCCCGTTGCCACGTGCCTGATTTTGTTGCTATAATCGCCGGTTTCGAAGCTCGCTCAACTTTCGGTCTACTTCCAGACGAGGTCGCGGCCGGCGACACGCCACCTGCGAACATCCTCGAATAGCCCGAAAACACAGGCCCGCCTTCACGTAGTCCGATCGATTTTTTTCGACACTTTTGCGCTCTTGGGCAATCGCTTCCAAGAGTTCGATCTAAAAGCAGCACCTCACCACTTGAAGGTCAGGTACTGGAAACAGGAACAGGATAAGGAACCGTCATGGCTAACTCCGCACAAGCACGCAAGCGCGCCCGCCAGGCCGCCAAGGCAAACTCGCACAACTCGGCACTGCGCTCGAAGTTCCGCACGGCTATCAAGGCTGTCCGCAAGGCGATCGACGCCGGCGACAAGGCTAAGGCCGCTGAGATCTTCCAGGCATCGTCGAAGACCATCGACATCATTGCCGACAAGAACATCGTTCACAAGAACAAGGCTGCTCGCCATAAGAGCCGTCTCGCTGCAGCCATCAAGGGTCTGCAAGCGTCCGCAGCGCAGTAATTCCGGTCAGCCCGCTTCGGTGGGCTACCTCCTGTTTCCGCTGCACAGAAAGGCCCGCCTCGGCGGGCTTTTTTGCTTGGCACCGGCGCAGGCCGATCGTGCGCCCCACTCGCCGATGCCGATGCTTCGGTCGCAAAAAAACCCGCTGCTGGCGGGTTTTTGTTTTTGCCGACTCGACTGGCTTGCGCCTTAGCGCGTGTTCTTGGTCTGCTGCGTGCCATGCTCCGGCGGCAACTCGCAAGCCTCGGTCACGATAAGGTCGTTGTCTTTCGCGAAGTTGAGGACGAAGTCGAAAGCCATCGGCTCGATGTCACGCAAGCGCGAATCGAGAATCACGCACTTGAGGTCGCCGAGCATGGTCGGCCGGACGTAAAGCGAGTACTGCATATAAGCGTTCGGCCCCTTCCTTGCACCGGGGCCGAAGCACGCCATGACGCCTGCGAGGCGCTCCGACCAGTCGCTCGGCCGAAACTTTTTTCCCGTCGACGTAATGCCCTGAATGAAATATTCGGTTGGAGCTGCTTCGGCCATGTAGGAATACCTGTGTGACTGCCCAGCGGGATGACGGCAAAGCGAACGGCGAAGCGGCTTTGAATTGCCTGGACTCGCCGACCGTGCCGCGATGGCGAACCACACCACCGAAACCGCGAAGGGCCGGCTGAGCCGCCTTTGCGCTTGTCATGACGGCACACCGCGAGCAGGCCTTTCCGAGCCGCGCGAGCCGTGTCCCGCAAGCGAAATACCGGCCTGCTGGGCTTTGGGATAACCCGTAGATTATAGCGCAGCGGACCTTTTTCCGCAGCGCACACAAGACAAGTCTGAGATATCGGCGACGCTTTCAGCCGGCTTGCCCGGCCTTTTGGCCGACTCGTCAAATCGGGCGAAATCCTTTATGCTGCATTGAGTTACCACAAACGACGGCGGCGCCGTCCGGCAATCCTGCCGGGTGAGACCGCCGTATTTGTTTCATGACCGCCAAGAAAATTCGCCACTACCTGCAGTTCAAGGATTTCTCGCTGGAAGACTACGAGTACGTGCTGGAACGCGCGCGCATTCTGAAACGCAAATTCAAGAACTACGAGACCTACCATCCGCTGCACGATCGCACGCTGGCGATGATCTTCGAAAAAAATTCGACACGCACGCGCCTGTCGTTCGAAGCCGGCATCTTCCAGTTGGGCGGTCACGCCGTTTTCATGAGCACGCGCGACACGCAGCTCGGCCGCGGCGAACCGATCGAAGACGCAGCGCAAGTGATCTCGCGCATGGTCGACATCATCATGATCCGCACGTTCGGCCAGGACATTCTCACCCGCTTCGCCGAGAATTCGCGCGTGCCGGTAATCAACGGGCTGACCAACGAATATCACCCGTGCCAGGTGCTGGCGGACATCTTCACGTACTTCGAGCATCGCGGTCCGATTCGCGGCAAGACGGTTGCGTGGGTCGGCGACGCCAACAACATGCTGTACACGTGGATCGAAGCCGCGCAGATTCTCGGCTTCAAGCTGCGCCTGTCCACGCCGCCAGGCTACAAGCTCGACCGCGCCATGGTCGCCGCCGAGAGCGCGCCGTTCTACGAAGAATTCGACGATCCGAACGAGGCCTGCACTGGCGCCGACCTCGTGACCACCGACGTCTGGACCAGCATGGGCTTCGAGGCCGAGAACGAAGCGCGCAAGAAAGCCTTCGCCGACTGGTGCGTCGACGCCGACATGATGGCGCGTGCCAATGCAGATGCGCTCTTTATGCACTGCCTACCTGCCCATCGCGGCGAGGAAGTCAGCGCCGAAGTGATCGACGGCCCGCAAAGCGTTGTGTGGGACGAGGCGGAAAATCGTTTGCACGTGCAAAAGGCCTTGATGGAATATCTGCTGCTCGGCAAGCTGAATCACTGAGCGAGCCGCTGCCCGGCATTTAATGCAGCACCTAATGCAGCATCTGCGTGTAGCGCGACGGGGCCTTGAATACGAGGCAAGGTGTCCACGTTTAGCGCCACGCATCGAGCCGGCGTCCACTGCGTCAAGCGGACCCGGCTTCATCACCGCACTGCCCCAAAAACGCGGGCAACCCGCGGTTTAGTGTCAAAATAGTGGTTTTCCGCGCTCCGGGACCGCCGGCGCGCCTTGTTTTCCCGCTTTCTCCAGCTACGAGTTCACCATGAGCGATATCAAGAAAGTCGTGCTCGCCTATTCGGGCGGCCTCGACACCTCCGTCATCCTGAAGTGGTTGCAGGACAATTACGACGCCGAAGTCGTCACGTTCACGGCCGACATCGGCCAGGGCGAAGAGCTGGAACCGGCGCGCAAGAAGGCCCTGCAACTCGGCATCAAGCCGGAAAACATCTTTATCGAAGACCTGCGCGAAGAGTTCGTGCGTGACTTCGTGTTCCCGATGTTCCGCGCCAACACGATCTATGAAGGCGAGTATCTGCTGGGCACGTCGATCGCGCGTCCGCTGATCGCCAAGCGTCAGATCGAAATCGCGCGCGCCACCGGCGCACAAGCGGTCTCGCACGGCGCAACCGGCAAGGGCAACGACCAGGTTCGCTTCGAACTCGGTTACTACGCGCTGGAACCGGGTATCAAGGTCATCGCGCCGTGGCGCGAATGGGATCTGCTGTCGCGTGAAAAGCTGCTCGCGTACGCCGAAAAGGCCGGCATTCCGATCGAAATGAAGCACAAGCAAGGCGGCGCGCCGTATTCGATGGACGCGAACCTGCTGCACATTTCGTTCGAAGGTCGTCACCTGGAAGATCCGAAAGCGGAAGCGGAAGCCGATATGTGGCGTTGGACCGTGTCGCCGGAAGAGGCGCCGGACCAGGCTGAATACCTCGACATCGAGTACGAGCACGGCGATCCGGTTGCGATCAACGGCAAGCGTCTGTCGGCCGCGGAAATGCTCACCGAGCTGAACCGCCTGGGCGGCAAGCACGGCATTGGCCGTCTGGATCTGGTGGAAAACCGTTACGTCGGCATGAAGTCGCGCGGCTGCTATGAAACGCCGGGCGGCACGATCATGCTGAAGGCGCACCGCGGCATCGAGTCGATCACGCTCGACCGTGAAGTGGCTCACCTGAAAGACGACCTGATGCCCCGCTACGCGGCGCTGATCTATAACGGCTACTGGTGGAGCCCGGAGCGCCGTGCGCTCCAGGTGCTGATAGACCATACGCAAGAGAAGGTCAACGGCTGGGTGCGCGTGAAGCTGTACAAGGGCAGCGTGTCGGTCGTCGCGCGCGATTCGAAGGAAACGCTGTTCGACAAGACCATCGCCACTTTCGACGACGACGGCGGCGCTTACAACCAGGCCGACGCTGGCGGGTTCATCAAACTCAACGCACTGCGTATGCGGATTGCGGAAAACGCTCGCCGTCAGCGCGATTGATGAAGCACGGCTTGGCAGCAGGCTAACTTCGCGCTAGCGAAGTTCAGCGCCGAAAGGCGCGGCCGAAGCCAAACGCAAAAAAGGCGCCGGGAGGAAACTCCCGGCGCCTTTTTTATCACCAACACATCCGCATCAACACGTCCGCACCGACCAACCCGACTCAACCCATCACAAACAAACCGGCTCCGCCTCCAGCTCCACCCCAAACCTCTCCAGCACATCGCGCTGAATCGCTTTCGCCAACGCCAACACCTCCGCGCCGCTCGCGCCGCCGCGATTCACCAGCACCAGCGCCTGCCTCTCGTGCACGGCCGCCGCGCCCATCGCGCGACCTTTCCAGCCGCATCGATCGATCAGCCAGCCCGCGGCAAGCTTCACCCGGCCATCCGGCTGCACATAGGACACGACTTCCGGCTCCCGGAGCTTCAGCGCCTCGAACTGCGCCGCCTCGACCACAGGATTCTTGAAGAAGCTGCCGGCATTGCCGAGCTCCAGCGGATCGGGCAGCTTGGCGCGCCGCACCGCCACCACCGCATCGAAGATAGCCTGCGCGGTCGGCGGCGTATCGGCGTGGCCGTTCGCGGCCAGTTCGCGAGCGAGATCCGCATACCCGGCGCGCGGCTGCCAGACCTTCGGCAAACGGAACGTCACCGACGTAATCACGAAACGCTCGCGCCCTTCCCGCTTGAAAAAACTGTCGCGATAGCCGAAGCGGCAAGCCTGCGCGTCCAGCTCGACCACGGCGCCCGTGGCCAGCTCCACCGCGCGCAGCGACGCGAAACGCTCGCACATCTCCAACCCGTACGCGCCGATGTTCTGGATCGGCGCCGCGCCCACCGTGCCCGGAATCAGCGCGAGGTTCTCGAGGCCAGCCATGCCTTGCGACAAAGTCCAGGCCACAAACTCATGCCACGGCTCGCCGCCGGCCGCTTCGACGTACCATGCATGATCGTCTTCACGTACCACGCGGCGGCCCCGCAGCGCGACCAGCAACACCAGGCCGCCAAAGTCGCCGGTCAGCACGACATTGCTGCCGCCGCCGAGCACGAGGCGCGGCAGCCCGGCTGCGCGCGGATCACGCACCGCGGCCATCAATTGCTCTTCTCGCTCGATGCGGCACGCAAACTGCGCGCGAACATCGAAGCCGAAGGTGTTGTGCGGCTTCAGCGGATGGCCGGCAACGAACGCGGCAGATTCGGAGTGGGACATCGGAATGAGAACAGTGAAACGACGAATGAAACGACGAAATAAGCAGCCTATGAAAACGGCTTCGGACCCGGGCTGCGCGGCAATGCGCGGCGGCCTTGGGCAAAAGGGAGCGGCGTCGGTAAAATGACGTCCGGTCCGTGATTATAGCGAGTGCCTCATGAGCAGCCGGCCGGCTGCGTCGCGCACCGCAGCACTATTGGGAGAAAGCAATGCCATCGTTTGACGTCGTCTGCGAAGCGAACATGATCGAAGTCAAGAACGCGATCGAGCAGTCCAACAAGGAAATTTCAACGCGCTTCGACTTCAAAGGGTCGGACGCGCGCGTCGAACACAAGGAAAACGAAATCACGGCCTACGCGGACGATGATTTCAAACTCGGCCAGGTAAAAGACGTGCTGCTGTCGAAAATGGCCAAGCGCAACGTGGACGTGCGCTTCCTCGACTACGGCAAGATCGAGAAGATCGGCGGCGACAAGGTCAAACAGGTCATCAAGATCAAGAAAGGCGTGTCGGGCGATCTGTCGAAGAAAATCGTGCGCCTCGTGAAGGACAGCAAGATCAAGGTCCAGGCGAGCATTCAGGGCGACGCGGTGCGCATCACCGGCGGCAAGCGCGACGATCTGCAAAGCGTGATCGCCATGCTGCGCAAGGACGTGACGGACACGCCGCTCGACTTCAATAACTTCCGCGACTGATGCGTCGGCGCGCGAACGCCGCGCGCCAATGCATCAACCCGTCAGACGTCGCTCCCCGCCGCCGGCTTTGCCGCCGCATCCGCCTTCTTCTTGTCGCCAATGCGGCTCTCCTGCCCGCGCATCAGCTTGGCGATGTTGCCGCGATGGCGCCACACCAGCAGCGAACTCATCACGACGATCGCCAGCGCGATGATATGCGGCCCGAACAGGAAGCCGTCGAAGATCGGCGCAAATACCGCCGCGGCCAGCGCCGCCAGCGACGAATAGCGCGTGAAGAACGCCACGATCAGCCAGGTCAGCAAGGTCGCCACGCCGAGGATCGGATTGATCGCGAGCAGCACGCCCGCCGCGGTCGCCACGCCCTTGCCGCCTTTGAAGCGGAAGAAAACCGGATACAGGTGACCGAGAAACACGGCAACCGACGCAATCGCCACCGAAGTCTCGTCGAGCCCATAGCGCGCGCCGAAATGCACGACGAACCACACCGGCAGCCAGCCCTTGAACGCGTCGCCGATCAGCGTGAGAATCGCGGCCTTCTTGCTGCCGCTGCGCAGCACGTTGGTGGCGCCCGGGTTGCCCGAGCCATAGGAGCGGGGGTCGTCGAGGCCCATCGCGGCGCTCACGATCACGGCAAACGACACCGAACCGATCAGGTAGGCAACGACAGCAACGATCAGGTTTTGCATCTGGGACTCTTAAAAGGATCGGCGGTCTGAAACTCGATACCCCAACCGCAACAGGGCGCGCAACTCGGAACAAAGCGGCGCACATTCTACCGAACGCGCGCGCCCGGAAAACATTCAGGCAAACGTCAATCGACGCTCGCGCACTGAACCGCCTTTGCCGCCAGCAACGCCGTCAACACCTTCGGCTCGATGCTGACCAGGAAACCGCGCCGCCCGCCGTTCAACCAGATCTTGTCCATCTCGAGAATGCTCGACTCGACATACACCGGCATCTGCTTCTTCGTGCCGAACGGCGAGGTGCCGCCGATCAGGTAGCCGGAATGCCGGTTCGCCACTTCAGGCTTGCACGGCTCGACGCGCTTCGCGCCAATCTGCCGCGCGAGGTTCTTGGTGCTGACGGTGCGGTCGCCGTGCATCAGCACGATCAGCGGCTTGGCGTGCTCGTCTTCCATGACCAGCGTCTTCACGACGTGATGTTCGTCCACGCCGAGCTGACGCGCCGATTCCCCGGTGCCGCCATGCTCGACATAATCATAAGGATGTTCGCCGAAAATGACGCCGTGGCGGCGCAGAAACTGCGTGGCCGGCGTTTCGGAGACGTGTCGGGATTTGCTCATCGGCGCATTGTAATGGCGACTTTCCGCAACGGCTATTTGCTGAATGGTCAATTGTGCGGGACCGGCGATTATGGCACGATCGTTCGAAAATATTCCGGCGCACCGCACGCCGGGCAACGAGCCGTTCCAAGGAGACAGCGTTGAACCCAGATTCGTCCACCCGTTCCACGATCGACATTCCCGCGCTGCTGGCCGCCCTGCCCGCGCGTATCGCCGACATTCCGGCGCTCGCCGCCGCGCGCGATCCGCAACATATCGCCTTGATCGAGGATGCGCGCCGTTTGAGCAGCGCGCAACTGCTGCAAGCCGTCGACGCCGCTACCGCGCTGCTGCGCGAATGGGGCGTGCGTGGCGGCGATCGCGTGATGATCGTCGCGGAGAACAGCATCGCGCAGATCGTCCTGCTGTTCGCAGCCGCGAGGCTCGACGCGTGGGCGCTGGTGTCGAACGCGCGCCTGTCGGCGGGCGAACTCGATTCGATCCGTGCTCATGCGCAGCCTCGCGTGGTCGCCTACGCCACCGAAAGCTCGACCGATGCCCAGCAGCACGCGCAGCGGCATCAAGCCAGCGCGGCGCCGGCCATCACGCCAGATATCGGCGCGTGGTCCTACTCCGTGAACAACGCGGCGATAGCCGAACCGGTCGAAGCCGAAAACCACCGCCAATGCGCCGCGCTGATTTACACCACCGGCACGACCGGCGCACCGAAGGGCGTGATGCTCTCGCATCGCAATCTGCTCTTCATTGCCGCAATCTCGAGCCGCCTGCGCAAAGTCGGCCCGGACGATGTCGTTTATGCCGTGCTGCCGATTTCGCATGTCTATGGCTTCGCGTCGGTGTGCCTGGGCAGCCTGCACGCAGGCGCAACTTTGCGGCTCGTGCCCCGCTTCGCGCCGGAAGCCGTGCGCCGCGCTCTCGCCGAAGAACGCGTATCGATCTTCCAGGGTGTGCCCGCCATGCACGCCAAATTGCTCGAGCATCTGCACACGCACGGCCACCCGTGGTCCGCGCCGCAATTGCGCTTCGCGTATTCCGGCGGCTCGCCGCTCGACGCCGCTCTGAAAGCGCAGGTGGAGAGCGTCTACGGTCTGCCGCTGCACAACGGTTACGGCATGACCGAGAGCAGCCCGACCGTGTCGCACACCATGCTCGACGCGCCGCGCAACGACTGCTCGGTCGGCGAGGTCATTCCGGGCGTCGAGGTACGTTTCGTGGGACTCGACGGTGTCGATGCCGCGAAAGGCGAGATCGGCGAGCTATGGGTGCGCGGTCCGAACGTGATGCTCGGCTACTACCGCAGCCCCGAGCAGACACGTGCGGTCGTGACCGAAGACGGCTGGCTCAAAACCGGCGATCTCGCGCGCCAGGACGCGGACGGCGCCTTGCATATCGTCGGGCGCAGCAAGGAGTTGATCATCCGCTCGGGCTTCAATGTCTATCCGGCCGAGGTCGAGCATGTGTTGAACGCGCATCCGCAGGTCGTGCAGTCGGCGGTGGTCGGGCGCGCGGTGGAAGGCAACGAGGAAGTGGTGGCGTTCGTGGAGTTGATGGCCGGCGCGGACGTCACGCCCGCCGACTTGATCGACTGGTGCGGCGAGCGTCTCGCGCCGTACAAGCGGCCAGCCGAAGTCAAGGTACTCGCCGCGTTGCCGGCTGCATCGACCGGCAAGATTCTGAAGCATCGGCTGCGCGAGTTTCTCTGAACGAGAGCCAAGCCAGGCGAAACGCAAATCACCCTCGCGGATGATGCTGCGCATGCAGCGACTTCAACCGTTCGCGGGCCACGTGCGTGTAGATCTGCGTGGTCGAAATATCCGTGTGGCCGAGCAGCAGTTGCACGACACGCAAATCAGCGCCGTGATTGAGCAGATGCGTGGCGAACGCGTGCCGCAACGTATGCGGCGACAAAGGTGCATTCACACCGGCCGCCAACGCGTGGCGTTTGATGATGTTCCAGAACTGCTGGCGCGTCATGCCCTCCGCGCGGTTCGTCACGAACAGTGCATCCGTTGCGCGGGCGCCGAGCAACGCGGGCCGCGCCTCGCGCAGATAGCGCTCGATCCAGCCGTGCGCCTCTTCGCCGAACGGAATCAGGCGCTCCTTCGAGCCCTTGCCCATCACACGCACCACGCCCTCGTTCAGTCCCACTTCCACGGTCTTGAGCGTGACCAGTTCGGTCACGCGCAAACCGCTCGCATACATCAGTTCAAGCATCGTGCGATCACGCAGGCCCAAAGGCGTATCGATGTCGGGCGCGCCGAGCAGTGCTTCGACTTGCGCTTCGGTGAGCGTCGACGGAAAACGCGGCGGCTGTTTCGCCGAGCGGATGCGCACCGTCGGGTCGACCTTCGTGCGATGCTCGCGCACGGCCCAACCGTAGTAGCGGCGAAACACCGAAAGCCGCCGGTTCGCCGAAGTCGATTTGTCCTTCTGGCGTGCAGCGCTATACGCGTTCAGATCGGCTTCGCTCGCGGTGTCGAGTGAAGCGTCGCGGCTCTGCGCGAGCCATTCGCAAAAGAGACGCAGATCGCGGCGGTACGCGTCGAGCGTGTTGCGCGACAGGCCATGTTCGAGCCACAGTGCGTCGCAGAACGCATCGATCGATGCCGAGCTTGCGACAAAGAGAGGGGACGCGGCGGGCGCGTCGTCGATCAAGGTATCGCTCATGCGTAGGGAATGCCTTCATGCGCCAGCAGCCAGCGCTTGACGTTGCGGAAGAAACCATCTTCGGCGTGATTCGCAAAACCGCCGATGCCGCTCGAACTTACCACCCGATGGCAGGGAATCACGATCGGAAAGTAATTGGCGCCGCACGCCTGACCGACCGCGCGCGGCGCGCTGCCGAGTTGCCTCGCCAATTGCCCATAGGTCAGCACGACGCCCGGCGCAATGTCACTGATGGCCTGCCAGACGCGCTTCTGAAATGCGGTGCCGACCGGGGCAAGCGGCAACTCGAATTTCGCCGAAGCACGTTCGAAATACCGTTCGATCTGTTCGGCCGCCCGCCTCGCCAACGGCGTGTCGGGCGCGACGCTTTGCATGGAATCCGGCAGATAGACGATCTCGCGCACGGCCTCGCCTTCGAGACGGATGCCGACCTTGCCGAACGGCGCATCGATCACTGCGTTGAACATGATTGCCTGCTCCTTGCTGGCGCGGCGCTCCGGTTTGCAAGGTTGGCGCACTTGCATGTCGTGCAGCACGCTGCACACGCCGAACCCAATAGTGTGCCGCTACTTTACGCCGCTTCCAACGCCCATTCCACATGCTCGCGCACAACGGCCGAAGCGTCGCCGGCCCGCGATTTCAGCGCCTGCACGATCGCCTCGCGCGCCGGCTCGCTCAAAGTATCGCGCGACGCACGCAGCGCGTTGCCCATGCCCACCGCGAGATTGCGCAGCCAGCTCTCATAGCCGATCCGGCGAATCGCACTGCCCTGCATGCGCGTATCGAACTCGTCCGCGCTCCACGAGAAAAGCTCGACAAGTGACGCGCGATCTAGTCCATGCCGCACGTCGAAATCGGCGACCGGCGCGGCCTGTGCGAACTTGTTCCATGGGCACACGAGCTGACAATCGTCGCAACCGTACACGCGATTGCCGATCAGCGGCCGCATTTCCAGCGGAATGCTGCCCTTCAATTCGATCGTCAGATAGGAGATGCACAAACGCGCATCGACCTTGTAAGGCGCGACGATCGCGCCGGTCGGACAGGCGCCGAGGCAACGTGTGCAACTGCCGCAGTGCGAGCCCGGCGTTTCGGGCGCGACCTCGGGCGAGGTTTCGGCATCCGTCGGCAACGGCACATCGACATAGATTTCGCCGAGAAAAAACAGCGACCCGGCGTCGCGCTGCAACAGCAGCGTGTGCTTGCCGCGCCAGCCGATGCCGGCCTTCTGGGCAAGTTCTACCTCCAGCACCGGCGCCGAATCGGTAAATACGCGGTAGCCAAATGCGCCGATCTCCGCCTCGATTTTTTCGGCGAGATGTTGCAGACGGTTACGCATGACCTTGTGATAGTCGCGGCCGCGCGCATAGATCGACACCACCGCCGCCGACGGGTCCGCGAGCCGCGCATGCTCGGCTGCGCGCCAGTCCCGGCTGTCCTGCATCAGCGGGCCGTCATGCAAAGCGCTTTCGGGCGCCTTTCCGCTCAGTGTCTGAGCGGGCAAATAAGCGATGCGCGCGGTAATCACACGTCGCGTGCCGGCCACAAGCTCGGCGGGCCGCGCGCGTTTCATGCCGTGTTTCGCCATATAATCCATCTCGCCGTGGCACCCCGCTTCCAGCCAGGCTGCAAGCGGCGCTTCGGCCGCGGAGAGATCGGTGTCGCTAATGCCGATTGCTCCGAAACCCAGTTCACGGCCCCACGTTTTGATGTTCAGCGCGAGCGCATTCAGCGCCGTTTCATCGAAATGACGCTCGGCACGCGCATCGTCGTCAGACGCAGGCGGGCAGGAAACAGGGGACTCCGGACTTCGGTTCATCACGCCATTTTACGAGAATGCCTGACAATCCCGATCTCGCGATCCAACCGCCCGCCAATGTCCTGCTCGAACGCACCTTCGCGCTCGCGGACGAAGCCGCCACACTCGCATTCGGCGAGCGCTTCGCGAAGGCGATTGAAAGCGTGCGTGAAGCGTCGCAACACGCGCCGGGCGTTCAAGACAACACGGCATTCCACGGGCTGCAAGTGCAACTCGTCGGCGATCTTGGCGCCGGCAAAACCACCCTCGTGCGCGCCACCTTGCGCGGCCTCGGCCACACCGGCCGCGTGCGCAGTCCCACCTACACACTCGTCGAACCCTACGTGCTCGAACGCCCCAGCGGGGAACTCGCGCTCTATCACTTCGATCTGTACAGATTCACCGATCCGGCCGAATGGGCCGACGCGGGCTTTCGCGAATACTTCGACAGCGGCGCCGTCTGCCTCGTCGAATGGCCGCAACGCGCAGGGCGTCTCTTAGGCGTGCCGGATCTCGTCTTCTCGCTCGACCTCGACAATGAGAACCAAGGCGACGGCCGTGTACTCGTCGCACGGGCATACAGCGAACCAGGAAAGGCATGTCTCGAAAGATGTTGATCAAACCGTTCCGCTCGATCGAATCGGCGGCTACCGCAACGCATAACTGGCGGCGCCGGCAGATTCTGCGCGCGGGTGCATCCACGCTCGTGCTCGGCCTCGTCGCGCCGCGTCTTGCGTGGGCCAGCTCGGTGCTCGGCGTGCGGGTCTGGCCCGCGCGCGACTACACGCGCGTCACGATCGAATCCGATCAACCTTTGCAGAACGCCCAGCAGTTGCTGCAGGGACCGGACCGGCTGGTGGTCGATCTGAGCGGCCTCGATCTGGATCAGGCGCTCAAGGACCTCGTGTCGAAGATCACACCGAACGATCCGCAGATTCAATCGGTGCGTGTGGGGCAATATCAGCCGCATGTGGTGCGCATGGTGTTCGACCTGAAGGGCTTGGTGAAGCCGCAGGTGTTCACGCTGCCACCGGTCGGCGCATACAAATACCGGCTCGTGTTCGACCTGTATCCCGCGGTCGCGCCCGATCCGTTGATGGATCTGCTCGCGCAGACAGAACGCAAGCAGCAGACGTTGAACGACCAGAACGCCGCGCCACCGCCCGCCACCTTGAGCGGCCCGGGCACCACGCCGCCCGCCGCCGACAACAGCGAGGCATTCTTCGAGCGTTACGCGCAGAACGGCGGCAGCGGGTCCACGCCGAGCGTGCCGCGTCCGCCGGTGCATGTCACGCCAACGCCTGCTCCGCCGATCGTCGGCAAGCCCGCCACGCCGCCGGCGCCGTCCACGGCCATCGCGCGCAATAAAGGCAACAGCGCCAGCACGCTGGGCGCGGACGACGCCGGCAGCGACGATACCTACGCGTTCACCACGCCCAAATCCGGCAAGAGCAACACGGTGCGTTTGCTGACCGTCGCGATCGATCCGGGTCACGGCGGCGAAGACCCGGGCGCGATCGGCGGCTCGGGCACCTACGAGAAACACGTCGCGCTCGACATCGCCAAGAAGCTGCGCGCGAAGATCGACGCGCAACCGAACATGCGCTCCATGATGACGCGCGACGCCGACTTCTTCGTGCCGCTGAACGTACGTGTGCAGAAAGCGCGCCGCGTCGGCGCGGACCTGTTCGTATCGATCCACGCCGACGCGTTCACCACGCCCGACGCCAAGGGCTCGTCGGTGTTCGCGCTGTCCGAGCATGGCGCGTCGAGCGCCGCGGCGCGTTGGATGGCGAACAAGGAGAACTCGTCGGATGAGATCGGCGGAATCAACATCAAGTCCGCCGACGCCACCGTCAACCGCGCACTGTTCGATATGTCCACTACCGCGCAGATTCGCGACTCGATGCGCTACGGCAACTTCGTGCTGAAGGAAATTGGCGGCATCAACAAGCTGCACAAGGGCTCGGTCGAACAGGCGGGGTTCGCGGTGCTGAAGGCGCCGGACATTCCGTCGATCCTCGTGGAAACCGCCTTCATCAGCAACCCGGACGAAGAGCGCCGCCTGAACGACGACGCGTATCGCGACAAGATGGCCGATGCGATCATGACCGGTATCAAGCGCTATTTCGCGGCGAATCCGCCGCTCGCGAAGAACCGCATGACGTGATGCTTTCGCTTGCAACGATGCAATGAAACACGGCCGCTCGATGCGGCCGTAGTTTCGTTGGTGGTGTGGTTGTCGGCGCTGTGCGCGCTCTGGTTTGCGTTTTATCGTCCGCGTCTTTTTGTCCGCTTTTTCGTCCGCTTTTTCGTCCTCAATCGGACGCGCCGGTTGCCCGGCGCGCCGGTAAAAACCGCTGCACGACCCAGCCACCGAACACGTTCACGGCCAACCCTGCCATCACCAGCAAAGCGCCGGCGATTTGCGCCGCCGACAGTTGCTCGTCGAGAAACAGCGACGCCGACGCGAGCCCGACGATCGGCACCAGCAGCGAAAACGGCGCGACCTGGCTTGCCGGATAGCGCGACAGCAGGCGGCTCCACAATCCGTAGCCGATCAGCGTGGCGATGAACGCGAGATACACGATGGCGAAGATCGACATCGCGCTGATGCCTGAAAGCGCGGCAACGATGCGCTGCGGCCCCTCGAACGCATACGACAGCGCGAAAAACGGCAGCGGCGGAATCAGGCTGCCCCACACCACGAGTCCGACGAGATCGACCTTGCCGACCTTCTTCGTGACGATGTTGCCGAGCGCCCACGAGCACGCGGCGCACAATGTGAGGACAAATCCGGCCAGCGTCATGGCATGGCCGCCTTGCAGGCCGATCACGGCAAGCCCGCCCGCCGCGATCACCAAACCCACGACATTCGGCAAGCGGAACCGCTCATGCAGGAAGATGGCCGCGAATATCAGCGTAAAAAACGCCTGCGCCTGCAACACCAGCGAAGCGAGTCCGGCCGGCATGCCGACATACATGGCCGAGAACAGAAAAGCGAACTGCCCGAACGAAATCGTCGCGCCGTACGCGAGCAGCCAGCGCCACGGCAGGTTGGGCCGCTTGATGAAAAACACCGCCGGCACCGCGGCGAGCGTGAAGCGCAGCGCGCCGAGCAGCATGGGCGGCACGCCATGCAGGCCGACCTTGATCACGACGAAGTTGACGCCCCACGCCACGACGACAACCAGCGCGAGCAGCAAATCCTTGGGCGACATCCCGGTCTCCAATTGATTGTTCGATCCGGCAGTTTAGCGGAGCCGGCAACGGCAAGCGACGGGCCGCGCTACGGATTCCCGGAGCGTCGACATGGCGCTCAGCCCTCATCATTGCGTCCTCCGCAGTAGAATCGTCCATTCAGCAAAAATTTCCTCTCACCTTCCCAGCCGAGTCTGCCCATGTCTTCCTCGATCAAAGCAGTCCTCAAGCCGCACCTGCGCGACGTCGGCAGTCTGACCGTGCGGCGCGTGCTGCCGGCCATGGCGGCGCGTCTGATCGGTCCGTTCATCTTCTTCGACCATATGGGCCCGGCCACCCTCGAACCCGGCGTCGGCCTCGACGTGCGCCCGCATCCGCATATCGGCCTTGCCACGGTGACCTATCTGTTCGAAGGCGCGATCATGCATCGCGACAGCCTCGGCTCGGCGCAGAAGATCGTCCCCGGCGACGTCAACTGGATGACGGCCGGGCGCGGTATCGTCCACTCCGAGCGCACGCCGGAAGAGGACCGCGCGAGCGGCCTGACCATGCACGGCATTCAGACGTGGGTCGCGCTGCCGCTCGAAGACGAAGAGATCGAGCCATCGTTCGCCCATCACGCGGCGGACACGCTGCCGGTGGTCGAGCGCAACGGCGTGACGCTTCGGGTGATCGCGGGCACGGCGTTCGGCGCGACCTCGCCGGTCGCGACGTTTTCGGGCACGCTGTATGTCGCCGGCGAATTCGCGCCGGGCGGCGCCTTCGCGCTCGAACCGGAGCACGAGGAACGCGGCGTCTATCTCGTGGACGGCGATCTGGAAATCGACGGCACGCCGCTCGAAGTCGGCCAGATGGCCGTGCTCGCGCTCGACGAAACGGTCACGCTGGCGAGCACCCACGGCGCGCGCGTCATGCTGCTCGGCGGCGAGAAGCTGGAGGGCGAGCGCTTTATCGAGTGGAATTTCGTCGCCAGTTCGCGCGAGAAAATCGAAGCCGCGAAGCTCGTATGGACCAATCAGGAAATGGGCAAGGTGCCGGGCGAAACCGAATGGATTCCGCTGCCCCAGCGTAAATGATCGCCAAGGCGCGCAAGTAAGCGCAACTGAGCGAGAATCGGCGCAAGCGCGCTCAGCCCGCATTGAATCCGCGGCGTTCGGCCCCAAATAACCAATAGACCGTTTTATCGACGAGGACGCAATGGACACCACTCTGGCCACTTTCGAACAGGACGTCATCACGGCGTCGACACTGGCCCCCGTGCTGGTCGATTTCTGGGCGCCCTGGTGCGGCCCGTGCAAGACCCTCGGCCCGATGCTCGAAAAGCTCGAAGCCGAAGCCGCCGGCAAATGGAAGCTGGTAAAAGTCAACGTAGACGAAAACCAGGAACTGGCCGCGCACTTCCAGGTGCGCAGCATTCCGCACGTCATGGCCTTTGCCGACGGACAGCCGGTCGATCAGTTTGTCGGCGTGCTGCCTGAAGGCCAGTTGCGCGAGTTTATCGAGCGGCTCGTGCCGCAGGGCGCTGACGCCGCGCGCCTCGAGGCGCAAACCGCACTGGCCGAAGGCCGCCGCGAGGATGCCTACGACGCGCTGCAAGCCGCCCTCGCCTACGACCCGGGTTTCGACGAAGCACGCATGGACCGCATTGAAATGCTGCTCGAAGACAACCGTATCGACGAGGTCCGCAACGAAATCGATCTGCTATCGCCGAAAACCACGCAAGGTATCGACGCGCGTTTCAACGCGATCAAGACGCGCCTCGACGCCGTGGACGCCGCCGCGGACTTGCCGCCGACCGATGCGCTGGAAGCCAAGGTCGCCGCCGACCCAACCGATCTCGAAGCGCGCTTCGATCTGGCCAGCGCGTTCATCGCCCGCCTCAAATACGCGGAAGCGCTCGAACAACTGCTGGCGATCGTGCAACGCGACCGCACGTTCCGTGACGATATCGGCCGTAAGACGATGCTGTCGGTGTTTGATCTGGCCGCGCATCAGCCGGAGCTGGTGGCGCAATGGCGGCGCAAGCTGAGCGCCGCGCTGTACTGATCCGCCTGATCAGTGTTCGGGCGTGGCCACTGTGCCGCGCCTGAATGCCTGCAGGTCTCAATTCCTGAAGACGCCGCGGCATTTGCCGCGACGTGAATCACCTCAAGCCGTCGCCTGCTTCGCCAACGCCCGCAGCACATGCGCGGCCGCGGCAAAACCGAAGCTCGCCGTCACGCACACGCTCGAACCAAATCCCGCGCAGTTCAAACCGACCGGTCCCGTGTGTCCCGGCGACGTGCTCACGTGCTCGGCTTCCGTGTCGATATCGCAGACGGCGGCTTCCGGATAGATCAACGGTTCGTCGGAATACACCGCGCTCACCTTGAACCTGGCCTTCGGCCCGCGCGGAAAACCGTGCTGCTTGCGCAACTGTCCGCGCACTTTCGACAGCAACGGGTCCTGGATCGTCAGCGCGAGATCGTCGATGCGAATGCGCGTCGGATCGAGTTGACCGCCCGCGCCGCCAATCGTGATCAACGGCTGTTTCCTCTCCACGCACCATGCGATCAACGCGGTCTTGGTGCGCACGCTGTCGATCGCATCGATCACGTAGTCGAAGCCGCCGCCGAGGGTGGCGTCGAAATTGTCCGGCTCGACGAAGTCTTCGATCAGCCGCACGTCGCAAAACGGATTGATCGCCGCGATGCGTTCCGCCATCGCTTCGACCTTCGGTTTCCCGTAGTTGCCGTCGAGCGCGTGGATCTGCCGGTTAGTGTTGCTCTCGGCGACGTTGTCGAGGTCGATCAGCGTCAGCGTACCGACCGCGCTGCGCGCGAGCGCCTCGGCCACCCACGACCCCACGCCGCCAATGCCGATCACCGCCACGTGCGCGCCTTCGAAGGCGGCGAGCGCCGGTGCGCCGTACAGGCGGGCAATGCCGCCGAAGCGCCGCGCGCGGTCGGCGGTTTCACTCCCGTCGAGGCTGGTAGTAAGATCGGATGGCGCGGTGGTGCTGGACATGATGGCAGGGCTCGTTGGTCAGGCAAAAATACAAGGTGGCGACGCGAATGCATACGCAGCCCCGTATTTTGCCTGAACGCACCAAGTTGCATCGCCGGGTAGAGAACAACTCAAAGGCTCGCGGCGCGTCGGCATGCTCCGCTCACCACGCTGGACCTTGACTTGGCTGCGCGCAAAAAATTAGCGCCTTGGCTATACTGATTGAACTGTAGCGTTCGCATAAGAACATGACCTCACTCGCCGAACTTCGAAAAAACTATTCGCTGGGTTCTCTGGACGTCGGCGATGTCGGCCGCAACCCGTTTCGTCAATTCGATACGTGGTTTAAACAGGCCGTGGACGCTCAACTGCCCGAACCGAACACCATGACGGTGGCCACGGTCGACTCGCGCGGCCGGCCTTCGGCGCGCATCGTGTTGATCAAAGGCGTCGACGAGCGTGGCTTTGTGTTCTTCACCAATTACGAAAGCCGTAAAGGCCGCGAACTGGCGGCCAATCCTTACGCAAGCCTGCTGTTCTACTGGATCGAACTGGAGCGGCAGGTACGCGTCGAGGGGCGCATCGTCAAAACCAGCGCGGAAGAAAGCGACGGGTATTTCGCGTCGCGTCCGCTCGGTTCGCGTATCGGCGCGTGGGCATCGAATCAAAGTCAGCCAATTGAAAGCCGTTCGCAGCTCGAAACGCGCGAACGCGAATTCAGCCTGCAATACGGCGACCAACCGCCGCGTCCGCCACATTGGGGCGGCTATCGTTTGGTGCCCGAAGCAATCGAGTTCTGGCAGGGCCGGCCGTCACGTCTTCACGACCGTTTGCTCTACACTCGGTCGAACGAACATAGCGACTGGCAAATCTCCCGCCTGTCGCCCTGAATCGGAATACAACGCCGGCAAGTGCGCTGCCAACGCAGCAGCGCACGCCGGCCGGATGGCATCTCGCGGCATGGGAGCTGCGCCGCATCGAGCTGCAATCCACACAAGCTTTGCTTTAATTCAACGGACACGGAGAGATCACATGTTCTGGGAGAAGAAGCTGGCGCAGTGGGTGGAAGATGTAAAAACCAAAGCTAATGTTCCGGCGCGCCTCGTGCTCTGGGACGGTCAGCAACACGACTTCGGGCAGTTCGCCGCGCCGCAGGTCACGCTTCATGTCAAAAGCGCCACGGCGCTGCCCTATCTGCTCGAACCGAGCCTCGACAATCTCGGCGAGGCGTACGTGAAAGGCAAGATCGACATCGAGGGCAAGCTGTCGGACATCATCAATGTCAGCTACGAATTGGCGCGCAATACCGTCACGACCGCGGGCAAGCTGGCGCGCGTGCGGCGCTACTTCAATCATTCGAAGGCGTCGGACAAGAAGGCGATCGAGTATCACTACGACGTCTCGAACGAGTTCTACAGACTCTGGCTCGACGAGAACATGGTGTACTCGTGCGCGTACTTCGAGAACGGCGACGAAGATCTCGCCACCGCGCAGATCAAGAAGATCGACCACATCCTCACCAAGATCCAGTTGCAACCGGGGCAGCGCCTGCTCGATATCGGCTGCGGCTGGGGCGCGCTCGTTTTGCGCGCGGCGCAGAAGTTCGGCGCGAAGTGTGTGGGCGTGACGCTCTCGCAGAACCAGTTCGACCTTGCCACCGCGCGCGTGAAAGCCGCGGGCCTGGAAAGCCAGATCGAGATTCGTCTGCAGGATTACCGCGACGTGCAGGGGCAGTTCGATCGCATTACGAGCGTCGGCATGTTCGAGCACGTGGGCCGCAAGAATCTGCCGGGCTACTTCGAGAAAATCCGCGATCTGCTGGTCGACGACGGCGTCGCCATGAATCACGGCATTACCTCGAGCGATTCGGACAGCGGTGAGACCGCGCTCGGCGGCGGCGAATTCATCGACCGCTATGTGTTCCCCGACGGCGAGCTGCCGCATATCAGCCTCGCACTCGAAGCGATGCAGCGCGGCGGGCTCGAAGCGGTTGACGTCGAAAGCCTGCGCCGTCACTATGCGCACACGTTGAACATCTGGGCGGAAAATTTCGAAACGCATGCGGAAGAAGCCCGCAAGCTGGTCGACGACGAGAAATTCCGTATCTGGCGCGTGTATCTGGCGGGTTGCGCCTACGCGTTCGAAAACGACGACGTCTCGATCTACCAGGTGGTGTGCCGCAAAGCCGGCCGCAGCGCGAAAACCCTGCCGTGGTCGCGCCGCTATATGTACGACAAACCGCTGTAATCCGGTTGCGCCACGGCGCCGTGCATGAGCGGGCGACGCGGCGCAACCTTTGAACAGCAGGTCGAACACCGATGGACCAGAGCGGGACAAGCGAAGTTGAACAGCCGGTTGAAGGCGAAGCGGGCGCCGCAGGCGAAGCCGTGCAGTTCGATCTGTTCGGAATGCCGGTGGAGCCAGCGCCGCAGAAGGCCGATGCCCGAGTCAAGCAGGCGCGCGGCAGCGCTGGGGCCGCCGCCGTGTCGCAGCCAGACGAAGGCGACGCCCCGCCTGAAGCCGACACCGCGAACGTCCCTACCGACACCCCGAAAAAGCGCCGCACCCGCGAAATCCTCGCCGCCCCACCCTCGCCCGAGTTGCTCGCGCTCGCGGCCCAACTCCCTGCGCAGATCCACCTCGGCACGTCCACATGGTCGTTTCCTGGCTGGAACGGCATCGTCTACGGCGACGAATACAGCAACAGCAAGCTCTCCCGCGAGGGTCTCACGGCCTACGGCGCGCATCCGCTGCTGAAAACGGTCAGCATCGACCGGTCGTTTTATCAGGCGCTCACGGTCACCGAATACTTGCGCTACGCGCAGCAGGTGCCCGAGCACTTCCGCTTTATCGTCAAAGCGCCGATGACGATCACCGACGCCACGGTGCGCGCCGAACGCGGCGAGCCGGTCTCGATGAACCCGTGTTTTCTGAACGCGCAAATGGCGATCGACGACTTCGTCACGCCTTGTCTCGAAGGCCTCGGCGCCAAGGCCGGCGCACTGGTGTTTCAGCTCTCGCCACTGCCGGACCAGATGCTGGCGCAGCCGGCGGCGTTCATCGAACGGCTGGCCGAATTCCTGACAGCCTTGCCGAAGCTGCCGGAAGGCACCTGCTACGCAATCGAGATCCGTGACGCGAGCCTGCTCACGCCGCGTTTCATCCGTACGCTCAAGACCGCGGGCGTGCGCTATTGCGTGGGCATTCACGCGAGTATGCCCGATCCACTGCGCCAGGCTGCAGCGCTCGCACTGCTGGACGGCGAACCGGCCGGACCGCTGATCGTGCGCTGGAGTCTGCACGGTGGCTTCAAATACGAACAGGCGAAGGCCAAGTACGAGCCGTTCAACCAGTTGGTCGACCCGGATCCCGCAACCCGCGCGTCACTCGCCGAACTGGCCGCGCGCTATGCGCTGGCCGGCCAGCCGGTGGTAATCGCGATCAACAACAAGGCGGAAGGCTCGGCGCCGCTGAGCTGTCTGGAGTTGGCGCGGGCCATTATCGAGGCGTATGCGCGGCTGGCTCATGAACACGAGCATGAACCTTCGCACGACAATGCGTCCGCGCCGCCCAACGAAAACGACTGCCCGCCACACTCGGGAACTTAACAAGCAGCGCGTGACCGGCGGCTCAGCTCGTTAACCCACCCTGACCCGGTGAGCAAACTTCTGACGAAACTTCGCCACTTTCGGCGCCACCACGAACGAGCAATACCCTTGATTCGGGTGGTGCGCGAAATAGTTCTGGTGATAGGCCTCGGCAGGCCAGTAGTTGCCGTCGAGCGGCAGCACCTGGGTGACGATCTGCCCGTCGTAAATCTGCTGTTCGCCAATCTCGCGGATCGCCTGCAGCGCGGTTTCCCGTTGCGCTTCGGAGTGCGCAAAGATCACCGAGCGGTATTGCGTGCCGACGTCGTTGCCTTGCCGATTCAACTGCGTCGGATCATGGATCGCGAAGAAGATGTCGATAATCTCGCGGTAACTGATTTTGGCCGGATCGAAGTCGACCTTCACGACTTCGGCGTGGCCCGTCTCGCCGTCGCATACCTGCTCATACGTCGGTTGCCGGGTCTGGCCGCCCGCATAGCCCGACTCCACCGCGTTCACGCCTTCGACGCCCAGGTACACCGCTTCGAGGCACCAGAAACAACCGCCGCCAAGAGTGGCGACTTCGCCTGTCTGACTCATGCTGCCCGCTCCTTGAACTCACAATCGCACAATCGGCCGATGCCGGTCCACGCTTCGCCGCAACACTCGTTCCACCCACGAGCTTTCCAGCTTAGCGGTTTTTTCATACAACGGATGGGGTCGCGGCCAATCCGCCGCGATTGCAGTTAAAATTGGGACAAATCGACGATTTTCACTATGACTTTCGAATCATTTGTTTTCGGCCGCGCGCGCGACAGCTTCATCCCGGGCTTTAGCCGGTTTGCGCCAGAGGCCTGCGCCCAATGAAGCGCGCCAGCCCGCCCAACTTCGACCAGAACGCCTTTAAACAGGCGCTCAGCCAATTCGCCACCGGTGTCACCGTCATTACAACGCGCGCGGCATCCGGCCAATTGATCGGCATCACGGCCAGTTCGTTCAACTCGGTTTCGCTCAATCCGCCGCTGGTGTTGTGGAGTCTCGCCACGCGCTCGGCGTCGATGCCCGTATTCCGCGCCAATAGTCACTACGTGGTCAACGTGCTGGCCGCGTCGCAGCTCGATCTGTGCAAACGCTTTGCGACCGTCAAGGGCGACCGCTTCGAAGGCGTGTCGCATGCGGAAGGCGACACCGGCATGCCGGTGCTGAATGGTGCGCTCGCCTGGTTCGAATGCCATAACCGCAGCCGTTACGAGGAAGGCGACCACGTGATTTTCGTCGGCGAAGTGGAGCGCTGCGGCGTGCATGAGAATGCCGCCGAGATCTCGCCGCTCGTCTTTCAGAACGGCCAGTTTCACGGACTCAAGCCGCTTTGACCGCGCGGCCGCCCTCGCGCTCAGCGATCGTTATGCGTGGCGCCGTGCCCGCTGCTTTTC
Source organism: Paraburkholderia sp. RL17-383-BIF-A (assembly GCF_046028015.1). Lineage (NCBI taxonomy): Bacteria > Pseudomonadati > Pseudomonadota > Betaproteobacteria > Burkholderiales > Burkholderiaceae > Paraburkholderia > Paraburkholderia sp. RL17-383-BIF-A. The sequence goes on along the minus strand of NZ_JARESR010000006.1, from coordinate 139,857 downwards.
TTCACTAACGAGACGGGCACGCCCGAATCTTCCTTGAGAGTCTGCAGCACGATATTCGAACGAATATCCATCACGCCCGGCGCCTTGTAGAGCCGCTGCAGCACGAAATCCGAATAATGCTTGAGGTTGTGCGCGAGAACTCGCAGCAGATAGTGCGTCTCGCCGGTCACCACGAACGCGCCGACCACTTCCGGCCAGTCGCGCACCGCTTCCGCAAACCGCTCGTGCCAGTTCTCCTGGTCGTTGCGCATGGACACCTGCACGAACGCTTCCAGTTCAAAACCCAGCACTTCGCGGTTCAGACACGCGCGGTAATGTTCGATGACGCCCTGCTCTTCGAGCAGCCGCAGGCGTCGCAGGCACGCTGACGGCGAGAGCGAGATGCGCTCCGCGAGGTCGAGATTGCTGATCCGTCCTTCTTGCTGAAGCACCGTCAAGATACGGCAATCGGTGGCGTCGAGCGAGATCGCGTTCATATTCGGTCTCCCTTTCCCATTTATATCAAATTATGTTCCAAGACACGGCGTAGAAGGAGATTTTTTCGCAATCACATTTCGCGGCAAGCCACCTATCATTCCCTGATAGACACAAACCGCCGATGCGACTATGCCAACACTCTGGGACATCACCCCCGCCGTCGATACCGCCACGCCCGTGTGGCCGGGCGATACGCCGGTGGGTATCGAGCGCGTGTGGCGCATGGAGGCGGGCTCGCCCGTCAACGTCGCGCGGCTGACGCTGTCGCCGCACACGGGCGCGCACACCGACGCCCCGCTGCACTACGACGCCGAAGGCGCCGCGATCGGCGAAGTCCCGCTCGACGCGTACCTCGGCCGATGCCGCGTGATTCATTGCATCGGCGCCGCGCCTGTTGTGACGCCACAACACCTGAATGGCTCGCTCGACGACCTGCCGCCGCGAGTCTTACTGCGCACTTACAGAAACGCGCCGACTACGGCCTGGGACAGCGCGTTCTGTGCAGTCGCGCCGGACACGATCGACCTGCTGGCTTCGCGCGGCGTAAAGCTGATCGGCATCGACACGCCGTCGCTCGACCCGCAGGAGTCGAAGACGATGGACGCTCACCACCGGATATGCGCGCATCGCATGGCGATTCTCGAAGGCATCGTGCTCGACGACGTCGCCCCCGGCGACTACGAACTGATCGCGCTGCCGCTCAAGCTGACCACGCTCGACGCAAGCCCGGTGCGCGCAATATTGCGCGCGCTGCCCGAGTCTCACTGACTACCTCTGATCTGACTGACGGAATCACCATGAACCACCGTGAAGAAGCATTGGCGCTCGATAGTGCCGACCCGCTGGCGGCGTTGCGCGATCAATTCGCGCTGTCGTCGACGACCATCTATCTCGACGGCAACTCCCTCGGCGTGCCGCCGGCCGCCGCCGCGCAGCGCGCGCAGACCGTGATCGCCGCCGAATGGGGCGAAGGCCTGATTCGCAGCTGGAACACCGCGGGCTGGTTCGCGCTGCCGCGCCGCCTCGGCAACAAGCTCGCGCCGCTGATCGGCGCGGCCGAAGACGAAGTAGTCGTCACCGATACGATTTCGATCAACCTGTTCAAGCTGCTGTCCGCCGCGGTGCGGGTGGCGAATGCGCGAGATCCGAAGCGTCGCGTGATCGTTTCCGAGCGCTCGAATTTCCCGACCGACCTCTACATTGCGCAGGGGCTGATCGAACAGCTCGACCGAGGCTACGAATTGCGTCTGGTCGACGATCCTTCCGAATTGCCTGCCGCGATCGGCGACGACACCGCGATTGCGATGATCACGCACGTGAACTACCGCACCGGCTACATGCACGACATGGCCGCACTCACCCAACTGATCCACGACAAAGGCGCGCTCGCGCTGTGGGACCTCGCGCATTCAGCGGGTGCGGTGCCGGTCGATCTGAACGGCGTTGGCGCGGATTACGCGGTCGGCTGCACGTACAAGTATCTGAACGGTGGCCCCGGTTCGCCCGCGTTCGTCTGGGTGCCCAAGCGCCATCAAAACGAATTTTCGCAACCGCTGTCCGGCTGGTGGGGACATCGCGCGCCGTTCAAGATGGATCCGGCGTATCAGCCCGACGAGGGCATCGGCCGCTTTTTGTGCGGCACGCAGCCGATGGTGTCGATGTCGCTCGTCGAATGCGGACTCGACGTGTTCCTGCAGACCGACATGCAGACGATCCGCCAGAAGTCGCTGGCGTTGACCGATCTGTTCATCGAACTCGTTGAAACGCGTTGCGGCGAGTTTCCGCTGAAGCTCGTGACCCCACGCGAGCATGCGCAGCGCGGCTCGCATGCGAGCTTCGAACATCCGCATGGTTATGAGGTGATGCAGGCGTTGATTGCACGCGGGGTGATCGGCGATTATCGCGAACCGCATGTGCTGCGGTTTGGTTTTACGCCGCTGTATACGCGCTTTGTCGACGTGTGGGACGCCGTGGAAACCTTGCGCGATGTCCTGACGCAAGAGACCTGGCGTGCGCCTGAATTTGCCGCACGCGGCGCTGTGACCTGAGGAGCGCGCGATGACCGATCACATGCAAACACCGGGGTTGCCGGAAGAGAAACCGGCACAGGGATGTCCGTTCGGGCATGGGAGTGTGGCTTCACATTCGGCCGCCCCGGCCGTTTCCGCCGCTAAGTCGGGCGATGGCTGGCACGACGCGCAGCTCGATTTTTCGGAGTCGATGAGTTACGGCGATTATCTGTCGCTCGGGACGGTGCTCGATGCGCAGCATCCGCTGTCGCCGGATCATAACGAGATGCTGTTCATCATTCAGCATCAGACGAGCGAGTTGTGGATGAAGCTCGCGTTGTATGAGTTGCGGGCGGCGCTGCAGGCCGTGCGTCGCGATGAGTTGCCGCCGGCGTTCAAGATGCTCGCGCGTGTGTCGCGGATCATGGAGCAGCTCGTGCAGGCATGGAGTGTTCTCGCGACGATGACGCCGTCCGAGTACACGGCGATGCGGCCTTATTTGGGGAGTTCTTCCGGGTTTCAGTCGTATCAGTATCGGCAGATCGAGTTTTTACTCGGCAATAAGAATGAGCTGATGCTGAAGCCGCATGCGCATCGGGCTGATGTGCTGGCTGAGGTGACAGCTTCGCTGGAGGCGCCTTCTTTTTATGATGAAGTGGTGCGGTTGCTGGCGCGGCGTGGGTTTGCGATTTCGCCTTCCCGGCTTGAGAGGGACTGGACACAGCCTACTGCGCATGATGCTTCTGTTGAAGCGGCCTGGCTGGAGGTTTATCGGAATCCTTCGCAGTATTGGGAACTGTATGAGATGGCTGAAGAGCTCGTCGATCTGGAGGATGCGTTTCGGCAGTGGCGGTTCAGGCATGTCACTACCGTTGAGCGGATTATTGGGTTTAAGCAGGGCACCGGTGGGACTAGTGGGGCTACTTATCTGCGCAAGATGTTAGATGTGGTTTTGTTTCCTGAGCTTTGGCATGTTAGGACTATGCTGTAGTTAGGGCATTTGCCTCGGCGGCTGGTCTTTTTTTGGGGTGTGCTCTTTGGGGGTTGGCCTTTCCTTGATTTGTTTGTGGTCTATTCGCGTTGCCCCTGTGCGGGGCGGCACCTACTTTCTTTGCCGCGGCAAAGAAAGTAGGCAAAGAAAGCCGCTTTGAACCGCCAGCCCTTAAGCGGGTCCCCCGCACAGCCACGGTAGTGGTCCATCTGGAATCCGTGTTCTCGCACATTCGACGCATGTGACAAGGCCGTCATTCTTCCCGCCTCGCACTGCGCGCTCGCCGGAAGGGTCTGTTCAAAACCAAGGGTTCTATCGGTGCGCGGTGGGAGCCCTCGGCTTCGCCTCGGCGGTGCCACGCAACGGCATCGTTTTACACGTGTCACCCGCACTCGAATCGCTCGGTTTGAGCCTCAAAAAGCTCAAGGGTCGTGACGCTGATAGCAGCGCTGGAATGATCGCGCGCGAGAGGATGATCGTCACACGCCCCAAACAGCCGGCTCGCTATTTGATAATCAACGCGTTTCTGCCCTGACACTTCTCGCGCGCTGTAGTCTTTTATTCGCGCACTCCTCCAGGAAATTTCAGAAATCGACGTGGTGTGCGCTTTTTAGCTTGTTCAGGTGATCACGTGCGAAGCGATGTGATTAAACTCATTCTTGTCGTGTGCTTCACGACAGCAGGTATAGCAGCCTGTTATGCGTAGTATCCCGTGCGTTTGTGCAAGCAAATGTGCGGCTGCCTTTGCACGCCTTTCTTCGATGGGCGGGCCATGGTGGGGGAGCCTCGCGGCTCGCCGGTTTCTGGTACTACGCACCGGTCTGCTAAACCCATCAATGTGCCCGCTCACCACCGCGCAAGCGACTGTCGGGCGATCCAGTCAAGTTTCAGGGAGATCGCGCCATGAGTAAATCAGCCAAGCATTCACGAACCACATCGCGCCCACCTGTTGACGCACTTCAATACGAGAAACTCGCGCTGTCCGCATTCGGACTGATTGAAAGGCAACTGAGTCAACTGGACAAGTTAGTCACGCTTTTGGCTTCGATAGTTAGGAGTCCGGCTGTGACGAGAGAGGAGAGGCAGCAACAGCGAAAGTTGCTGGAGTTACTGCTCGACACTGGCGAGGATTACCAGCGCGAGGTTGAGATTGACCGTGAACTGTACCAGGTGATCGCGCTGGACGCGAAGGGAATCCCTCAAAGCCGGATTACGGCACGTCATGCAGCAGACCTGTTGATGAAGGCGACACGAAGGGCGTCAGAAGGCCGCGAACGTATTGGCGCAACGAAGCTGATGGAGAACGGGCGAATACGATTCAAAACGCTCGCGTGTCGAAGTGCAGCGGCACATTGAGAGCGACCCACTACTCGCAGACCGGAAGGCATTAACGGCCTTTTCGCCGAGGCGAAGCCGACGGCCCCCACCTCTCCCCGACAATCGCGCAGGTTTTGAGCCACCCGTTCCGGCGAGCGCGGAGCGCGAGGCGGGAAGTATGACGCCCTTGTCACTGCCGCCGAATGTGCGAGAACACAGATTCCAGATGCACCACTACCGTGGCTGCGCGAGGGACCCGCTTATGGGCTGGCGGTTCAAAGCGGCTTTCTTTGCCTACTTTCTTTGCCGCGGCAAAGAAAGTAGGTGCCGCCCCGCACAGGGGCAACGCTAATAGACCACAAACAAATCAAGGAAAGGCCAAAACCCTAAAACCAGAAACCAGCAGTCATCCCCTTGCGCATGCCCCCCCCACCTCAAACAACCATCGACCGCCCCACCCCTCCTTCGGAACCATCACGACTAGCCCCATTCAACTGCTGATAACGCCGAAACTTTGAAGGCGCCATCCCCTTCACCGCCAGAAACTGCCGGTTGAAATTCGACAAGTTATTAAACCCCGCCTTGAAACAAATATCAGTAACGCTCAACTCATCTTCGGTGAGCAACTGACAAGCCAGATTGATCCGCATCCGATTCACATACTGCACAAACGGCAAGCCAGTATGCCGCCGAAAATACCGCGAAAACGCGCTGACACTTTGCCCCGCGAGCTGCGCGAGATCCGACTCCCGCAACTCACTAGCGAGATTCCCCCCGATATAAGTGAGGACATGATTGATCCGGGTCGAAGCAAACCCCCCAGGATCGGCCTGATAAGCAGGACTCGCCAGCATCTCACGATCTTCAGCGTTCACCAGAATGTCGAGCATCGACATGAACAGCACGAGCCGACGCAACCCACGCGCCGCCAGCAACTCAAGAAACAGCGGCTGGATCGCCGCGCTCGTCTGCGCACCGAACGACACGCCACGCCGTGAATCCGCGAGCAGTGCCTCGACCTGACGCCACTCCGGAAAACTCTCAACGCAGCTCGACACGAACTCCTGCCCGAACTGCACGACCAGATTGCGCTGCGCAATGCTTTCCCCTTGCGGCACTTCACTCACCCAGTTGTGCGGCAAGTTCGGTCCGATCAGCACCAGATTGCCAGGCGTGAAGCTGCTGATGTGATCGCCGACGAACATCTTGCCGGTCGTCGCCACGATCAGATGAATCTCGTATTCGGGATGAAAGTGCCAACGCACGGTGCGATACGGATAACCGTGCGACCACACTTTGAACGATTCGTCGCGGCGCACGGCCACGAGTTCGAGATCGGGTTGCACTGTCTGCCTCCATGAAGCGGCCTGCCAACGGCGCCGCCGGTCTTTGTCTTATATAGCGAACCGTAACCCTCTAACGCGCTCTTCACCACTAAAAATGAAACCGCGGATCGATACTTTTTTGCATTCGGGTTAGTCCTGGCGCATCGCCTGTCAAATTTGATGCAACGCAATACATGCGGCAACGCACTTCCACCACACAACGGCGTCCCGCGAGCCACGTCGAAAAGCCCCGCTGCGCCGCGCTGCGCCACAAAAAAGCCTGTGGCTCCGCCTTGACTTTCGTTTCAGCCGGTACGATCATTCGCTCACACACAGAGCAAATGCTCCATACCGAGACAACGCCAGGCCTTCCAGGTTTCTTCGCTACCCGGGGCGCGGACGCGATGCGTCTGGTTGGAGGCACTCACGAAAAAAACGCACGCTTCGAATCGTGCGAGCAAGGACATTCAGGAGACGCACATGAACAGCGGGCAAGGCAGCGGCGCTGCCGCACACGTGATCCTGCACATCGGCGCGGGATCGTTTCATCGCGCGCATCAGGCGTGGTATCTGCATCGGTTGAACGAGGCCAAGGTGCCCGGCGAGCCGCACTGGTCGCTGACGGTCGGCAACATCCGCAGCGATATGAATGCGGTGCTCGAAGCGCTCGCCGCGCAAAACGGCGTCTACACACTCGAGACCGTCACGCCCCAAGGTGAGCGCGCGTACGAAACCATTCGCTCGATCGAGCGCGTCGTGCCGTGGACCGAAAGCCTCGACGCGCTGATCGAAGCGGGCGCCGACCCGGCCTGCAAGATCATCGCGTTCACCGTCACCGAAGGCGGCTATTACCTCGACGAAGATGACGAACTCGACACCGCCAACGCCGATCTCGCCGCCGACCTCGAGGGCGGCCACACCACCATTTACGGCGCGCTCGCAGCGATTCTCGACGCGCGCATGAAACGCGGCGCGGGCCCCGTCACGCTGCAGACCTGCGACAACCTGCGCAGCAACGGCGAACGCTTCCACGCGGGCATGAGCGAGTTTCTCGAACGACGCGGCGCGGAGGAACTCGCGCAATGGTTCGACGACAACACGGCCTGTCCGAGTTCGATGGTCGATCGCATCACGCCGCGTCCCACGCCGGATGTGCGCGAACGCGTCAAGGCCGCCACCGGCGTCGACGACGCCTGCCCGGTAATGGGCGAAGCGTTCATTCAGTGGGTGATCGAGGACCGGTTTATCGCGGGCCGCCCGGCATGGGAAAAGGTCGGCGCGGAACTGGTCGACTCGGTGATGCCGTACGAAGAAGCGAAGATCCGCATTCTCAATGCGCCGCACAGCTGCATCGCATGGGCGGGTACGCTGGTCGGGCTGAACTACATTCACGAAGGCACGCTCGACGCGGACATCAATCGATTCGCCTTCGACTACGTCACGGAAGACGTGATTCCGTGTCTCACACCGAGTCCGCTCGATCTCGAACGGTATCGCGATGTGGTGCTGGAGCGCTTCAGCAATCCGTATATCCAGGACACGAACCAGCGCGTGGCGGCGGACGGCTTTTCGAAGTTGCCAGGCTTTATCGCGCCGACGTTGACGGAATGCTTCGAGCGCGGCGCCACACCGGCGGCGACGGCGATGCTGCCCGCGCTGTTCTTCCGCTTTCTCGAACGCTGGAACGCCGGCAAGCTGCCGTATACGTATCAGGATGGCGTGATGGACGAGCGCGTGGCGCGCGGCTTTTTCGCGGCGCCCGATCCGTTGAAAGCGTTCGCCGCCGACCGGCTGCTATGGGGCAGCATGGCGCAGACGCCGGAACTGGAGTCGGCGCTGGAGGGCGCACTGGCGCGTGTCGATGTATGGCTGGCCAAACGCGGCGCGATTTGAGCGCCGACCGCGCCAGCCTCATCCATTGAGCTCAACAAGCGCCGCGCGTCGCGCGGCATCGAAACACGCGCTGCCAGGCTTAATGCGCATGGCACCGCGCGCCATGTGCGGCTAAAGTAGCGCATCTCTAACGACGAAGGTTCCGCGCCCATGTATCTCGGCATCGACCTCGGCACGTCCGAAGTGAAAGTTCTGCTGCTCGCCTCCAACGGACGCGTGATCGGCACCGCAGGCTCGCCGTTTACCGTTTCACGCCCTCATCAGCGCTGGGCCGAGCAGAATCCCGAAGACTGGTGGGCGGGCACGCGCAGCGCGCTCGCCGCCCTGCGCGCCAAACATCCCGACGAGTTCGCGCAGATTCGCGGCATCGGCCTGTCCGGTCAGATGCACGGCGCCGTGCTGCTGGACGCGCAGGACCGCGTGTTGCGGCCCGCGATCCTATGGAACGACATGCGCAGCGACAAGGAATGCGCGGAATTGACCGAACGCGCGCCGGAGTTGCACAGCGTGGCCGGCAATCTCGCCATGCCCGGCTTCACCGCACCGAAGCTGCTGTGGGTCGCGCGCCATGAGCCGGACATTTTTGCGCGGACCGCCTGCGTGCTGCTGCCGAAGGATTACTTGCGCCTGCAATTGACCGGCGGCAAGGTGTCCGATCCATCGGACGCGGCCGGCACGCTGTGGCTCGACGTCGCCAAACGCGACTGGTCCGATTCGCTGCTCGCGGCCTGCAACATGTCACGCGCGCAGATGCCGAGCCTGTGCGAAGGCAGCGAGCCGTCCGGCACGCTGCTGCCCGAGGTGGCGCGCGAATTCGGCCTGAGCGACGGCGTGATCGTCGCGGCCGGCGGTGGCGACAACGCCACCAGCGCGATCGGCATCGGCGCGACGCAACCCGGCGACGGCTTCGTTTCGCTCGGCACGTCGGGCGTGTTGTGCGTGGTCGGCGACAGCTTCCGGCCGAATCCGGCTTCGGCGGTGCATGCGTTCTGTCACGCGATTCCGGATCGCTGGCATCAGATGAGCGTGGTGCTGTCCGCCGCGAGCTGCCTGCGCTGGGTCTGCAAGCTCACCTCCACCGACGAGCCGACCCTGCTTGCCGAAATCGAGGCGCTCCCGGCCGACGCGTTGAACACCGCGCCGCTCTTTTTGCCCTATCTGTCCGGCGAACGCACGCCGCACAACGACCCGTATGCGCAAGGCGTGTTCTTCGGCATGAATCACGCAACTGATCGCGCGCTGCTCGGCTACGCGGTACTCGAAGGCGTCACGCTCGCGCTCACCGACGGCCTCGACGCGCTGCGCGCGGCCGGCACCGAAGCGAAGGCGCTATCCCTGCTCGGCGGCGGCGCCCGCAGCGACTACTGGGCGCAATTGCTGGCCGACTCGCTCGATACGGCGACGCGCAAGCACGGCGGCGGCGAAACCGGCGCGGCGCTCGGCGCGGCACGTCTCGGCTGGCTGGCGGCCGGCGGCGATCCGGCCACGGTGCTGACCAAGCCGCCGATCGAAAAGGAGTTCACACCGAACCCGCGCCGCCACGCCGAATTGCGCGCGCGACTCGAAGCGTATCGCGCACTCTATCGCCATGTGCGGCCGCTGTTCGACCCCGCGCGGCAACCGCTTGCCTGACCGGCAATCCGCCACCGGTTTGCGCGCCAGGTGCAATTAAAGCGCGCAGACCGGCTGCTATCATCGGCGCACTTCAAGCGAACCGTCACCGTGCCCAAGTCCACAGAAAAATTAGATCTTGCTACCCGCGCCGCGTGGCTCTACTACGTCGCCGGCAATACCCAGAACGAGATCGCCGAAAAACTCCAGGTGTCGCGTCCGGTCGCGCAGCGGCTGGTCGCCTTCGCGGTGGAAAAGAATCTGATTCGCGTGCGCGTCGATCATCAACTGGCCGATTGCCTCGCGCTCGCCGATCAACTGTCGAAGCGCTACGGTCTGAGCATGTGCGAAGTGGTGCCGGTCGACAGCGATACGTCGGAGGAAGTCGACCGCAAGCTGGCGGTGGCCGGCGCGCAGGTGATGGAGCGCTATCTCGGCGAGGAAAAGCCGATGGTGGTCGCGGTGAGCAGCGGCCGGACGCTGAAGGCCGCGGTCGATCAGATCGCGCAACTGGACCGTCCGCAACACCGGCTGGTATCCATGGTCGGGGCGATCGCCCAGGACGGCTCCTCGAACCGCTACGACGTCGCGCTGCACATTTCGGAGAAGACCGGCGGCAAGCATTTTCTGCTGCCCGCGCCGCTGCTCGCCGATAGCGAAGCGGAGCGCGCGCAGTGGTGCAATCACCGGCTGTACCGGATCGTCGAATCGCTGTCGGCGCAGGCCGACGTGGCGTTCGTCGGCATCGGCAATATCGGGCCGAATTGTCCGTTGCACGAAGACGGCTTCATTACGTCGGCGGAAGTGAAGGAATTGATGCAGAACGGCGCGGTGGCCGAAATGCTCGGACTGCCGATCGATTCGGCCGGCGCGCACGTCGAATCGCCGATCGGCCGGCGCGTGACGAGCATCGCACTGGATTCGCCGCCACGGCGTCCCACCATCGGCTTCGCCGGCGGCGAGCGCAAGCGCGAGGCGCTGATTGCGGTGCTCAAAGGCGGCTGGCTCTCCGGACTGGTCACCGACGAGTCGTGCGCGCGAGCCGCGCTCGAAGCCTGAGCGGAAGTTCGCACACCGTCGGACGCAGCGCTGAAAGCGGTCCACGTTCGTCTTACATGACCGGCAAGCCTTCGGTGATGATGATGCGATAGTCGGCGCCTTGCAGGCGCGTGTCGCTGACGGCCTGATACTCCGGGCTGTGATACCAGGCGAGCGCTTCATCGTAGCTGGTGAATTCGAGGATCAGAATGTCTTCGATCGCCGGACCTTCCACCACTTCCCTGCGCCCATGGCTCGCCAGCATCATCACCGGATGCTGCTCGAAGGTTGCAGGCGCAACCTGTTTGTACTCTTCCAGTTTGGCGGGATCGAGCGTTTTCTCGCGCGTAATGACGACATAGGCGGGCATGAGCGTTCCAGAGCGTGATTGAAAAGGAAAGCGGCGCGCCCGCCGCTTTCCCAATCGTCACGCGGCTAGCACTTCAACGATCTTACGCTGGAATGCTTTGCCTGCGCTGTCGAACAAATGGCAATGCTCGGGCGTCGTGCCGGGATTTTGCCGCTCGCCGGTTCGCCGCGAAACAACAACATCATCGGACATGACCGACTGCGCATGCCGAAGGGATCAGGCCCGCGCCGGGGACGTGCCGCCGGGCACCCACTCGTGCTCGAAGTGGTAGTTCGGCGAGCCGGTACCGCCTAGCGCCCGACCCATATCGGCCACCGCCTTGGAAACGGCATAACCTGCCAGATCGGGCAAGACGTGGCAAATCCGCCCGCAGGGGCCGGCCAGGTTGAACAGCTGGCCGACCGAGGAAATGAGCGGCGTATTCAGAAAGTCGTTGCTCCTGGACACGCAGTCGATCATCGCTGAGCCGATCAAACTGTTCACGCTCTTCATGTTCGAGTCCGCAGATTGGTCAGGCTTGCCGCATCTGGAAGGATAGGAAGACGTCGACATCCCGTTCCGGCTGGTGACCATCGAGCTTGCGCTCATGGCATCTGAGTCGCGTACCCGTTCGCGAGTGGCGCTGGAGCCAGCGCAGTGGCGTTCCGTATTGCCGAAGGTGGCGTTAAACCCCGACCTCCGCTGCTCACGCTCGTGACCACCGCACGTGGACGGGGCAGAGGGCACGTCCGAAGCATTCGAATTGCTGAATCGCGCACTGGAAAAATACGTGTCGATTTTCGTCGACGTGAGTCGTTGCATGCTGATTTCCTCTGTTGATTTTGCGTGCCAGATAACCCGTCTGGCCGGGTATTGGTCAGCGGCTCGCGACGAGTCGCCGTTCAATGCTGGAGCCGGTTGAAAGCGGGTCCGCTGCCGATCGCTCGGACGCGCTCGCCGCCTGCGTTAAGGGAGCAGACAGTCACGCAGCGTGGAAGAAAAGATGCGGTGCGGATCGTGGCGGTCAAGCGTATTGCGCGCCGTGTTCCAGCTGGCCCCTGACGGCTGCCCCTCGGAATACAGATTCGGAATCGTGCTGCCAATCATCACGCTGTCCTGCCACGCGGCGGCATTCGTATAGGCCCAGCCTTTCGACCATTCGGGGCGCACGGTCGCATATGAGCCTGCGTAGTTCGACATCATCCACTGCTCGATTTCCCGATAGAAACTGTTCGCCGCCGGCGTGCCGGGCATCGTCAAAATGTCGAAGTAGACGGCGATGTTCCACTCCGGATGGTCTGGGCGCGGCTTGAGTGCGGCAAGCGACGGTGTGGCGGCACCCGGCCCGACATCGGCCGGTTGGTCGAGCCCGGTCACGCGGATTTCGACAGGGCCATTCATTGGGTATTCGCCGCGTTGCCTGTAGGCCTCGACCCGGTTCTGGTAGAACTGCACGAACTCGTAGATGACGCGTTGCACGTCAGCACGCCGGGCAAGCACGGCGTAGCCGTTTGCGGTCACGCGCAGCGTCGAAGGACGGACGTATTGCAGAACGTTGCGCGACCAGCCCCAGATGTCGCCACTGAACGTGACGCCCAGCCCCGCCACGACGATACCCATCTGCAGTTGCCCAAAAGCCGGCGTCAGGTGGCGTTCCCCCCCGATCACGATGCGTTTGATCAGCTCCGCCAGCGGCTGCGGGATGGAATCGGAAAATGAATAGTTATAGGGCTTCGTTACCTCCCGCGAGAAGAGCGGCTTGCGGGATTGCACCGTCCACACCTTGAGCCACGGGCAACTCGTGAACGGAAACCAGATCGCCTCCATCCGGCCTGTGCGGTCGAGGAACGATTCGATCGTACGTCCCCCGGACTTCGCCGGGGCGAACAGTTCGGATGCCGGAATATCCACGAAACTCTGGCAGCGCAGCCGCTGGTTGACGCCCGCTTCGAGCGTCGCCTCGACGATCAACGCGCGGCCGAGATGAACGAGGAACGCACCGATGTCCGGATCGGTTCGCTTGAACGTGCGCAGCGCATACTGCTGTTTCTGGGCATCGAACACGACCGCCGTCAGCGACAGGATCAGATTGCTCAACGAGCCGTAGGTATGCCCCTTCAAAGCGGTTTCGCCGGAAGCGGGTATGGCTGTTCCGTGCGCACCGATCGCAAGAGCGCCGCCTAGCGTAATGTCACCTGGAGCTGGCGAGGCCGTCACGCCCAGACCGAATTTTTCCAGCGTGGCGAGTAACGCCTCCATCGAAATGCCGGTTTGCGCGGTGACGCGTGCGGGCTGAGATGACGTGTCCACGGTTACTGCGTTGAGCGACCTCGTCGTGTCGAGCAGGACGACTTGTGACGCCCCGCTGGTCCGGTCGATCGTCAGCGGGGACCAGTTGTGCATATAGCCGCGCGGCCTGATGCGATATCCGTTCGCGCGCGCCCAATTGACAATCGTGACGACAGCAGCGGGCGTGTCGGGCGACGCTGTCCAGACGTCCGCTATCGCGATTTCACCGCTCCAATTCTGGAATGCCTGTTTATACAGCGGAATACCGGTGGGAAAATTGGCCGGAACAGGCGCGGCGCCTTGCGCGTGCGCGGCGATCTGATAAACCGGCGTCCATCCGGTCACGACTCCAGCCACCGAGAGCCGGGCGACATCGGCAATGAATTTACGTCGTGGCGGTGGTGTAAGAACATCTTGAAGAGAGTGGGTCACGTTCGCTCGAATGCCTGTTGATGGGAAGAAGATTTCAGTCCCCATGCTATTTTCTTTAGGCGTTCGCGAGGCGATGACTATTCATGACATGACCGTGACGATCACGATAAACGCGGTTGACCGGATGCGGCGAGCTGTTGCGGTGAGCAGATGGGATAGGCGGGACGTTAGCGCTTGCGCGTCGCTCGATTGATCAGGATGGATCTATCGAGCAACGCAGCCACGCATTACTGATGAAAAAAATGCCGCGCTCGAAGGGCGCGGCATAGAGTCGTTGCAGCGTTCGGAAGTCAGGGCCGCAAGAAGGCGGCCCTTGGAGAACTTACGCGGCCAGCACTTCGACGATCTTTCGCTGAAATGCTTTCCCAGCGCTGTCGAACAAATGGCAATGCTCCGGCGTCGCGCCGAGTTTTTGCGTCTCGCCCTTGGTATGCCGCTCGAGCGGCGGAATCCGCGCGATCAGCCCGTCAGGCGCAACGCTCGACTCTGCATACAGATACGCCGCGTCGCCGAGCGATTCGACCGCCATGGTGCGGGCCGAAACGCCGTCCTCGGCCATGCCGACATGCAGATGCTCGGGGCGAATGCCGACCGTCACTTTGTCGCCCTGCTTCACCGCGGCGGGCTCCACTGCGACGCGCTGTGTCTCGCCGGTTTCATAGCGCACCGTGACGCCGTCGTGCGTGACCGACTGCACCACCCCTTCCATGAAATTCATCTTCGGCGAACCGATGAATCCCGCTACAAAACGGTTGGCCGGCGCGTGATACAGCATGGTCGGGCTGCCGACCTGCTCCAGATTGCCCGCCGACAGCACGACGATCTTGTCCGCAAGCGTCATGGCTTCGACCTGATCGTGCGTCACGTAGATCATCGTGGTCTTCAGTTCGTCATGCAGACGCGCGAATTCGAGGCGCATCTTCACGCGCAACGCGGCGTCGAGATTCGACAGCGGTTCGTCGAACAGGAACACTTTCGGCTTGCGCGTGATCGCGCGGCCGATCGCCACGCGCTGACGCTGTCCGCCGGACAACTGCTTCGGCTTGCGGTCGAGCAGATGGTCGATGTGCAGGATCTTCGCCGCGTTGCGCACGGCCGCGTCGATTTCCGGCTTCTTGGTGCCGGCGAGTTTCAGGCCGAACGCCATGTTGTCGTACAGCGTCATGTGCGGATACAGCGCGTACGACTGGAACACCATCGCAATGCCGCGCTTGGCGGGTGCGACGTCGTTCACGCGCATGCCGTCGATGGTCAGATCGCCGCCGCTGATATCTTCGAGGCCGGCGATCATCCGCATTAGCGTTGATTTACCGCAACCGCTCGGGCCCACGAACACGACGAACTCGCCGTCGGCGATATCGAGGTTGATGTCGCGCATCACTTCGTTGTCGTCGTACGCCTTCCGGATGTTGCGCAGAGTTACGCTTGCCATGATGTGTCTCCGTGTAATGCTATGTGTTGCTTGTCCGTTGCTTCGGTTGCCTGAATTTCCCCAGGCTGCCGCGTTGATTCGTATCCTGGTGCCTCGCTTTCCCGTGCCACGTATGCCGTTTACGGCGCGGCGGCCGTCACGCTCAGCGTCCATTGCGCGACCAGTTCCGGCAGCTGCTGCATGTCGTCGAATACGTGACGCGCGCCCGCCGCATGGAGCTTGTCGATCTGCGCATCGCTCGCATGACCGCCGCCTATGAAACCGAGCACCGTCATACCCGCCGCGCTCGCCGCCGTCACGCCCGTGACGCTGTCCTCCACCACGAGGCACCACGAGGGCGCGAGGCCGAGCCCCCTCGCCGCCGCCAGATAAACATCGGGCGCGGGCTTCGGATTCGGCACCGTATCGGCGCAGAACAGGCGGTCGCCGAAAAACCTCACGAGGCCCGTGCGCGCCAGCACCGATTCCACATACGGGCGGAAGCTGTTGCTCGCGCAACCTTTGGTGAGCGGCACCTGAGCCAATGCGGCCTCGATGCCGTCGACTGTCGGTGCCTGCATCGCCGCCGCTTCCACCGCGCGGCGGATCGCATCGATATCCTCGAGCGTGAGGCTTCTGCCGAGCTGCGCGGCGGTGCCTTGCAGCACTTTCTCGATGCGTAGTCCGAGCAACGGCAGCACCACCGGTTCGACATCAGTGCCGGGCCACAGTGTTTCGAGTTCGCGCACCAGCATGCGCGCCGCCACGGCTTCGCTGTCGATCAACACGCCGTCGCAATCGCAGATCAGCGCGAAATTGCCGACCGCCGTGCTTCCACTCGTGCCTGACGTCATTTGACCGCCCCGAACGTGAGGCCGCGCACCAGTTGCTTCTGCGACAGCCAGCCGACAATCAGAATCGGCGCGACCGCCAGCAGCGAAGCGGCGGACAGCTTGGCCCAGAACAAGCCCTCGGGACTCGAATACGAGGCGATGAACACAGTCAGCGGCGCGGCGTTCGAACTCGACAGGTTGATGCTCCAGAACGCTTCGTTCCACGACAGGATCACGAGCAGCAGCGCAGTGGAAGCCAGTCCCGGCAGCGACATGGGCATCAGCAGATAGACGATTTCCTGCCACGTCGCGGCGCCGTCGATCCGCCCGGCTTCGAGAATGTCGCGCGGAATTTCGGCGAAGTACGTGAACGACATCCACACCGCGATCGGCAGGTTGATGAGCGTGTAGACGATCACGAGGCCGGATACCGTATCGAGCATGCCGCTGTTTTTCCACAGCAGATAGATCGGCACCAGCACGCCGACCGACGGCATCATCTTGGTCGAGAGCATCCACAGCAGCACTTTCTGTGTGCGGCGGGTCGGGAAAAACGCCATCGCATACGCGGCCGGCACGGCGAGTATCAGGCACAGAATCGTCACGCCCGCCGAGATCAGCACCGAATTCAACGCGAACGAAAAATAATTGCTGCGCGCGAACACCTCGCGGAAGCTATCGAGCGTCGGGATGAAAAACAGCGATGACGAATAGGCCTGCTGCTCCGTCTTGAACGCGGTGATCGTCATCCAGAAGATCGGAAAGAACAGCAGCAACGCGACGAGCCAAGCGATCACGCCGGGGATGCCGCGGCGAATCGCGGCGAACGGCGACTTGGCCGGCACGGTCATGGGTGTCGTGCTCGACACCGGGGTAGAGGCAACCTGGCTCATTTTTCGTACTCCCCTTTCAGGTTCTTCGCGAGCATCCGCACAAGGAAGAACGACACGATATTGGCCAGCACGACAGCGAGAATGCCGCCCGCCGAGGCGAGACCGACGTCGAACTGTTGCAGGCCCAGCGAATAGATCAGGTACGACAGGTTGGTGGTCGCGGTGCCCGGACCGCCGCCCGTGGTCGTATAGATTTCGGCGAAGATCGACAGCAGGAAAATGGTTTCCATCATCACCACCACCGCAATCGCCCTTTTCAGGTGTGGCAGCGTGATATAGAAGAACATCGAGAACGGACCCGCTCCGTCGATCCGCGCCGCTTCCTTCTGCTCCTGATCGAGCGACTGGATCGCCGTGAACAGAATCAGGAACGCAAACGGCAGCCACTGCCACGCCACGATCATGATCACCGCTGTCAGCGGATATTCGGCGAACCAGTCGATCGGCTGCATGCCCATGGCGCGCATGCCCTGCGCGATCAGGCCATACACCGGATGCAGGATCATGTTCTTCCAGATCAGCGCGCTCACGGTCGGCATCACGAAGAACGGCGCGATGGCGAGCAGCCGCGCGATCCCTTGCCCGTAAAACTTGCGGTCGAACAGAATCGCCATCAGCACGCCGCCGACCACCGTGATCACGAGGACCGAGATGATCAGTTCGAGCGTGTGTCCGATCGAAGGTCCGAACGACGGATCGCTGGCAAGATACTTATAGTTGTCGAAACCCGCGAAGCCTTTGAGGTCCGGGTTCAACAGGTTGTAGCGCGAGAACGAAAACCAGATCGTCATCGCGAGTGGAATCGCCATCCACAGCACCAGCACGGCAACCGAAGGCGAGACTAGCCAGCGGGCGGAGTTGGCTTTGCGAGTTTCGCGTTCTTTTTCTGTCTGGGGTTGGGCATGCATGAGAGGTAGGCGCAAAGGACGCATGATTGACCACCTGTTCGGTAATGCGCGGGCCGCCGCCTGAAGCCGCATGAAAACCGCAGCGACACCCTGCGATGTCGCGGCGCCCGCGCGGCGGAAACGGCCCGCTGTGCTGCGTGGGCCGGCTGACGGGCGTCAGCCGGCGCGTGCCACGTAACGCTCGTGGCTTACTTCTGGTAGCCGGCCTGCTTCACGGCGCGATCCGCCGTGGCGTTGCCCGCTGCCAGCGCCTGGTCGACCGTCATCTGACCGGCAATCGCGCCGGAGATGCTCTGACCGACCACGGTGCCGAACGACTGGAACTCAGGAATCCCGACGAACTGCACACCGGTGTACGGCACCGGCTTGAGGGTCGGATGCTCCGGATCCGCCGTTTCGATCGCCTTCAGCACGAAGTCGCCGAACGGTGCTGCCTGCTTGTACTCGGGGCGAGCGTAGGTGGATTGACGCGTTCCCGGCGGCACCGAGGCCCAGCCTTCGTCCTTCGCAACCAGTTCGATGTACTCCTTCGACGTGGCCCACGTGATGAACTTCTTCGCCGCGTCAGCCTGCTTCGACGACTTCGGAATCGCCAGCGCCCAGGCCCACAGCCAGTGCGAGCCCTTTGGCGTGACCGCGATCGGCGCCGCGGCGAACCCGACCTTGTCGGCGATCTGCGACTGCTGCTTGTTATAGAGCATGCCGGCAGCGACCGTCGCGTCGATCCACATTGCACACTTGCCGGACGACATCAGCGTGAGGTTCTCGTTGAAGCCGTTCGAGCTCGCTCCCGGAGGGCCGTCTTTCTTCAGCAGATCGACATAGAACGTGATCGCCTTCTTCCATTCCGGCGAGGTGAGCTGCGCGTTCCACTTCTCGTCGAACCAGCGGCCGCCGAACGTGTTCACCACCGTCGTGCCGTAGGCCATGTTCTCGCCCCAGCCCGCCTTGCCGCGCAGACAGATGCCGTACATGCCATTGGCCTTGTCGGTGAGCTTGTCGGCGAATTGCGCGATCTGGTCGTAGGTGGGCTGATCGGGCATCTTCAGGCCCTTGGCCGCGAACAGGTCCTTGCGGTAATACGTCATCGAGCTTTCGACGTAGAACGGCAGCGCATACAACTGGCCGCCGCTCGAGAGGCCGTCGCGGGCCGTCTTCACGACGTCGTTCAGATCGTAATCGGCGGGCAGATTGGTGAGCGGCGTGAGCCAGCCGCGCTTGCCCCATTGCGGCGTTTCGTACGCGCCGATCGTCATCACGTCGAACTGGCCGCTGCCGGTCGTGATGTCGGTGGTGGCGCGCTGACGCAGCACGTTTTCTTCGAGAATCACCCAGTTCAGCTTGATGTCCGGATTCGCCTTTTCGAATGCGGGCGAGAGCTTCTTCAGCTCGATCATGTCCGGATTGTTCAGCGTGGCGATCGTCACCGTGGCCGCCGACGCGCTCAATGCAAAGCATGCAACAGCGCCGGCACTGACCGCCTTTAGCGTGGATTTGAGAGCTGGCTTCATGTGTTGTCTCCTTTCTCGTACGTTATGTAGTACAGCGTTTGTTCTACGAAAATGACGATGAACGGCGCGGACTCAGCTCATCCAGTTGCCGCCGTCCACGTTCAGGGTTTGCGCGGTGATGTAGTCGGCATCCGCCGACGCGAGAAACAGGGCGGCGCCGGTCAGATCGTCCGGCACGCCCATGCGGCCGAGCGGCACCGCTTCGCCGACAAGGCGTTTCTTCTCGCCGAGCGGCCGGTTTTCATAGCGTGCGAAAAGTGCGTCGACTTCGTTCCACATCGGCGTATCGACGACGCCCGGCGCGATACCGTTCACATTGATCTTGTGCGGCGCGAGCGCCAATGCCGCCGACTGCGTGTAGCTGAGCACGGCCGCCTTGGTCGCGCAGTAGTGCGAGACGAGCGCCTCGCCACGCCGGCCGGCTTGTGACGACATATTGATGATCTTGCCGCCATGGCCCTGCTCGACCATCTTCTGCGCGACGGCTTGCATCAGGAAGAACATGCCCTTCACATTGACCGCGAAGAGTCGGTCGAACACGTCCCAGGATTCGTCGAGGATCGGGCGCATATCGAAGAGCGCCGCGTTGTTGAACAGAATGTCGACCTGGCCGAAGCGCTCCAGCGTGCTCGCCACGATGCGCTGGATATCCTCGCGGCGCGTGACGTCGGCGCTCACGCTCAGCACGCGTTCGCCGTAAGCGGCACGCAGCGCGTCGCCGAAACTGTCCGCCGGCTTCACGTCGACCAGCACGCAGCGCGCGCCTTCGTCCAGATATCGGCGGGCTACGGCTTCACCGATTCCGCTTGCCGCGCCCGTCAGAATGGCCACCTTGTCTTGCAATCGTGCCGCCACTGCTTGTCTCCGGTTCGTTTCGCTTCTTGAGGCGCGGTGAGCGAACGCTCGTTGCGCGAACAATTGCTCTGTTTGTGATCGAATGATCGGATACGCACCGGGTCATGTCAAGGCGCCCGAGCAGATTTCGATGGTGCAGCGCGGCAGGACATCAGGTGGCCTTCCCTGCTTCGAACCACACTAATACGAGAAATCGAAGACAGCCAATCTCCATTCCACTCAACCCGCTGACAAAAATTCGAGATACGTTATATCATTGCGACCTCGCTTCGCCTCGAAGCCTTCGCCGCTTGATCGCCTTTTCGTCAGGAGCTCCTCGCTGATGGCTACATCGATTGCAGAACGCCATGCCGTGCGGCTCGCGCATGCCGAAGCGCATGCCACGTTGCACGGTCTCGCGCTGACGCCGCTGCGTCGTCAGGTGTATGAGGCGATCGTCGCCAACGAGCGGCCGATCGGCGCTTACGAGTTGCTTGACGCGCTCGAACCCCAGCGCGGCCGTATGCCGCCCACGACCGTGTACCGCGCGCTGGACTTTCTGCTCGCGCATGGCTTCGTCCATCGGATCGAATCGAAGAATGCATTCGTGGCCTGCTGCGAAGTCGGCGTGCCGCATCGCAGCCAGTTCCTGATGTGCGACGGCTGCGGTGCGACCGTCGAGATTCCCGGCGACGATCTCGCCGAACAGTTGTCGCATAGCGCGCCGGCACATGGCTTCGAAGTGCATCGCCAGGTCGTCGAACTCAGCGGGCTGTGCGCACTGTGTGCCCGCGCGGTGCGGCCAGCGGGTGGTTCGGCATGAGACGGTGCGTCAAGCCGGCATAAACCAGGCACACCCTTCCCAACGTTTGTGGTTCTTTCAACTCTCACGCAGCAGGACAGAACAATGAAGAAATTCGGCTCGATGTTGAACGGGGCGCAGCGAGCGCTGAAGCTGTCGAAGTACCTCGCCGCGAGTGCCGCGGCGTTCGCGTTCGGCCACGCCGCAATGGCCGCGGATGCAAAAATTCCGGTGGTCGCCGCGGAAAATTTTTACGGCGACGTGGTGCAGCAACTGGGCGGAGATCGCGTCGACGTGACGAGCATTCTCAGCAATCCGGACCAGGATCCGCATCTGTTCGAAGCCAGCCCCAAGACGGCGCGCGCGTTGCAGCATGCAAGCCTTGTGGTCTACAACGGCGCCGACTACGATCCGTGGATGGCAAAATTGCTGGCGGCGTCGAAGGGCACGAAGCGCGTCACGATCGTCGCCGCCGATCTCACCGGCAAGAAGAGCGGCGATAATCCGCACCTCTGGTACGACCCGGCCACCATGCCGAAAGTGGCGCGCGCGGTGAGCGAAGCGCTCGTCGCGGCTGACCCGGCGCACAAGTCGGCGTACGATGCGAATCTCGCGAAGTTTCTCGATTCGCTGAAACCGGTCGACGCCAAGGTCGCCGAGCTGCACGGCCGCTACGCGGGCGTGCCGGTCACGGCGACCGAGCCGGTGTTCGGCTATATGTCCGACGCGGTGGGCCTGACCATGCGCAATCTGCGCTTCCAGCTCGCCACCATGAACGACACGGAAGCCAGCGCGGCGGATATCGCTGCGTTCGAAGGCGATCTGCGCGAAAAGCGCGTCCGTGTTCTGATCTATAACAGCCAGGCAACCGAGGCCCTGACCAAACGCATGTTGAAGCTCGCGCAGCAATCGAAGGTGCCGACCATGAGCGTCACCGAGACCGAACCGGCCGGCAAGACCTACCAGACGTGGATGCTCACGCAGCTCGACGCGCTGGGCACGGCGCTGGCCGCGGGCCATGCCAATGCGGCTGCGTCGGGCGCGAAAGGAAAAACCCAATGACTCAGACTGGCCGCAGCGCGCCAGCGCCTGCCCCCACCACCACACCCGTGCTCGAACTCGAGCACGTGACGCTCGAACTCGGCGACCGCACGATTCTGCGCGACACCGGCTTCGTGGTGAATCAGGGCGAATTCATCGGCGTGCTCGGGCCGAACGGCGCGGGCAAGACCACGCTGATGCGCGCCGTGCTCGGTCTCGTGCCCGCCGCCCACGGCGTGATCCGCGTGCTGGGTCAACCCGTCGAGCGCGGCCACGCGTCGATTGGCTATATGCCGCAGACGCGCAGTGCGCTCGCCGGACGCCGCGTGCGCGGCCGCGATTTCGTCGCGATGGCCGCCGACGGTCATCGCTGGGGCTTGCCGCATGCGGACGCCGCCACTCGCGCCGACGTCGAGCGTGTGCTGGATCTGGTCGGCGGCCGCAAGCTTGCCGAGCGGCCGCTGTCCGAGCTGTCGGGCGGCGAGCGTCAACGGCTGCTGCTCGCGCAATGTCTGCTCGGCAATCCGAAACTGCTGTTGCTCGACGAACCGCTGATCAGCCTCGACCCGCATCATCAGAAGAGCGTGGTCGAACTGGTGCGGCGCGTGCAGCAGGAACTCGGCATCGCCGTGCTGTTTTCGGCGCATGAACTGAATCCGCTGCTGAACTCGATCGATCGCGTGCTGTATCTCGGCAGCGGCGTGGCCGCGCTCGGCACCGTCGACGAAGTGATTACCCGGCCGGTGCTGTCGCGTCTCTATGGCTCGCCGATCGACGTGATGCGCGTGAATGGCCGCATCTTCGTGATGTCGGGCGATGTGGAAGTCGAGAAACACGATCACGAGCACGAACACGACGAAGACGGCGGCCACAGCCACTCGCACGCGCATTCACATTCGCATGGCCGCTCGCACGGCCACTCACACCAGCACGACTCAAGCGACGGACACACGCACGATGTTTGAATACGATTTCATGGTGAACGCATTCGCGGCGTCGGGGATCGTCGCGGTGCTGGCCGGCGTGGTCGGATATTTTCTCGTGCTGCGCGGGCAGACCTTCGCGGGCCACGCGCTCTCGCACGTCGGCTTCACCGGCGCGACCGGCGCGGTGCTGATCGGCATCTCGCCGATCTGGGGGATGATCGGCTTCACGCTCGCGGCGGGCGTCGGCATGGGCGCGCTCGGCGAGCGCCTCGCCGGACGCGATGTGGCGATCGGCGTGATCCTTTCGCTCTCGCTCGGCTTCGGCTTGCTGTTTCTGCACTTCTTCACCGCGTATGCGACCCAGGTCACCGCGCTGCTGTTCGGCAATGTGCTCGGCGTGAATGCGTCGACGCTCGTGGTGCTGGCGGCCCTAGGCGTGGTGAGTCTGATGGCGCTCGCGGCGATCATGCGGCCGCTGCTGTTCGCTTCGTTGCAGCCGGAACTGGCCGAGGCCAAGGGCGTGTCGTTGCGCCTCGTGTCCGTGCTGTTTCTCGCGATTGCCGCGCTCGCCGTGGCGGCATGTACGCAGATCGTCGGCGTGCTGTTGGTGTTCACGCTGATGGTCGGCCCGGCCGCCGGCGCGCAAAACATGACGACGCGCTTATCGGCCGGCCTCGTGCTCGCCGCTGTGTTTGCGCTGTTGCAGGCGTGGCTCGGCTTGACGCTCGCGTTCTACACCGATTGGCCCACGAGCTTCTGGATCACCGTGTTGTCGGCGCTGGTGTATGGCGGGAGTTTGTTGCGACGGCGTTGAGCGAGGACGAGGACGATGGCGGTGACGCACCGGCACACCGCCGCCATCGTCCTGCGAGAGACTTCAGCCGAGCAGCACCTTCGCGTGATGCGCGAGATGATCCTCGATGAACGTCGAGATGAAGTAGTAGCCGTGGTCATACCCCGCGTGACGGCGCAATGTCAGCGGCTGACCGGCTGCCTGGCAAGCGGCTTCGAACACGTCCGGATTCAGCTGCTCCGCGAGGAACTGATCCGCGAGGCCCTGATCGACCAGAATCCCCGCCGAAAACTTGCGTGACGCCTGCGCCACAAGCTCGCTCGCGTCGTACTGTTTCCACGCTTCGCGGTCGTCGCCCAGATAGCCGCTGAACGCTTTCTCGCCCCACGGGCAGCGCGTCGGCGCGGCGATCGGCGCGAACGCCGACACCGATCGATAGATCTCAGGGTTGCGCAACGCGAGCATCAGCGCGCCGTGACCACCCATCGAATGCCCGAAGATGCCGAGGCGCGCGCCGTCCACCGGCAGATTCGCGAGCACCGTTTCGCGCAGCTCGTCGCGCACGTACGAGTACATGCGATAGTGCTGCGCCCACGGCTGCTGCGTGGCGTCGACGTAAAAGCCCGCGCCCACGCCGAAGTCCCACGCCGCGCTTTCGCCCGGCACGCCCGCGCCGCGCGGACTGGTGTCCGGCGCGATGAGCGCAATGCCGTGCTGCGCCGCGAAGCGCTGCGCGCCGGCTTTGACCGCAAAGGTCTCTTCCGTGCACGTGAGTCCCGCGAGGTAGAACAGCGCGGGCACGTTCGCGTTGGCTCGCAAAGCCTGCGGCGGCAGATAGATGGAGAAGCGCATCGGCAGGCCGATGGTCTGCGAGTCGTGTTTATAAATGCGCTGCTCACCGCCATGACAGGCGTGCGACGACAGAAGTTCAAGCATGCCGATGCTCCTCGTTACGCCGCGTTAGTACAGCACGACCGAGCGGATCGACTCGCCCTTCTTCATCAGATCGAAGCCCTCGTTGATGCGTTCGAGCGGCAGACGGTGCGTGATCAGATCGTCGATATTGATCTTGCCTTCCATGTACCAGTCGACGATCTTCGGCACGTCCGTGCGGCCACGTGCGCCGCCGAACGCCGAGCCCTTCCACTCGCGGCCCGTCACCAGCTGGAACGGACGCGTGCTGATCTCCTCGCCCGCCGCCGCGACGCCGATGATGAACGACTGGCCCCAGCCCTTGTGCGTGCACTCCAACGCCTGGCGCATCACCTTGGTGTTGCCGATGCATTCGAACGAATAGTCCGCGCCGCCATCGGTGAGTTGCACGATGTGATCGACCACGTTCTCGACTTCGTTCGGGTTGATGAAGTGCGTCATGCCGAACTTCTTCGCCAGTTCCACACGGCCCGGATTGATGTCGACGCCGATGATCTTGTCCGCACCGACCATCTTCGCGCCCTGGATCACGTTCAACCCGATGCCGCCGAGGCCGAACACCACCACGTTCGCACCCGCCTCGACCTTCGCCGAATACACGACCGCGCCGACACCCGTCGTCACACCGCAGCCGATGTAGCAGATCTTGTCGAACGGTGCGTCTTCACGCACCTTCGCGACCGCGATTTCCGGCACGACGATGTAATTCGAAAACGTGGACGTGCCCATGTAGTGAAACAAAGGCTTGCCGTCGAGAGAAAAACGCGAGGTGGCATCCGGCATCAAGCCCTTGCCTTGCGTCGAACGGATGGCCTGACAGAGGTTGGTCTTGCGCGACAGACAGAACTTGCATTGCCGGCACTCCGGCGTGTAAAGCGGAATGACGTGGTCGCCCTTTTTCAAGGTGCCGACGCCCGGACCCGTGTCGACGATCACGCCCGCGCCTTCATGGCCGAGAATCGCCGGGAAGATGCCTTCCGGATCCGCGCCGGAGAGGGTGTAGTAATCGGTATGGCAGATGCCCGTGGCCTTCACTTCGATCAGGACTTCACCGGCGCGCGGACCTTCCAGATCGACTTCCTCGATCGTCAACGGCGCGCCAGCTTTCCATGCGATTGCTGCTTTGGTCTTCATCGTGAATGCTCCTGTGAGTCTGTCAATGCAAGGCGCGTCGCGCGCCGACATCATTGCGGCGCACACGTGCTGCGATTCGGTACTGCGGTTGATGCGTGTGTCAGGCTCAGGGCGCACAGTGGCGCCGCCACCCGGCGCAGTGCGCCGAGCGACACCTTAGCGTGCGAAACACGTCATGGTATTGCAAAGTGCGTCACGGCATTGTCTGAACTCGACATGGTTTCGCTCAGCGCTGAGGTTTGTCGGCGAACCATGTCTCGACACGTCCGTAGAGATCGAGAAAGCGGGTGTAGCGTTCTGCAAGCGCTGCATCGCCTTGCGGACCGGCGACACGAGTCGCGCCGGGCGCGAGCGCGGCGAGATCGCTCGCGTGCCAGTGCCCGCTTGCGAGACCGCCGAGCATGGCCGCGCCGCGCGGCGCCGCGTTCGGACAATCGACCGCGTGCAGCTCGACATTCAACGCATCGGCCAGCAACTGGCGCCAGCGCGCGTCGATGGAACCGCCGCCCGCCAGCTTCAATGCGCTCACCGTCGCGCCGCTCGCGCGAATCGCGTCGAGCCCGGCGCGCAGCGAGAACGCGACGCCTTCGAACGCGGCGCGCATCATCGTGCCGCGCGTGTGATCGAGCGCGAGGCCGAGCCAGCCGCCGCGCGCCATCGGATTGAGCCAAGGCGTGCGTTCGCCCGTGAGGTAAGGCAGGAAGGTGAGGCCGCATGCGGCCGTTGGGCTCGCAACCGCTGCGTCGCCGAACGCATCACGATACGCATCGGCCCACTCATAGGAGAGCCAACCGCGTACACGTTCGAGCGCGATGCCGACGTTCTGCATCGCCGCCATCCGATACCAGTGATCGCTCGCTGCCCGATAGCGGTGCAAGCCCCTGACCGCAGCGGGCGCGTGTTCGGCCAGCACGACGATTTGTCCGCCGGTGCCGGTGGTGAGCAAGGCGTCGCCGTCGCGAGCGAGTCCGCTGCCGAGAGCGGCGCAAGGCGTATCGGCAGCCCCGGTTGCGAGCACGATGCCGGCGCGCAGACCCAGCGCCTGCGCCGCCTGCTCCGATAGCACGCCCCCTGCGGCGTAAGACGGCGCGAGCGGCGCGAACCACTCATGCGGAATTCCGAGCCGGGCGAGCAGCGCCGCGTCCCACACGCCGGCGGGATCGGCGAGCGCGGTGGCGCAGGCATCGGACGGATCGGTCGCGATCGCGCCGCCCAGCGCGACGCGCAGCCAGTCTTTCGGTTGCAGCGCCCAACGAGTGCGGCTCGCGGATTGCGGTTCGTGCAACACGATCCAGCGCAGCAGCGGACCGGCCATGCCGGGCGCAACCGGATTCGGCTGCGGCTCGGGCCACTCGCCGAGCAAGGCCAGCGCGCGCGTGTCGGGCCACAGCATGGCGGGCCGCACGGCTTCGCCCGCTTCGTCGATCAGCACGACGCCGTGCATCTGCCCGGAAAAGCCGATGGCCCGCACATCGCGGCGCAATCCGTCAGGCAAACGCGCGGCGGCTTCGCATAGCGCGCGCCACCACGTTTGCACCGACGTCTCGGCCCAACCCGCATGCGGCGTTTCGATTGCATAAGCGACGCTCGCCACCGCCCGCTCGCGACCGTTTTCGTCGACGATCGCTACTTTGAGAGAGCCGGTGCCGAGGTCGATGCCGAGAAAACTCATGGATGATTGTGCGTGAAATTGTGGACCGAGATGGGCACGCGAAAGCGTGCTCAAAAAGCGTATTTTCCCTGACCGGCGCACCGCTTCGGAAACGCGCCCGAATGCACGCAAACAATCCCGAATCGCGGGTTAACCCGTCTACGCTGCGAGCCGCGTCAAAACAGGACTATGCGCCCAGTGAGATACACCTCATTGATTCTCACACATATCGCGTCAAGCCGGGTTCGCACGGCGCGCGGCGTCGCATCGCTGCTGCAAGGGGCTGACCGCCGATGGGCGACGTTCACACCTTTATGTTGGCTTTCAAAAGGCGCGCTCGCATATCGTCACCGGGAATGCCGGAATAGGCCCCAGTGGTCTTGTTGCACCTTTTCGTCCCCGATACCTTGGAGCCATCCCAAAAACCAGATGGTGGAGACAGACGATATGCAATCGAACACGGTTCACCCGTGCGACGAGCGACTGCCCGCAGGCCAGTTGCTCACCCTCGGCATTCAGCACGTTCTGGTGATGTACGCCGGCGCGGTCGCGGTCCCGCTGATCATCGGCGCGGCGCTCAAGTTGCCGAAAGATCAGATCGCGTTCCTGATTAGCGCCGACCTGTTTTCCTGCGGCATCGCCACGCTGATTCAGACACTCGGTCTGTGGATTTTCGGCATCCGTCTGCCGGTCATCATGGGTTGCACGTTCGCGGCCGTCGGTCCGATGGTCGCGATCGGCACCAATCCTTCGCTCGGCATTCTCGACATCTTCGGCTCGACCATCGCGGCCGGTGTGGTCGGCATCCTGCTCGCGCCCGCCGTCGGCAAGTTGCTGCGCTTCTTCCCGCCGGTCGTGATCGGCGTGGTGATCTCGGTGATCGGTCTGTCGCTGATGGAAGTCGGCATCAACTGGGCGGCAGGCGGCGTAGGCAATCCCGATTACGGCAATCCGGTCTATCTCGGTCTCTCGCTGATCGTGCTGATGCTGATTCTGTTGATCAACAAGTTCGCCAAGGGTTTCCTCGCCAATATCTCGGTGCTGCTCGGTATCGTCGCGGGCTTCGTGATCGCGCTGGTGCTCGGCCGCGTGAACATGGAAGGCGTCACGCATGCGCCGTGGGTCGGCTTCGTCATGCCGTTCCACTTCGGCCTGCCGCACTTCGACCCGCTGTCGATCGCGACGATGGTCACCGTCATGTTCGTCACCTTCATCGAATCGACCGGTATGTTTCTCGCGGTCGGCGACATGGTGGATCGTCCGGTCGATCAGAAGACGCTGGTGCGCGGTCTGCGTGTCGACGGTCTGGGCACGTTGATCGGTGGCATCTTCAACTCGTTCCCGCATACCTCGTTCTCGCAGAACGTCGGCCTGATTGGCGTGACTGGCGTGAAGAGCCGTTTTGTGTGCGCCATGGGCGGCGTGATCCTGGTGCTGCTGGGTCTGTTCCCGAAGATGGCGCAAGTGGTCGCATCGGTGCCGCCGTTCGTGCTCGGCGGCGCGGGCATCGTCATGTTCGGCATGGTCGCGGCGAACGGCATCAAGGTGCTCTCGAAGGTCGACTTCGTGAAGAACCATCACAACCTGTTCATCGTCGCGGTCAGTATCGGGCTGGGTCTCGTGCCGGTGGTGTCGCCGCACTTCTTCTCGAAGCTGCCGCCGGCGCTCTCGCCGCTGCTGCATAGCGGGATTCTGCTGGCTTCGGTGTCGGCGGTCGTGCTGAACCTGATCTTCAACGGCGTGAAGAGCGAGAAGAAGGCACGCTGCGAAATTCGCAGCGCCGGTCACGATTTCGACGGACGCGGCGGCAATGAACCGCGAAGCGACGAGATGCTGCGCGCCGCGGACCTGCACTGAGCGGCACGCAATCAGGCGCCGCGCGAGCCACTTCGCGCGAGCGCCGCGGATAAAAAAAGCCACGGCATGCCGTGGCTTTTTTTATGACCGGCTGCGCACGACGGTTTCGCTGAAACAGAGAACCGCCGTGCGCGCCTCAAACTACAAGACTCAACCCGCCGTAGCCGCCGAAGCCGCCACCGGCGCACTCGCTGCGCCGTAGTCAACCGGTGCGTCGGCCGGACGCGGCTGATCGCCGTTATGCTCGACCCAGCCGCCACCAAGCGCCTGATACAACGTCACGAGGTTCTGCAGACGTTCCATCCGGGCAGTGACCAGCAACTGCTGCGACGAATACAGATCCGTCTGCGCGGTCAGCACCGACAGATAACTGTCGACGCCGTTCGTATAGCGCAGATTCGACAGATCCAGCCGGCGTTGTTCCGCAAAGGTATTGCGCTCCAGCGCCTGGATCTGCTGATCGTAAGTGCCGCGCGCCGCCAATGCGTCCGCGACTTCGCGGAAGGCCGTCTGGATCGCCTTCTCATACGTGGCGATCTGGACTTTCTTCTGGATGTTGGCGAGATCGAGGTTGGCGAGATTCTGTCCGCCCTCGAAAATCGGCAGCGTGATCGACGGCGCGAAGCTCCACGCGGCCGAACCCGGCTTGAACAGACCGCCGAGCGACGGACTCAGCGTGCCGAAGCTGCCCGTCAGCGACACCTTCGGGAAGAACGCGGCACGCGCTGCGCCAATGTTCGCGTTGGCGGCCAGCAGATTCTCTTCGGCCTCCATGATGTCGGGACGACGCGTCAACAGATCGGACGGCAGACCCGCCGGAATGTCCGTGAGCAGATTCTGGTTGTCCAACGTCATGCCCGGCGGCAGATCCTCCGGCAACGGCTCGCCGAGCAACAGCACGAGCGCGTTATCCGCCTGAGCCCGCAGACGCTGCTGCTGCTGCAGGTTGGCCAAAGCCTGCTCGACCACCGTTTGCGACTGACGCAGATCCAGTTCCGAACCCGTACCGTTGTCGAATTGCAGCTTGGCGATCCGATACGATTCCTGCGAAGTCTTCAGCGTGTTCTGCGTGACCTTCAACAGATCGTCGAGTTCGAGCACCGTCATGTACTGGTTCGCGACCTGCGAGACCAGCGAGATTTCCGCCGCCTTGCGGGCTTGAGCCGTGGCCAGGTACTGCGCCAACGCCTGATCCTTCAGGCTTTGAATCCGCCCGAAGAAGTCGATTTCCCACGACGCATTCAGACCCACCGAGTACGAGTTGGAAATCGTCTGGCCGAAGACCGACAGGTCCTTCGGTGTACGCGATTTGCTTTGCGAAGCCGCAGCGTCGAGCGTCGGCAGCAATTCGGCGCGAACGATCCGGAACTGCGCCGCCGACGCCTGCATGTTCAGCACCGACACGCGCAGATCGCGGTTGTTCTTCAGCGCGATCTCGATCAACCGCTGCATGCGCGGATCGACGAAGAAATCGCGCCAGCCGATATCCGCCGCGGCCTGGCCGTTGGCGGTGCGCGCGGCGCCGGTCGCGCCGGGCTGTTGCTGGACCGGCTGGGTCGCGCCCGGCTGCGTGTCGTACACGCCGCCGGTCGGGAAGGTGCTCGTCGTGGGCACGGCGGGGCGCTCGTACTTCGGCGCCATCGTGCACCCAGCGGCGAACAGCGCGACCGCCACTGCAATCAGAGAGTGTTTTTGCATCTCAATGTCCGTCCTTGCCCGAGCCTTCACCAGTTGAACCGCCACCTTGCGGGTCATGCGGATGGTGCTGGTTGTAGTGTGCGAGCGCCTCATCCGGGTCTTCCTTCTCACCGCCGAATTTCGCGCGGATCACCACGAAGAACATCGGGATCATGAAAATCGCGAGGAAGGTCGCCGTCAACATCCCGCCGATCACGCCGGTACCGATCGCGTGCTGGCTGGCCGAGCCCGCGCCGTTACTGATGGCGAGCGGCATCACGCCGAGAATGAACGCGAGCGAGGTCATCAGAATCGGACGCAACCGCAGACGCGCTGCTTCCAGCGCCGCCTCGATCGGCCCCATGCCTTCACCCTGCTGCAACTCGCGGGCGAATTCCACGATCAGAATCGCGTTCTTCGCCGACAGACCCACCGTGGTCAACAGACCCACCTGGAAGAACACGTCGTTCTCGAGCCCACGCAGCGTGGCGGCCAGCAGTGCGCCGATCACACCGAGCGGCACCACCATGATCACCGAGAACGGGATCGACCAGCTTTCATACAGCGCCGCGAGACACAGGAACACGACGAGAATCGAGATGCCGTACAGAATCGGCGCCTGCGAACCGGACTGGCGTTCCTGCAACGAGAGGCCCGTCCATTCGTAGCCGACACCCGCCGGCAGCTTCGCCACGAGCGCTTCCATCGCCGTCATGGCCTGACCGGTCGACTTGCCCGGCGCCGCCGCGCCCTGGATTTCCACCGCGGAAATACCGTTGTAGCGCTCCAGCTTCGGCGAACCGTAGGTCCACGTGCCGCTGGCGAACGACGAGAACGGCACCATGCCACCCGCGGTATTGCGTACGTACCACGCGTTCAGGTCTTCCGGTTTCATACGGAACGGCGCATCGCCCTGCAGATACACCTTCTTGATCCGGCCATCGGTATCGAGGAAGTTGTTCACGTACTGCGACGCCCACGCGATCGAGAACGTCTGGTCGATCGCGGACAGCGACACGCCGAGGGCCGAAGCTTTCTCGTGGTCGATGTTCACCTTGAACTGCGGCGTGTCATTCAGGCCGTTCGGACGCACCTGAGCCAGCGTCGGATCTTTCGCCGCCATGCCCAGCAACATATTGCGTGCTTCCATCAGCTTTTCGTGACCGACGCCCGCGCGATCCTGCAATTCGAAGTCGAAGCCCGCGGCGGTGCCGAGTTCAGGAATCGACGGCGGATTCACCGGATACACCAGCGCGTTCTTGTAGCTGCCGAAGTGCATGAAGAGACGGCCCACCAGCGCCTGCACCTTCTGGTCCGAGTGCTGACGCACCGCGTAGTCCTTCATCCGCACGAACACGAGACCCGCGTTCTGGCCCCGACCGGCGAAGCTGAAACCGTTCACGGTGAAGGTCGATTCGACGATGCCCTTCTCGGTATTGAGCAGGTAGTCGGACACGTCCTTCAGCGCGCGCGCCGTGGTTTCCTGCGTCGAACCCGACGGCGTTTGCACCAGCACGAACATCGTGCCCTGGTCTTCGTCAGGCAGGAACGACTTCGGCAACTTCACGAACAGCAGGCCAACCGCGAAGATCACCACCATATAGATGATCAGCCAACGGCCCGAGCGCTTGATCACGTGGTGCACGCCCGAGTGATACTTGTCGCGGCTCCGGTTGAAGGTGCGGTTGAACCAGCCGAAGAAGCCGGTGGTCTTTTCCTGGTGACCCTTTTCGATCGGCTTGAGGATCGTCGCGCACAATGCCGGCGTCAGAATCAACGCGACGAGCACGGACAGCACCATCGCCGCCACGATCGTCAGCGAGAACTGCCGGTAAATGGCGCCGACCGAACCGCCCGAGAACGCCACCGGCACGAACACCGCCGACAGCACGAGCGCCACGCCGACCAGCGCGCCGGTAATCTGATCCATTGCCTTGCGGGTTGCGTCACGAGGCGATAAGCCCTCCTCCTGCATCACCCGCTCGACGTTTTCCACCACCACGATCGCATCGTCCACCAGCAAGCCGATTGCCAGCACGAGCCCGAACATGGACAGCGTGTTGATCGAGAAGCCCACCAGACCCATGATCGCGAACGTGCCCAACAGCACCACCGGCACGGCGATCGTCGGGATCAGCGTGGCGCGCAGGTTCTGCAGGAACAGGTACATGACCAGGAACACCAGCACGATACCTTCGAGCAGCGTCTTGACCACTTCCTCGATCGACAGGCGCACGAACGGCGTGGTGTCGTACGGATACTGCACGACCAGACCGTGCGGGAAGTACTTCGACAGTTCGGCGACCTTCGCGCGCACCGCCTTGGCGGTGGCCAGCGCGTTCGCGCCGGTTGCGAGCTGAATACCGAAGCCTGCCGTCGGCTGGCCGTTGTACTTGGTGTCGAAGTTGTAGTTTTCGCCACCCAGCTCGATGCGCGCGACGTCCTTGATACGAACTTGCGAACCGTCCGTGTTCACCTTCAGCAGCACGTTGCCGAACTGTTCAGGCGTATTCAGCAGCGTGGCTTCCGTGATGGTGGCCTGCAGCACCTGGCCCGGCACCGACGGCGTGCCGCCGAGCGAACCGCCCGCGACCTGCACGTTCTGCGCCGTCAACGCGGTTTCCACGTCCACCGGCGTGAGGCCGAAGTTGGTCAGCTTGTTCGCGTCGAGCCAGATCCGCATCGCGTACTGCGAGCCGAACAGCGTCACCGTGCCCACGCCGTCGATACGGCTGACCGGATCCTGAATGTTCGACGCGACGTAGTTCGCCAGGTCGTACTTGTTCATGCTGCCGTCTTCGGACACGAACGCCATGACCAGCAAGAAGCTGCTGCTCGACTTCGTGACCTTGGTGCCCAGCTGCTGCACGGCTTGCGGCAAGAGCGGCGTGGCGAGTTGCAGCTTGTTCTGCACCTGCACCTGCGCAATGTCAGGATTGGTGCCGGCCGCGAACGTCAGCGTAATGGTTGCCGTACCCGAATCGTCCGAGGTGGACGACAGGTACAGCAAGTGGTCGAGACCACTCATCTGCTGCTCGATCACCTGCGTGACGGTGTTTTCCACCGTTTTCGCCGATGCGCCCGGGTACGTCGCGCTGATCTGCACAGCCGGCGGCGCGATGGTCGGGTATTGCGCAATCGGCAACGTAAAGACCGACGCGATACCCGCGAGCATCAGAATGATGGCGATCACCCATGCAAAAATCGGGCGATCAATGAAGAACTTTGCCATGAGGCGGGCTCCCTGTTATTACGCGCCCGATGCGGCGGAGGCAGGTTGTGCCGTCTGCGCAGCACCGCTGGCGGCCGGCGCGCCCTGAGCGGAGGCGTCGGAAGCGGGTGTGGCGGGAAGTTGCGCGGCGACGGTCTTGACCTGCATGCCGGGCTTCGCCTTGTCGGTGCCCTGCACGATCACGCGGTCACCCGGATTCAGGCCGCTTTCGACCACCCAGTTCGAACCGTAAGTGCCCGACGTAGTCAACTGACGCAACACGACCTTGTTGTCGTTACCGACGACCAGCGCGGTCGGCTGACCCTTCTGGTCGTGCGTCACGCCGACTTGCGGCACGACGAGCGCGTGGTCGTTGACACCTTCTTCGATGCGCGCGCGCACGAACATGCCCGGCAGCAGCACCTTGTCGGCGTTCTTGAAGATCGCGCGCACCGTGACCGAACCGGTTCCCTGGTCGACGGTCACGTCGGTGAACTGCAGCTTGCCCTTTTCCGAATAGGTGCGGCCGTCTTCGAGAATCAGCGACACCTTGGCGGCGTCCGGACCGCTCGTCTTCAGACGGCCTTCCTGCATCTCGCGGCGCAGCTTCAGGCCGTCGAGGCTCGATTGCGTCAGGTCCACATAGACCGGGTCGAGTGTCTGCACGGTGGCCATCAGCGTGGCGGCGCTAGCCTGCACGTAGGCGCCGGGCGTGACTTGCGAGATGCCGACCTGGCCGCTCACCGGCGACACGACGTCCGTGTAGCCCAGATTGATCTGCGCCGTGTCGACCGCCGCCTTGCCCGCGGCCACGTCTGCCGCGGCCTGGCCTTCCGAGGCCACCGCGTTGTCGTAGTCCTGCTTGCTGACCGCGTTGGCGGCAACCAGCACCTTGTAGCGATTGGCCTGCGCGGTGGTGGACACGAGGTTGGCCTGCGCCTTCGCGAGCGTTGCCTTGGCGTTGTTCAGCGTGGCGATGTACGGCGCCGGATCGATCTTGTACAGACGCTGCCCCGCTTTGACCTGGCTGCCTTCGGTGAACTCGCGGCGCAGCACGATGCCGTCGACCCGTGCGCGCACTTGCGCGACGAGGAAGGCGCTCGTGCGGCCAGGCAACTCGGTGACGACGGGCACGGCCGTCGGCTGGACAGTGACAACGCCGACTTCGGGCGTTTGTGGCGGCGGCGCAGATTGTTTTGGCCCGCACGCTGCCAGCAATACGGCAGCCGTCGCGGCACTGATTAAGCGGAATGGAACCCGTTCGACGCGCATGGAGCGACCTCTGTCTAAGACTGAGAGAATGAAAAAGTGCGTGCATCCCTACGCCGGGGACGGTTGCGCACACATGCGTCTCGCGACGCTGACCGGATGCCCCATGCACGCAAACCGAACCTGCTGGGCATCCTCAACGAAATGCGCCATACCGGGGAAATGCCGCACGGCGCCGCCCATTCCGGCACGGCGCAAAGAGCGTTTTGAAAGGCAACAGTGACGGATATTAACGTGTCGTCACGGCTTGGGCTATCCGATCGTGGGATGCTATTATATATACATTCACGAATGCATGTAAAAGTGCGTTTACATCTCTTGCGGGCGGGGGGCTCGCAAGATCGCTTCACAATTCGCTCAGGCGTAGTCAGATTGTCATCGGGCGCACTTAAAAGCGCCCGGGAAAACCCCACAATCAGGGCAGGTCATTCCAATATGGTCCGAAGAACCAAAGAAGAGGCGCTGGAGACGCGCAATAGCATTCTCGACGCCGCCGAGCGCGTTTTTTTCGAGAAGGGTGTTTCGCGTACGTCGCTCGCCGACATCGCGCAGGCTGCCGGCGTTACGCGCGGCGCGATTTACTGGCACTTCGCCCACAAGAGCGATCTGTTTACGGAGATGTTCGACCGCGTGCTGCTGCCGCTGGACGAACTCAAAGCCGCCTCGCTCGACCCCAACGAGCCCGATCCGCTCGGGCGCCTGATGGAAATCTGCAAGGTCTGCCTGCGCGACACGGCTAACGATCCGCGTCGCCGGCGCGTGTTCGACATCCTGTTTCTGAAATGCGAGCTGGTCGAGGAAATGGGCCCGGTGATGGTCCGCTATCAGACCAATATGCGCGAAGGGCTCACGAAAATCGAAGGCGGTCTGCGCAACGCCATCTCCAAGGGGCAAATGCCCGCGGATCTGGATACGAAGCTGGCGGCGGCCATGGTGCACGCGTTTGTCAGCGGTTCGCTGCGCGACATGCTGTTCCTGCCCGACGCCACGGATTTCGGCACCCACGCCGTACAGATGGTCGAAGGCATGTTCGACGCGCTGAAGCTGAGCCCGGCGTTGCGCAACGGGCATGCGCGGCGCACAGCCGGCGCTTAATTACGCCGCGGCCCGCCTGGCTCGGGCCTGCTGATTCGACGCATAGATATTGCCGCGCGGGAGCGCTGCCCCGCCCTCCACTGCCCCGATCCACTCGTCCGTGCTCGCCACCGCCGCGAAGCGCGACTGCAGCACCACGCTGAATACCCGGTGAATCTCCTGCGCGCTGGCGAAACCCGCGCTGTTTTCATACGGCACCGAGCCCGTCGCGTCGTGCAGAAACTCGACGGCGAGCCCGGCGTGAACCGCGTGGTTGATGGTCGACGCGTCGCAGTTGTGCGTCATATAGCCCGTGACCGTCAGCGTGTCGATTTGACGCGCGGCGAGCCAGTCGGCCAGATCGGTGCCGGTAAAGCCGCTCGGCAGGGACTTCTCCACGTAATGATCGCGAGCCCGCTCGCCCACCACCGGATGCAGTTCCGCCCCACTGCTGCCACGCGCGAATAACGGCGAGCTGGCCGGCGCCAGATTCTGCACGACAACGACCGGCACGCCCGCGGCGCGCGCCGCATCCATTGCACGGCCAATGTTGGCGAGCGAGCTTTGCACGTCCGGGTATTCGATCGGCAGATCGCCGCTCACGTATTCGTTCTGCACATCGATGACGATCAGCGCGCGGCGCGGTGTGGCGGTCATGGCAAGACTCCTCGGTCGGGTAAAGGGATGGTTGGCGCCGCGCAGACTGATCCGGTCGGGGTTGGCCTGAGAACGAGCCGCGGCGATAACTGCATTGTTCCCCCGCCGCCCACGTCGCGACAGCGACCCGAATGACAAGATTCGCTAGAATCGGGCCATCGTCGGATTTCACGAGGTGACTGATGGCCACGCCCGTTTCTTCTGCCGCGACGCACGGCGCAGCGCCCCGGCACGTCGTCGCGGTGGTCGCCTTCGACCGCATCAGTCCGTTCCACCTCTCGGTGCCGTGCGTAGTGTTCGGCGAGGACCGCAGCGGCGGCGGCGTGCCGGAGTTCGACTTCCGCGTCTGCGCCGCCGAAACGGGCGCGCTGACCACCACGGCCGGCTTTTCGATCGGCGTCACGCATGGACTCGAAGCGCTGGCCGATGCCGGCACGATCATCGTGCCGAGCTGGCGCGACCCAGCCGAAACGCCACCGGCCGCGCTGCTCGATGCGCTGCGCGCCGCCCATGCGCGCGGCGCGCAACTGGTCGGGCTGTGTCTCGGCGCATTCGTGCTGGCGGCCGCCGGCATCCTCGACGAGCGGCCGGCCTCGACGCACTGGGCATGGGCCGACGACTTCGCGCGCCGCTATCCGCGCGTGCGCCTCGACCCCAACGTGCTCTATGTCGACGACGGCAACGTGCTGACCTCGGCCGGCACGGCCGCCGGCCTCGACTGCTGTCTGCACGTGATGCGCAAGATGTGCGGCGCGCAAGTGGCCAATCATGTGGCGCGCCGGCTGGTGGTGCCGCCGCATCGGCAAGGCGGCCAGGCGCAATACGTTCAGCAGCCCATGCCGCCGAATGTGCGCGGCGACCGGCTGTCGGGCCTGCTCGACTGGGTCAGCGGGAATCTGGCATTGCCGCACACGCTCGACTCGCTGGCCGGGCGCGCGCTGATGAGCCGGCGCACTTTCACGCGACGCTTCCGGCTCGCCACCGGCACGACCGTGGGCGCATGGCTGCTGGCGCAGCGGCTCGCACGCGCGCAGCAACTGCTGGAGGGGACCGACGAGTCGGTGGAAGCGATCGCGGGAATCGCGGGCTTCGGCTCGACCGCTTCGCTAAGGCAACATTTCGCGGAGACGTTTCGCACGTCGCCGTCCGCATGGCGAAGAGAATTTCGCGGCGTCTAACCGCGCGAACGCGGCGCTAGTTGCGCCGACGACGTTTCGTAGCAGCCCAACGGAATTTCGTAGTCGCGCCGGCGCGACAGCAGCGATACGCGCCCCGCGCACCGGAACGACGCCAAAGCGACGCCAGAGCGACCCAGCGACGAATATCAATGCTCGCTGATCCAGCGCGCCACATACAACAGCAGCGCCACCAGAAAGATCATCGCCGCCCAGGCCCAGTTCGGCACTGCGTGCGGACTGGGCTCGTGATGCGAGACCCCGTGCGAGTGTCCATGCGACGCACTTGCCGCGCGACCGGGCAACGCATTGCCGTGGTCCGGGCGCACGCGCCGCGCCATGCCGCCGAGTGTGATCGGCCGCAGAAACACATGCTGACGGCGCACCGCCGAGCCCCGCGCACGGTTAGGCCCTTGCCCATGCTTGGCGCGCACGACAGCGTCGAACTCGGAGAAGAAGTCGTCGGCCAGTTGATGCAGGGCGTTTTCGAGTTGACGTGTCGGCAGTTCGGCGAGCGGGCCGGACGAGGTTGCCCAGATCGTGTAGTCGATCCGCGTGCCGCGCGCCTTGTCGGCGCCATGCCCGCCTTCGTCGGCGCGCAAGCGCACTTCGATCTGACCGCGCAACGCGCCGATGCCTTCGGCGCGCGCCTTGAAGTTGATGGTGCGGCGCTGCGCGTCTGCCGGGCCGGAATCCTGCCCGGCCACGTGGGCGCGTGCTTCATAACGCGCGCGCAGCGGGCCGAGCGGCACCGTCATGATCAGCTCGTATTCGCCATGCGCAAGGCGCGTGAACGACTCGCAGTTGTCGAGGCTGGCGCGTAATAGCGCGAGGTCTTGCAACGCCTCCCAAACCTCAGACGGCGCAAGCGGAATCCGTAACGCGTCGTTCAGTTCCATGGCAGCCTCCCCGATGAACGCGCGACAGCGGGATCAGGACGTCTGATCGATGCGGTCGACGCGCGATGCGTAAAACGCGAGATACCCTTTGATCGTGGCCGCCGACTCGAGCGGCGTTTCGTAGCTCCACACGGCGTTTTCGATCAGGCCGTCTTCCGTGCGCAGATGGAAGTACGACGCCTCACCCTTGAACGGGCAGTGCGACGTATGCGCCGATCGTTCGAGCCGCGCCATGTTCACGTCCGAACGCGGAAAATAGAACACGTCCGGCAAACCGGTTTCCGCCAGTGTCAGTCCCGCCTGCGTATCGGCCATGGTCACACCGCCGTGTATCACCCGCACCCGGTGATGGTTGCCGGTGATCACGATGGTGTGCCCGCCCGCACTCGTGCCCGGGCTTCCGTGAGGTGTCAAGGCATCGCTCATGTCTCGGCTCCGTGATGGTGTGCGGTCGTGCAAACAGTAAAGCCACGGGGCGTGCCCGTGGCTTCATTATCGGCCAAAGTCCGG
Source organism: Paraburkholderia sp. RL17-383-BIF-A (assembly GCF_046028015.1). Taxonomy (NCBI): domain Bacteria; kingdom Pseudomonadati; phylum Pseudomonadota; class Betaproteobacteria; order Burkholderiales; family Burkholderiaceae; genus Paraburkholderia; species Paraburkholderia sp. RL17-383-BIF-A. The sequence continues at coordinate 100,127 of NZ_JARESR010000006.1, read as the reverse complement.
CCGATTGCGCGACGTTCCTGCGCGGGGTACGAAGCTAGCCGCAACTCCGCGCAAAACGCCCTCACGCTTATTGCGTGTTCCAGTAGAACGCGGCCTTGGCGGTACCCTTGGCCGGGATCGTCACCGCCTTGGACTGGTCGCGATCCTTGTATTGCGCATGCACCGTGTAGCGGCCCGGGCGCAGTTTGACCAGCATATACGGCCCGCGTGACGTAGTCGTCAGCACTTCGCCGTTGTGCGCATCGACCACGCGCACGTGGACGTCGGCGAGAAAGTCGGAACCGGGGCCGGTGAAGCGCAGCGACAGTGGCCACTGGCTTTGCGCCTGCTGTAACGCCTTCGATTCGTCGAGGCCGACGCCGCCCGACACGAACGAGACATCGCCTTGCTGCTGGATTTGCGGCAAGCCGCCACCATTGGCATTACCCGCGCTGGTTTGATCGGTGGTCGTGCCGCCGGTCGTGTCGCTTGCCTGCTGCGCATACGCGCCACCCGCCAGACCGAGCGTGAGCGCTGCGCATACCGCAGCGGCTACGAGCCTTCGCTGATTGCGTTGGGTTTTCATCGGTTCGCTCCTTGTTGAGGTCTTATCCCTGCTTCTCCGGCACCCCGCGATGGGCCCGGACCAAGGTAGACGCAACCTGCGTGCCAAGCCGCCGGCGCGTCCTCTGGAAAACCGCTGCGCGCCACGCCGGGTAGCGCGCAACGCCCTGCTTCAATAGTTGGCACCAAATGAAAATTGCCGGTCCGCTGGCAGTAAATGCAACGGGACCGGCAAGCATTACTTCAATTCGCGGGCGAATCGGCTAGCCGTCGGTCAAACCGCCGCCCGGCCGCCGACCGGTACAGCCGCCGCGCTCACCCGATCAGCCGAGATCGACCGGGACGAAGATCTGCGCGTTGTCGCGCTGGATCAGCAACGCGATGCTGTTGCCGGCACCGGCGATCATCTGCTTCAACTGATCGACGCTCGAAATGGGCCGCCCGTTGACCGCCAGAATCACGTCGCCCGGCTGGATGCCGGCGCTTTCCGCCGCGCCGCCTGACTGCTGCACGAGCAGACCGTGCGACACCGACGCACCGCTCTTTTCTTCCGGCGTCAGCGGCCGCACTGCCACGCCGAGGCGGCCTTGCAACTGGGTCGGCTGATCGGCCTTGTCTGACGCCACCTTCGCATCCGACAACGAGCCGATGGTCACCTTCAGGTCCTTGGTGGCCTTGTCGCGCCATACCTGCACGGTCGCCGAACTGCCCGGCGCGAGACCCGCAACCTGCGACGGCAGATCGGACGAGTCGCCGACCGGCTCGCCGTTCACCGACAGGATCACGTCGCCCGGCTGCAGACCGCCCTTGGCGGCCGGGCCGCCCGGATCGACCGAGCTAACCAGCGCACCTTGCGGCTTCTGCATGCCGAACGAATCGGCCAGTGTCTGGTTCATGCCCTGCACCGCCACGCCGAGGCGGCCGCGACTCACGTGACCGGTCTTGACGATGTCGTCCTTGACCTTGATCGCTTCATTGATCGGGATAGCGAACGAAAGGCCCTGGAAGCCGCCCGTCTGCGAATAGATCATCGAATTGATGCCGATCACTTCGCCTTGCAGATTGAACAACGGGCCGCCCGAGTTGCCGGGGTTCACCGGCACGTCGGTCTGAATGAACGGCGTGTAGTTTTCGTTAGGCAGCGAACGCGACTTGGCGCTGATAATGCCCGAGGTCACCGTGTTGTCGAAACCGTAAGGCGAACCGATCGCGACGACCCACTGGCCGACCTTGCTTTGACGGGGGTCGCCGATCTTCACGGTCGGCAGATTGCTCGCGTCGATCTTCAGCACGGCGACGTCGGACTGCTTGTCGGCGCCGACCACCTTCGCGCGGAATTCGCGCTTGTCGGTCAGCTTCACCGTGACGACGTTCGCGCCGTCCACCACGTGCGCATTGGTCAGGATGTAGCCGTCATTGCTGACGATGAACCCCGATCCCAGGCTCGCGCTCGGCTGATCGGGCGCGTCGCCGCCGTCGCCGCCCTGCATGCCGGGCATGCCGCCGAAGAAGTGCTTGTAGAACTGGTAGAACGGGTCGCTCGGATCGATCGGCAACTGGTTGCCGCCGCCGTTGCCATTACCGGAATTGCCGCGCAGCGCCGTCTGCTTGACGACATGTTTCGCGCTGATGTTGACGACCGCCGGGCCGTAGGTTTCGACGAGGCCCGAGAAGTCGGGAATGCCGGTTTTGGCGGCGGCTTCGGCGGGCATCATCGCGGCTTGCGCCGGCGTGATCACCTGCGGCGCGGGCACGTCGCGATGCCCCGCCACATAGCCGGCGGAGAGCGCCACGGCGACAGCCACTGCAACAGCGCTGCGGGACAAGGTTTTCGCGTTCATCGTGTACTCCTGACTGGGAGAAAGAGACTTTGGATGTCTCGAAGCGTACGTGGCGTCACTTAAAAGAGTCTTAAGCAGCGACAGATCGCTTCCATCCTATTTTCGAGGCGCTATTGCAGCGTTGCACAAGCCTCGATCAAAGCCTCTTACGAACTGAAAGCCCGTCCTTCAAAAACGCACGCTGACCTGCAAGCCGCCCGCCGGCGATTCGTCGAGCAACACGGCGGCATGATGCTGCACGGCGATGCGGCGCACGATCGCGAGACCCAGACCGCTGCCCGCCACGTCGGTCCGCGCGCGGTTCGCACTGGCGCCCGCGCGATAGAAACGGTCGAACACGCGATCGCGTTCCTCCGGATCGATCCCCGGGCCGCTGTCGGCGATCCGCACGACCGGGTGTCCCTCTTCCACACGCAGAACGACATCCACATGTCCGCCGCGCGGCGTGTATTTGGTTGCGTTATCCACGAGATTGTTGAACATCACGCGCAGCGCGTCGGCGTCGCCGATCACGGTGGCGGACTCTGTCGCCTCGATGCCGAGATCGACGCCGCGATTCTGCGCGAGCGGCGCGTAAGCCAGCACACATTCTTCGAGCAGCGCGCGCAGATCGATCGCGTCGGTGGCGGCGAGTCCGTCCGGCTCGGAACGCGCGAGCGCCAGCAGTTGTTCGGCAAGACGCGTGGCGCGCGTCACCCCCGCTTGCAGATCGGCGAGCGCTTCGCTGCGGCCGGCTTCGTCTTTCGCGCGCGCCACGAGTTGCGCCTGAATCTGCACGGCGGCCAGCGGCGTGCGCAATTCATGCGCCGCGTCGGCGACGAATGCCTTCTGAATATCGAGCGCGGTGGCGAGCCGTTCGAGCAGCCCGTTCAGCGCGCGCACGAGCGGCTGCACTTCGAGCGGCAGACGCTGGTCCGGCAAAGGATCGAGTGCCTCGGGATGACGCGCGTCGAGTGCGCTCGTCACGCGGCGCAGCGGCCTGAGTCCGCGTCCGACGATCACCCACACCGCGAGCCCCAGCAACGGCAGCAGCACGATCAACGGCCACAGCGTGCGCAGCGCGACATTCGCGGCAAGCCGGTTACGCACGGACACCGGCTGCGCCAGCTGCACCACGTTATCGCCGACGATCGCGCCATACACGCGCCACTCGCCGCGATCCGTGTGCTCGGTCGAAAAGCCGAGCTCGGCGCGCGGCGCGAGCGGCGCACGCGGACGCGAGTAGTACATCAGCACGCCGTTGCGATTCCAGATTTGCAGCACGATGCCTTCGTCGCCGGTGTCGCGCGAACCCAGCACCTGCGAGAACGGTTCCGACGGCAGCGCCGCGGCGATCTGCTCCAATTGGTAATCGAAGAGTTCGTTGGCTTCGGCAAGCGCTTGCCGGTAAATCAGCCAACCCGCGATGCCGACACCGAGCAGCACCAGCGCCAGCAGCCAGACCAGCAATTGACGGCGGATCGAACGCATCGGCTCAGGCGTCCTTAGCGATCATGTAGCCCAGACCGCGTACGTTGCGGATCAGGTCCGCACCGAGTTTCTTGCGCAGCGCGTGAATGTAGACCTCGACGGTATTGCTGCCGATCTCCTCACCCCAGCCGTACATTTTTTCTTCGAGCTGGCTCTTCGAGAGCACGGCGCCGGGACGCGCGAGCAGCGCCTCGAGCAGCGCGAATTCACGCGCCGACAACGCCACCGGCGAGCCGTCGAGCGTGACCTGATGCGAGGCGGGATCGAGCGTCAGATTGCCGAGGCGGATGGTCGAATCGCTGCGCCCGGATTGACGGCGAATCAGCGCGCGCATGCGGGCGCCGAGTTCGTCGAGATCGAAAGGCTTGACGAGGTAGTCGTCGGCGCCGGCGTCGAGGCCCTTGACGCGATCCGCCACGGCGTCGCGCGCGGTGACGATCAGCACCGGCAACGCATGGCCGCGTGCGCGCAGCATGCGCAGCACGTCGAGACCGTCGCGCTTGGGCAGCCCCAGGTCGAGCAGTACGAGATCGTAAGGCTGGCTGGCCGCCGCGCTGAGCGCTGCTTCCCCGTCTTCCACCCAGTCGACCGCGAAGCCTTCGCCGCGCAGCGCCTTGCGCACGCCTTCGGCGATCATCCGGTCGTCTTCGACTAGCAAGATGCGCATGGTTATCCGTTCCGAATCGTTCGATGATGCCGCATTCTAGCGCCCGCCTCAGGCATGTGCGGCGCGTGGCGCATTTTCCACCGCAGCCTCGCGGCATGTCACTACAATGGGCGCTTTGCGTCGCGCGGCCGGCGATTCGTCCGTGTATCACGCGACGCCCTGCCGCAACCCGGATTACCGCGTGCCCCACGCCCTGACATTTTGCTTTTTCGCCCGTCCATGACGCACGCTTTTCTGTCTTATCTCGCACGCCGCGTGCGCCTTGCCGCGCAGCGTCCGGGTTTCCCGTCTGCTTCTACTGCTTCCACTGTTCCCACCGCTTGCGCATCTCGGCTGCCTCGCCGCTTCGCGCCGCGCGTGAGCGCCTGGCTGATCGCCTGCGTCGCGCTCGGCTGCAGCGCCTCGCTGCCGCTCGCCGCGCAGGCTCGCGTCAAGGCCGCGCATCCGAGCGTCAACGTCACCACGGTATTGCCGCCGCAAGTGATGGCCGGCTTGCAGCGCGCACACGTGCCGCTGTCGTCGATCAGCGTGGTGGTGGAGAAAGTCGGCGACCGCACGCCGATCGTCGCGCTGAACGCCGGCAAGCCGATGATGCCCGCCTCGACCATGAAGCTCGTCACCACCTACTCGGGGTTGTCGATCCTCGGCCCCGACTACCGCTGGCGCACGAGCGCCTATACGGACGGCACGGTCGACGCCAACGGCGTGCTGCACGGCAACCTCTACATTCAGGGCACGGGCGACCCGAAGCTCGTGCCGGAAGAACTGATCGATCTCGTCCAGAAGATTCACAAGGCGGGCATCAACGGCATAGACGGCGCGCTGGTGCTCGACAAGCGCTACTTCGATCCGTCCACGCGCGACCTGCCGCCGTTCGACGATGACGCCACCGCGCCGTACAACGTCGGCCCCGATCCGCTGCTCTACGCGTTCAAATCGCTGTCCTTCACACTGACGCCGTCGCCCGACGGCAGCGTCGCGATCGACGTGCTGCCCGCGCTCGCGCAGTTACAGATCGACAACCAGATGCACGCTGTCAACGGTCCATGCCGCGGCGATGCGGCCTCCGTGTCGCCCACCGTCACGCCGCAGCCGAACGGCACCGTCGTCGCCTCGTTCGACGGCGACTACTCGGTGCGCTGCGGCCCGCGCACGATCAACGTCGCGGTGCTCGATCACTCGGCATTTTTCGCGGGCGGTTTTCTCGCGCTGTGGCAACAGACCGGCGGCACGTTCAGCGGCGCGACGCGCGAAGGCGCCGTACCGGTGGGCGCCAAACTCGTGGCGACACACCAGGGGCCGATGCTGTCCGACATCGTTCGCGACATCAACAAGTTCAGCAACAACACGATGGCGCGCAATCTGTTCCTGACGATCGGCGCGGCCGAGGAAAAGGGTCCCGCCACGCCCGCCAAGTCGGCGCGTGCAATCGAGGCGTTTCTGCGCCGCGACAGCATCAACATGGAATATCTGACGCTCGATAACGGCTCGGGCCTCTCGCGCGACGAGCACATCACCGCACTCGCGCTCGCCGATCTGCTGCAACGGGCCAACGCGAGTCCGGTCGCGCAGGTGTTCGTGGAGTCGCTGCCGATCGCGGGCGTGGACGGCACCATGCGCAATCGGCTGACCAACCAGGGCGCGGGCGGCAACGCGCATATCAAGACCGGCACGTTGCGCGACGTTCGGGCAATCGCGGGCTATGTGGCCTCGGCTGACGGCAATAGTTACGTGGTCGTCAGCCTGATCAACGATCCGCATTCAGAAGCCGCTCGCGCCGCGCATGATGCGCTGCTCGAATGGGTGTACCAGGGCCCGTCTCAAGGTTTCACCAAAGTTTCCGATCCCGTCGTCGAACCGCGCAGCAGCAAGCCCAGGAAAAACCCGCACCAGCGCGGCGCTCACTGAGTGTTCCTTCTAGCGAAGCCGCGCGCGGCAACGTCCTCTAGCGTGTACGCTGTCGGGCAGTGTTTGAGGCGCGCGTAAAACGCTGGACGTGGCGCCGGGACCGCACACCGCTGACGGTCCACTCGAACAATAACGACAACACCGCTCGCGCACCGCGCGGCGGCCAGGGACCACGGAGGAAGACACCATGCAATTCGATGCCGAATTGCTGCTGCTCGCCATGGCGCCAGTCTTTCTCGCATGCATCGGCTGGGAGGCGTGGCACCTGTTGCGCACGCGCCCTGGCGCGCAACTCTATAGCTGGCGCGACACGCTCTGCAACACGGCGCTCGCGCTGATGCACCAGGGCGCCGACAAGCTCGCGTGGCTCGCCGTCATTCCCGTCTACGCGTTCTTCTACGATCACTACCGCATCTACACGTGGCAGGCGAGTTGGGTCTCGTTCGTTGTGCTGTTCGTCGCTCAGGATCTGCTCTACTACGTGTTCCATCGCTGCAGCCATCGCGTGCGCTGGCTATGGGCCGCGCATGTCGTGCATCACTCGTCGGAGCGCATGAATTTTTCGACCGCGTTCCGCCAGAGCCTGATGTATCCGATCGCGGGCATGTGGCTGTTCTGGACACCGCTTGCCGTGCTCGGCTTTCCGCCGAAGCAGATCGTCGCGATCGTGCTGATCAACCTGGGCTTTCAGTTTTTCGTGCATACGCAGGCCATCGGCAAACTCGGCTGGCTCGAATACGTGTTCAACACGCCGTCGATCCATCGCGTGCACCACGCGCGCAACGACCGCTATATCGACCGCAACTATGCCGGCGTGCTGGTGATCTGGGATCGCCTGTTCGGCAGCTATGTCGAGGAAGACGAGCGCGATGCGCCGGTCTACGGCATCGTCGAGCCACTTCACACGTACAACCCGCTGAAGGCGACGTTTCACGAATGGGCGTCGATGGGCGCCGACTTCGCGAGCGTGCGCGGCTGGCGCAACAAGCTGCGCGCACTGTTTGCGCCGCCCTCGTGGGCGACGGATTATCACGCGCGGCGCGCCGCCGGTTCATCGGCGTCGCACGCGGATTCAAGCGGAAATTCGAGCGAAGCGATTCGCGTGAATCAAGACCATACGGCCGCGTTTCAAACACCGCGCAGGCCGTAGAAGATTCTGTAAGCTGTCGTCACGCCGCCTAAGCGGCGGGCGCTGCCTGCAACACATGGCATAAGGGCCAAACATACGAGGAGATGTAGTCAACATGAAGCAAACAGCATCGCGGAAACAACATTGGCTGCGCGTGACGCAGATCGCCATTGCCAGCACGGCGTTCGCCCTGCTCGCGGCTTGCGGCGGGGGTAGCGACAACAACAATGCGAGCAGCACGCCTGCGGGCGGCGTCAAGTTGCAGGTCGTGTCGTTCGGCGACAGTCTCTCGGACGTCGGCACGTACGCGCCGGTGATTCAGGGGAGCTTCGGCGGCGGCCGCTTCACGACGAACCCGGGTGAAGTGTGGACCCAGAAGGTCGCGGAATACTACGGCGACACGTTGAAGCCGGCGTACCTCGGCGGCTTTGGCCAGCCGCTGGTCGCAGCGGGCGGCTACGGTTACGCGCAGGGCGGCTCGGACGTCGTGAACGCGCAAGGTCAAGGCTGGGCGCCCAACAACATGGCCGCGACGACCGTGCCGGTCGTGACGCAGGTGGCTAACTACCTGGGTGCGCATACGAGCTTCAATGCGAACCAGCTCGTGCTGATCAACGGCGGCGCGAACGACATCTTCCAGTTCGCGGGGACCACCACCAATCTGACAGCGCTCGGCGCCGCGCTCCAGACGCAATACCCGCAACTCGTGCAGGCCGGCAAACTGCCGAACTCGCAGGCGGGCCAGGTCGCGTTTATCGTCGGCTACCTGCAGCAGTTGCCCAACCCGCAGATCGCGCAGGCCGCCACCCAGCTCGCGGCGCAAGTGCAGACCATCGTCAACTCGGGCGCGACCCACGTGGTGGTGTCGACGGTGCCGGACATCGGCAATACGCCGCTCGGCGTGTCGGCCAACGCGTCTACGCCTGGCACGGCTGCGCTGCTGTCCGGGATTACCGCGGCGTATAACTACCTGCTGGTGCAGAACCTGACGGCCCGCGGCCTGGTGGGTACGGGCAAGGTCATCGTGGCCGACGCCTTCACGTGGCTGGATCAGCAGTTGCCGAACTACCAGGCGCTGGGCTTCACGGTGTCCAACACCGGCACGGCGTGTAACCTGGCGTCGATGCAGAGCAACGCAACCGCTTACGCCGCCGCGAACCCAAGCGCAACGAACGGACTGACCCCGGCTCAATACGGCGCACAGTTTGGTTCGTCGCTGTTCTGTTCGCCGCAGACCTACACGGTGGCTGGCGCTGACCAGACTTACATGTTCGCGGATACGGTTCACCCGAGCACGCACCTGCACGCGTTGTTCGCGCAGTACGTGCAGCAGCAGATCGCGGCAACGGGGTTGGGCAAGTAATCAGGTAACGCGGCAGGTAACGCGGCGGATCCGGCGATCCGCCGTCGCCTTTGCGACGATGACAGGCCCGGCTGAGTTCAACCGGGCGCTGTCGACGCTATCCCTGCGCTTCGAACGCAGCGGCCGCCCGCCCCAACCGGTCATTCACCGCGATCCACTCGATCGTATCCGGCAGCTTCTCGATAAGAATTCGCGAGACGTTCGCGCGGTCGAGCGCCCTCAGCAAGCCATATAGTTCACGCGCGTAGACATGCGGATCTTCCGGTGCGGCGATGAAATGCACGCCCTCGGCATCGGCCCAATGTCCCGCGCGGGAAGCGCGCGCAACCAATGCCACGCGCTCATCCGCTTGCCGCGCGGCAAGCAATGTCTCCAGCGCGTTGAACGGCAATAGCGCCAACGGCGTGCTCGGCGCGTAATGCGCCTTCAACGTGCCGGAAGCGCGCGGCGCAGTCGCGTCCGAGCCGTCTGGCAAACGCGGCGCCTCGCCGAGCACCTCGGCGATATCTTGCGGCGTCACGCGCCCCGGCCTCAACAACGCCGGAAAGCCGCGCGACAAATCCAGAATGGTCGATTCGATACCGACGTCCGACGCGCCGCCGTCCAGCACATGAATCGTGTTGCCGAACTCGTCCCGCACATGTTGTGCCGTGGTTGGGCTCACATGACCGAAACGGTTCGCCGACGGCGCCGCGACACCGCCATGTCCGCCGCGCAATGCGCTGAACGCCTCGAGCAAGGCTTGCGCGACCGGATGCGACGGACAGCGCAGCCCCACCGAATCCTGGCCGCCGCTGACTGCCGCCGGAATGCGCGCGGCGCGCTTCAGGATCAACGTGAGCGGCCCGGGCCAGAACGCGTCGATGAGCCGCTGTGCCTCCGCGGGCAAGTGCTCGACCCAGTAGTTCGGATCGCCGTGCGGCGCGAGATGCACGATGACCGGATGATTCGCCGGCCTGCCCTTCGCCGCATAAATCCGCGCGACCGCGTCGGGATTCTCCGCGTCGCCGCCGAGGCCGTACACCGTCTCTGTCGGAAAAGCGACCAGCTCCCCCGCGTCGAGCAGAGCCGCCGCGTGTTCGATCTGCGTGGCGCTCACAGGCAATGCGCCTTCGGCAGGTTTCTGTTGATCCGGCATGGCGCTCGTGTCAGCCCGTGATGATGTGCAGGAGACGCGCGCAATCGCGCGCAGCCGTGCGAGCTTCTTCGAGCGTAGCGGCCGTGAAGTTCACGTGGCCCATCTTCCGGCCACAACGCGCCTCCTCCTTGCCGTACAGATGCAAACGCGCTGCCGGCATCGCGGCGACTTCCTGCCACGGCGGCGTGACGGCCGGGCGCTTCGGGCCGTCGGGAAACCACACGTCGCCGAGAATGTTCAGCATTACCGCCGGCGAGTGCTGGCGCGTGTCGCCAAGCGGCATGCCGGTCATGGCGCGCACCTGCTGCTCGAACTGGCTGGTCGCGCAGGCGTCGACGGTGTAATGGCCGGAGTTGTGCGGACGCGGCGCCATTTCATTGGCGACCAGCGAACCGTCTTCGAGGATGAAAAACTCGACGCACAGCACGCCCACGTAGCCGAGCTTGTCGGCGATTTGCAGCGCGGCCTGTTGCGCTTGCTGGACCAGTGTCGGGCTCGCGTCCGGCGCCGGGACGATGGTGTGCGACAGCACGCCGTCGCGATGCGTGTTCTGCGCAAGCGGATAGACCACCGAGGCGCCGCTCGCCGCCCGCGCGATCAGCGCGGACACTTCGAACTTCAACGGCAAGCGCTTTTCCAGCACGCAGGGCACGCCGGCGAGCGAAGCATGCGCCTCGCGCACTTCCTCGGCGTTGCGCACGCGAATCTGGCCTTTGCCGTCGTAGCCGAGGCGCGCGGTCTTGAGAATACCCGGCAGCACGGCTTCGAGCCTGGCGTCGTCGAGTGCGGCCAGCGCGTCCGACGATTCGATCACCACGTGCGGCGCGACCGTCACGCCCGATGAGGCGATGAAGCGCTTCTCGGCAATGCGGTCCTGGGCCACGGCGACGCAGCGGCCGGCCGGACTCACGAAGGTGGTCCGCGCGAGGAAATCGAGGCTCGCGGCAGGCACGTTCTCGAACTCGGTGGACACTGCGGCGCACAGCCGCGCGAGTTCGGTCAGCGACGCTTCGTCGGTGTATGCCGCACGCAGATGGCGATCGGCGACGGCGCCCGCCGGACTGTTTTCGTCCGGATCGAGCACGGCGACGCGATAGCCCATGGCCTGAGCGGCAAAACAGAACATGCGGCCGAGCTGGCCGCCACCGACCATGCCAAGCCATGCGCCGGGCAGAATCGGTGAAACCGGTGTGTTGTCTGGGTTCATCTTAGTGGTCGGTCGCGGCCGGGTGCTGTGTGCAATGCGTGCTTGCAATGCGATGGCAGGCACCCGGCCGGGGGTCTGACAGGGAACGTCTTCAAGCAATCAGTCTGTGCGCTTACAGCGCCGGCAGCACCATGGCGTGGGCCGCTTCATTCTGGCGCACGCGGAATGCAGCCAGCTTTTCCGCATACTCGTTGCTCGTGCCGCTCAGGAGCGACACGGCGAACAGCGCCGCGTTCGCCGCGCCGGCTTCACCAATCGCAAACGTGGCAACCGGCACGCCCTTGGGCATCTGCACGATCGAATGCAGCGAATCGACGCCCTTCAGGTACTTGCTCGCCACCGGCACGCCGAGCACCGGCACCGTGGTCTTGGCGGCCAGCATGCCCGGCAGGTGCGCCGCACCGCCCGCGCCCGCGATGATCGCGCGAATGCCGCGCTCGCGCGCGCTTTCAGCATAGGCGAACATTTCGTCGGGCATGCGGTGCGCGGACACGACCTTGGCTTCGTAGGGCACGCCGAATTCCTGCAGAATGGCCACGGCGTTTTTCATGACTTCCCAGTCGGAACTGGAGCCCATCAGCACGCCGACAACCGGCGCGCCATGCGTGTGGGCGGTTTGAGCTTCACTCATCTTACGGCTTCCTTGTTTCTTGAGAGCGCCCCCGGGACCGTCGCTTCGCGCCGGGTTCCGGGAGGGCGATCCCTCAATCCCTCAAGGCGTCTTCCTTCGGGGCGAGGGACTTTCTTTGGCGAGGGACTTCCCGCGCAGCGGCACCCCTGCGGCGGCCTTTTCTCAGGCTGCGCAAATCCAGGCGGTGCGCGTAATCAGGCGAGCTTATGTCCGGTCAGGCGCTCGAGCGCTTCCTGATACTTCTCGCCCGTCTTCGTGACCACCTCGTCCGGCAGCTTGGGCGCCGGCGGCTCTTTCTTCCACGGCTGGGTTTCGAGCCAGTCACGCACGAACTGCTTGTCGAACGACGGCGGGTTGGTGCCGACCTGGTACTGGTCCGCCGGCCAGAAACGCGACGAATCCGCGGTCAGCGCCTCGTCCATCAGGTACAGCTTGCCGTGGTTGTCCAGACCGAACTCGAACTTCGTATCCGCGATGATGATGCCGCGCGTGGCCGCGTAATCAGCGGCTTCCTTGTACAGCTTGATCGAGATGTCGCGGATCGTGGCCGACAGTTCGGTGCCGATGCGGCGCTCCATCTCGTCGTATGTGATGTTTTCGTCGTGGTGGCCCATTTCGGCCTTGGCCGCCGGCGTGAAAATCGGCTCGGGCAGCTTCTGCGCGTTCTGCAGACCCGGCGGCAGTTCGACGCCGCACACCGAACCGGTTGCCTGGTAGTCTTTCCAGCCGCTGCCGGCCAGATAGCCGCGCACCACGGCTTCGACGAGGATCGGCTCGAGGCGCTTCACCACCACCGCGCGGCCCTTGACCTGCTCGACTTCGTCTGCCGCCACCACGGATTCGGGCGCGACGCCCGTGAGGTGGTTCGGCACCACGTGCTTGAGTTTTTCGAACCAGAAGTTCGCCATTTCGTTGAGCACGCGGCCCTTATTCGGAATCGGCTCGCCCATGATGACGTCGAACGCCGACAGACGGTCGGTCGTGACGATCAGCAACTGGTCGTTGCCCACCGCATAGTTGTCGCGGACTTTACCGCGGCCGAGCAACGGCAGCGAGCGGAGCGTGGATTCGTAGAGGGTAGACATCGTCGTGGTTCGCTAAAAGTGAGGCAAAAAGTGTGACCGGAACAAAAGGGAAACGCCGTTCCCCGGATGATGCGGGAACGGCGATCTAACGACAACCTGGCCAAACGGCCAGGCGCAGACATAGTGATAGCTTAGCGGACGACTTGCGCGAGCTCGCCCGATTTGTACTTCTCCGCGATTTTATCAAGCGTGACCGGCTTGATCTTGCCGGCCTGGCCTTCACAGCCGAATTGCGTGTAGCGCTCGATACATATCTTCATCGCCGCTTCGCGCGCCGGCTTCAGGTAGTCGCGCGGATCGAACTTGCCCGGGTTGGTCGCCATGTAGCGGCGGATCGCGCCGGTGATCGCCAGACGCAGGTCGGTGTCGATATTGACCTTGCGCACGCCGTTCTTGATGCCTTCCTGGATTTCCTCGACCGGCACGCCGTAGGTTTCCTTCATGTCGCCGCCGAATTCGCGGATTTCAGCCAGCAATTCCTGCGGCACCGACGACGAACCGTGCATGACCAGGTGCGTGTTCGGAATGCGCTGGTGAATTTCCTTGATGCGCTGGATCGACAGAATGTCGCCCGTGGGCTTTTTGCTGAATTTGTACGCGCCGTGCGACGTACCGATCGCGATAGCCAGCGCGTCGCACTGGGTCAGCTTGACGAAGTCGGCTGCCTGCTCCGGATCGGTCAACAGTTGCTCGCGCGTCATCGTGCCTTCCGCGCCGTGGCCGTCTTCCTTGTCGCCCTTCATGGTTTCCAGCGAACCGAGCACGCCCAGTTCCGCTTCCACCGTGATACCGATCGAATGCGCCGCTTCCACGACCTTGCGCGACACCTCGACGTTGTACTCGTACGATGCGACTGTCTTGCCGTCGGCTTCGAGCGAACCGTCCATCATCACGCTGGTGAAGCCGCTGCGGATTGCAGCCATGCAGACCGCCGGCGACTGGCCGTGATCCTGGTGCATCACGACCGGAATATGCGGATACGATTCGACCGCGGCTTCGATCAGGTGGCGCAGGAACGCCTCGCCCGCGTACTTACGCGCGCCGGCCGATGCCTGCATGATGACCGGTGCGTTGACCTTGTCGGCCGCCGCCATGATCGCCTGCACCTGCTCAAGGTTGTTCACGTTGAATGCCGGCAGGCCGTAGCCATTTTCAGCGGCATGGTCCAGCAGTTGACGCATTGATACGAGAGGCATGCTTAACTCCTTAGATTGAAACGAATTCTTGTGCCGTCGGCATCTTTTGGGCGATTTTATCGCGAAGCAAGCCGCATACCCGTTCACACCTTCCCTAAAGCGCGGAGCGGTCCTACCCGCTGCAACGCGCGATTGGAGCCGGTGCGCCGCCTCTCGCGGGGCATGGCAGCCTGCTTCGCCCAATCAACTGCGTGCCGATCGAGCCATGGGGGTCGATCCGATCAATACGGCTCGCCCACCCGTACGATCTTCAGCGTATTCGTACCGCCGGCTTGCCCCATCGGCTCGCCGACAGTCAGCACCACCATATCGCCGCGCGACGCGTAACCCTTGCTCACCACGGTTTCCAACGCCTGCTGCAACGCAGTGTCGCGGTCGGTGTTGGTGTCCAGGTGCAGCGACGTCACGTTGCGATACAGCGCCATGGCCCGTTCGCTGCCGACGCGCGGCGTGAGCGCGAAGATCGGCACGTGGGTCGAGTGACGCGACATCCACAGCGCGGTCGAACCGGATTCCGTCAACGCCACGATCGCCTTCGCACCCAGATGAAACGCGGTGAAGAGCGCGCCCATGGCGATCGACTGGTCGATCCGCGTGAACGTGCGGTCGAGGAAATCCTTGTCCAGCTCCGACTGCTCCGACTTCTCGGCTTCGATACAGATCGCCGCCATGGTCTCGATGGTCTGCACCGGATACTTGCCCGCCGCCGATTCCGCCGACAGCATCACCGCGTCCGTGCCGTCCAGCACGGCATTCGCGACGTCCGACACTTCGGCGCGGGTCGGCACCGGCGCGTGGATCATCGACTCCATCATCTGCGTGGCGGTGATCACGAACTTGTTCGATTCGCGTGCCATACGAATCATGCGCTTTTGCAGCGCCGGAACTGCGGCATTCCCCACTTCCACGGCCAGATCGCCGCGCGCCACCATGATGCCGTCTGATGCGTCGAGAATCCCTTGCAGCGCCGGAATGGCTTCCGCACGCTCGATTTTGGCGATCATCTTCGGCTTGATGCCGAACGGCGCGCCGGCGATGTTCGCCAGCTGGCGGGCCATTTCCATGTCGGTGGCGTTCTTCGGGAACGATACCGCGACATAATCGACGCTGAGCGACATGGCGGTGCGAATGTCTTCCATGTCCTTGGCGGTCAGCGCGGGAGCGGACAGGCCGCCGCCCTGGCGGTTGATGCCTTTGTTGTTCGACAGCTCACCGCCGATCTTGACGACCGTGTGGATCTCGTTGCCGATCACACGCGAGACGTCCAGCACGATCAGGCCGTCGTTGAGCAACAGCACGTCGCCCGGTTTCAGGTCGCGCGGCAGGTCCTTGTAGTCGAGACCGGCGCGTTGCTCGTTGCCGAGTTCGCAGTCCGCGTCGAGCACGAACGGCTCGCCGGCGACCAACATGATCTTGCCGTTTTCAAATTTGCCGACCCGGATCTTCGGGCCTTGCAGGTCCGCCATGATGGCGACTTCGCGGCCGGCCTGGCGGGCCGCCTCGCGCACGAATTCGGCGCGCTGGCGGTGGTCGTCGGCGGTGCCGTGCGAGAAATTGAGCCGCACCACGTCCAACCCTGCCTGAATCATTTGCAGCAGGATTTCCGGCGTATTGGAAGCCGGTCCGATGGTAGCGACAATCTTGGTGGCGCGATGCATGAGTCTCCTCGTCTGGGTGAGATCGCTGGAAAGAGCGCTGCGAGTCGGATGCGGAGGCTGCGCACCGAAGGATGCTGCCGGGGGCTGCGCGCCGGTTGAAACCAGCGTCGCTTTATGGGGTGAAGCGGTATTCGAGACCAGCACGGGGCGCGCTGGTGGGGGGACGAGTTCTTCGTCGGGGAGTTCTGCGGACGGCGAGGCGGTCTCTCCAGCATCTGCGCTGGACAATTCCGCTGCCTCACTGACAGTGGTCAACTCCGCGAACGCGAGGGACGCCCGGGATACTTCCTGCTGCTGGCTAGCTGAACCGACCGCGGCATCAACCGCGGACTCGAGCGCTGCCGGCGTGGCCGCGGAGCGCGCCGCGCGCTCCCCTGCCGATTCTGCCGCGAGATTGCGCGGCTTGCCGCCGCGCGCTTTTGCAGACTTTGCCGTTGGGGAGCGCGTCGCCACGTTAAGCCCGCGATTCCAGAACTTCGACCGCCGGCAGCTTCTTGCCTTCGAGGAACTCGAGGAAAGCGCCGCCGCCTGTCGAGATATAGCTGACCTTGTCGTGGATGCCGTACTTGGCGATCGCAGCGAGCGTATCGCCGCCGCCGGCAATCGAAAACGCCGCCGATTTGGCGATGGCGTCCGCCAGCGTCTTCGTGCCGTTGCCGAACTGGTCGAATTCGAACACGCCGACCGGACCGTTCCACACGATCGTGCCGGCCTTTTCCAGTTGCGCGGCGAGCACCTTGGCCGTTTCCGGCCCGATGTCGAGGATCAGGTCGTCGTCCTGAACGTCGGCGACTGCCTTGACTTCGGCCTTGGCGGTCGGCGAAAACTCCTTGGCCGTGACCACGTCGGTCGGGATCGGCACGGAGGCGCCGCGGGCTTTCGCGGCGTCGATGATGGCTTTGGCTTCGTTCACCAGATCGGCTTCGGCGAGCGACTTGCCGATCTTCAGGCCCGCGGCCAGCATGAACGTGTTGGCGATGCCGCCGCCCACGATCAGCTGATCGACCTTGTCGGCGAGCGACTTCAGAATGGTCAGCTTGGTCGACACTTTCGAGCCGGCCACGATCGCCACCAGCGGACGCTTCGGCGCGCCGAGCGCCTTGCCGAGCGCTTCGAGTTCGGCCGCGAGCAGCGGGCCGGCACATGCGACGGGCGCGTACTTGGCGATGCCATGGGTAGTGGCTTCGGCGCGGTGCGCCGTGCCGAATGCGTCGTTCACGTAGATATCACAGAGCTTCGCCATTTTTTGCGCGAGCTCGTCGGAATCTTTCTTTTCGCCCTTGTTGACGCGGCAGTTTTCCAGCAGCACGACCGAGCCCGGCGCGACGTTCACGCCGTTTTCGACCCAGTTCGCCACCAGCGGCACGTCACGGCCGAGCAGTTCGGCCAGACGCCTGGCGACCGGCGCGAGCGAATCTTCCGGCTTGAAGTCGCCTTCGGTCGGGCGGCCCAGGTGCGACGTGACCATCACGGCGGCGCCTGCGTCGAGCGCTGCCTTGATCGCCGGCACGGAGGCGCGGATACGGGTGTCTTCGGTGATGTTGCCTTGATCGTCCTGCGGCACGTTCAGATCGGCGCGGATGAACACGCGTTTGCCGGATAGCTTGCCTTCGGCGATCAGATCGGAGAGACGCAATACCTTGTTCATGGGCGTGTGTGTGCGAGTTGATGGAAAGGCGTTGGCGGACGGCGCGCGGCACTCGAACGCGGCGAACTCCAGCGCTCAGGCACGGTAGCGGCTCCACTGAGTCGGGTGCCGGCGGCTGGGCCGCGGCTTCGCGCGCCTTGCAGCGGCGCGGTTATCCCGGAAACGACCATTTTAACTGATCCACACTGCCTTCTGACCCGCACCTCGGCGAATGTCCCGTATTTGAAGGATGCGACGCGCATGCCGCGACGCAACATTTCCTGCCTCGCCAGCTACATGAAGAGGCGCAATAAGGTGAAGACGACCATTCCGACGACAATCGTGCCGAGCATGGTGCGCCGCCACAAAAACCACGCGAGACCCGCCAGCGTGGCGTAGAACTCATGGTTCGACAGCGCGAAAGACAGGCCGTCGGGCGTGGCCAGCACATCCGGCAACACCACGGCGGCCAAGGCCGCGGCCGGCGCATAGCGCAGCATGCGCTGAACGCGCGCCGGCAAAACGGTGCGCTCGCCGCCGATTAGAAACATCGCGCGTGTCACGGCGGTGACGAAGGTCATGCCGAAAATGGCCAGCCAGATCTGCGTGGACGTCATCGGGAACCTCCGGCGTTGTTGCGGATGCGGCGCAGGTCCGCGCGCTCGACCATCAGGTCGGCGGCGCTGCCCGCGACGATCGCCGCGATCACCGCGAGCGGCAGCGCGAGCCGGTACGGCAGGTCGAACGCGAGCAGCGACACCACGCCGGCAATCGTGACCGCGACCAGCGTGGAGCGCGTCGCGATCGCCGACACCATGATGGGCAGCAACGCCAGCGTGCCCGCGAGCGCGAGGCCCCAGTTGTCCGGAATCAGGCTCGCCAGCAGAATCCCGGCGATCGACGACACCTGCCACGACAGCCAACTGCACAGCGCCATGCCCCAGTAGTACGCCTCCTTGCCGGGCACATAGCCGGTCGGAAAGCTTTTCTTCTGGAACAGCAGGTAGATCACGTCGCCGTTGAAATAGCCGAGCACAATGCGCCGCCACATCGACAGATAGGAAAAATGCGGCGCCAGACCGACGCTGAAGATCACGAAACGCGTATTCACCATCGCCGCGGTGAGCAGCACGGTCCAGACCGGCAGCTTGGCGGCGAGCAGCGGCAGCACCGCCAGTTGCGACGAACCGGCATAGCACAGCAGCGACATGGTGAGCGCCTGCGGCAGCGTCAGCACCGACTTGCTCATGGCAATGCCGGTGACGAGGCCCCAGGAGAAAATCGCCATCAGCGTGGGCGAATAGTCGCGCGCGCCCTGGCGGAAGGCACGGCGATCTGTTTCTGACAGGCGAGCGAGCATGAAGCGAAACGCGGGCGCCAAAGGCGTCGCAATGAAGGGAAGTCGGCGCCAGGTCGTCAAGCACCCGCTGGCGCATCCGGATTTGATTTATGCGTGCGCTGGATTATAGCGTCCGGAATGTGCCCAAATGCCCGTTCCGTGTGCAAAAGACGCTAAAATGCTGGTCTTGGCGATACCTGCCATAGCTACGCCTAACAACGCACCTGCTGGAGAATCGTATGTCAATGGCCGACCGTGACGGCAAGATCTGGATGGATGGCAAGCTCATCGACTGGCGCGATGCCAAGATCCACGTGCTCACCCATACGCTGCATTACGGCATGGGCGTCTTCGAGGGCGTACGCGCCTACAAGACGGTAGACGGCAGCACCGCGATATTCCGGCTGCAGGAACACACCAAGCGTCTGCTGAACTCGGCCAAGATCTTCCAGATGGACGTGCCGTTCGACCACGCAACGCTCGCCGCCGCGCAATGCGAAGTGGTTCGCGAAAACAAGCTCGAGTCCTGCTATCTGCGCCCGATCATCTGGGTCGGTTCGGAAAAGCTCGGCGTCTCGGCCAAGGGCAACACCATCCACGTGGCGATCGCGGCCTGGCCGTGGGGCGCGTACCTCGGTGAAGACGGCATCGCCAAGGGCATTCGCGTGAAGACCTCGTCGTTCACGCGCCATCACGTGAACGTGTCGATGGTCCGCGCCAAGGCGTCGGGCTGGTACGTGAACTCGATCCTCGCCAACCAGGAAGCCATCGCCGACGGTTACGACGAAGCGCTGCTGCTCGACGTGGACGGCTACGTGTCGGAAGGCTCAGGCGAGAACTTCTTCCTCGTGAACAACGGCAAGCTGTACACGCCCGACCTGGCGTCGTGCCTCGACGGCATCACGCGCGACACGGTCATTACGCTGGCGCGCGACGCGGGCATTCAGGTGATCGAAAAGCGCATCACGCGCGACGAAGTCTATACCTGCGACGAAGCGTTCTTCACCGGCACCGCCGCCGAAGTCACGCCGATCCGCGAACTCGACAACCGCACGATCGGCTCGGGCGCACGCGGGCCGATCACCGAAAAGCTGCAATCGGGCTTCTTCGACATCGTGAACGGCAAGAGCGACAAGTACGCGCACTGGCTCACCAAGATTTAACGCGCGCGGCGCCGGTGTGAACCGGCGCAACGCACGCCCCCTGCATACAACGAGAATCCCTCATGAGCGAAATCAAGGAAATGCCGCTGGTCGAACTGTCGGCAAAAGACCTGCCGGCTTACTGCCCGAACCCGGCCATGCCGCGCTGGAGCGCCCATCCGCGCGTCTTTATCGACGTCACGCACGGCGAAGCCAAGTGCCCGTACTGCAGCACGCGTTACAAGCTGCGCGACGGCGAAGTGGTCAGGGGTCATTGAACACGGCGCACTGAGCATTGATTGCTTGTGGCGCCGCTTGCCAGGCCGAGCGCCCGCTTTATTGCGGGCGAGGTGGCAGGCGGTGTGGCGCGATTGCGCTGCGGGGTTCGCTTCGTAACCGGCTGCACGTGTCACGGTCTGGTTCGTGGTTCGACGGGCCAGTGCCGGTCATGCAACCGGCGGTGACCACGCCGGCGCGAACGCGCGGCGCGGGCCGAAAGCAGGCGCGCCACAGCAGGGCCGCCTCCGCGGTGCTTCCGGGCATGCCGGACGCGCGCCACGCGGGTCGCGGCCTTTCCCTTTTTACCTATCCGAATGCCACGCGCACAATTCGCGCGGGGCTTCGTTTCGACACCGGACACTCATTCTGATGCGTCGCGCGTTGGTTATCGCACCGAACTGGATCGGTGACGCATTGATGGCGCAGCCGCTGTTTGCGCGCCTCGTTAAATTGCATCCGCGCATCGTCATCGACGCGGTCGCGCCCTCGTGGGTCGCGCCTGTCCTCGAACGCATGCCGGAAATCCGCGACGTCTACGCCACCGATCTCGCGCACGGCAAGCTGCAAATGCTGCGCCGCTGGCAGTTGGCGAGCGACCTGCGCGACGTGGGCTACGACGCCGCC
This sequence comes from Paraburkholderia sp. RL17-383-BIF-A, assembly GCF_046028015.1. Lineage (NCBI taxonomy): Bacteria > Pseudomonadati > Pseudomonadota > Betaproteobacteria > Burkholderiales > Burkholderiaceae > Paraburkholderia > Paraburkholderia sp. RL17-383-BIF-A. The sequence continues at coordinate 79,280 of NZ_JARESR010000006.1, read as the reverse complement.
TACGTGCTGCCGAACTCGCTCAAGTCGGCGCTGATTCCGTGGATGGCGGGGATCAGGCTGCGCATCGGCTACACCGGCGAAAGCCGCTATGGCCTGTTGAACGTGCGCCACGCGAATCCGCGCAAGGACGAGCGCCCGCCCATGGTGGGCCAGTACGCCGCCCTCGCCTACGCGCCCGGCGCCAAGTTGCCCGACGACCTGCCGATGCCGCGCCTCGACGCGGACCTGAACGAAGCGTCGCGCGTCTCGGCGCGCTTCAATCTGGATACGCGCGTGCCGCTGCTGGTGTTCTGTCCGGGCGCCGAATACGGCCCCGCCAAGCGCTGGCCGCCCGAGCACTTCGCGGCGCTTGCGCAGATGGTGGGTCAGTCGTTCCCCTACACGCAGATCGTCGCGCTCGGTTCGCCGAAAGATGCGCCGCTCGCGCAGGCTATCGCCGAGAAAGCGCCTAACGTGCGCAACCTGTGCGGCCAGACCGCGCTGGGCGAAGCATGCGCGCTGATTTCGCGCGCCAATGCGGTCGTCACCAACGACTCCGGGCTGATGCACGTGGCCGCCGCGCTGCGCCGGCCGCTGGTAGCCGTGTACGGTTCGACCGATCCGCGCCACACGCCGCCCTTGTCCGAGCTTGCGAAGGTACAATGGCTTCATCTCGAATGCAGCCCCTGTTTTGAGCGCGAGTGTCCGCTCGGTCATCTGAACTGCCTGAAGCAGTTGAGCGCCGAGCAGGTATTTGGCGATTTGCGCGGCATGTTGCTGGCGCAACGCTAAACGCCGCTGATACTTGCACGCAACACCGCACGCCCCTGAGCGCGTCGCGTCATGTTCGCGCCTTGCGGCGCGGGCATTCTGGCGCTCGGGTGCGATTGTCCGGTTCCGGGCTGTCCCGCTGACCGCTGCCTTGCAACCGCGCGCCGCGCACAAGAGACTGACGAGCCATGCCACGTTTTGCCCATATCTTCGAAGCCGCCGCCGATACGCTGAACGCCTATTACCAGGCCGTCGCCGAGGTGAATATCGACAGCTTGATGGGTCTGTGGATCGATGAAGAGTTCGTCAGTTGCATCTGCGCCGACGGTTCCCACCTGCACGGCCTCGACAGCATTCGCGCCGGCTTGCAGGTCCAGCTCGAAGCCGCGCCCGTTTCCATCGAACCGCTCGACATCCGCGTCTACGACAGCCTCGGCACCGTGGTCTACGCGATTGCCGAAGCGCACCGCCCGGCCGATCCGAAGGCCACGCCGGCCATGGTGTTCACCACTTACGTGATGGTCCACGAACGCGGCGAATGGCGCATCGCGCATATTCACGCGAGTCCTATGCCCAATGAGGCCGCCAGCCAGTTCGCCACGAAAATGCGGCATGGCCAGGGGTCGCTGCACTGACGCGCGCCGCGCGTTTTACTTTTTGCGTTTTGAAGCAGGTATGAGCACGCCCCGCAGGCAGTCCCCGGCACCGACGGAAGTCCCCTCGCGCAATTCGGGAACGGCGCACGACAAATCCGCTTCTTCCGGCACCGCGCGCGCCGCGGCCGCGGTCGAGGCTGCCGTTGACGCCGCGGTCGAGGCCACCGTCGAGCTGCTCTACCGTGCGCCGCTCTGGCTGCCGAACCGGCACGCGCAGACTATCGTCCCGTCATTGTTCGCACGCCGCCCCGCGGTCTCGTTTCGACGCGAGCGCTGGGACACGCCCGACGGCGACTTCATCGATCTCGACTGGGTGGAGCACGACGCGCAGGCCCGATCAGCGCTCGCGCCCGGTGCTGCGCGTCGGGTTCCCGCCGACACCGCCCCGCTCTTCGTGCTGTTTCACGGTCTGGAAGGCAGTTCGGGTTCGCACTACGCCGCCTCGTTGATGGCGGCCGCGCGCGAGTGCGGCTGGCACGGCGTCGTGCCGCACTTTCGCAGTTGCAGCGGACCGCTGAACCGGATGCCGCGCTTCTACCATCTCGCCGACAGCAACGAAGTCGACTGGATTCTGCGGCGTTTGCGCGCCGCGCATCGCGGGCCGGTCGTTGCGGCCGGCGTGTCGCTTGGCGGCAATGTGCTGCTGCGCTGGCTCGGTGAGCGGCGCGAAGACGCGGCGTCGGTGATCTCAGCCGCCGCGGCGATTTCGACGCCCATCGACGTGCATGCCGGCGGCCGCGCGTTGTCGCAGGGCTTCGGGCTCGTCTACACGCGCAGCTTCCTGAAAACGCTCAAGCAGAAGGCCGAGCAGAAGCTGGTCCAGTTTCCGGGCCTGTTCGACCGTGACGCAATGCTGGCGAGCCGCACCATGTACGAGTTCGACAACGTGGTGACCGCGCCGCTGCACGGCTTTCGCAATACCGATGAGTACTGGAGCACGGCGACCACGCGCCCGTTGCTGCCGCATATTCAGGTGCCGACGCTGGTGCTGAATGCGCGCAACGACCCGTTCCTGCCGGCTGAAGCATTGCCGTCGCGGCATGAAGTGTCGGCGGCGGTGGAACTCGACCAACCCAGGCACGGCGGCCACGCCGGCTTTATGACCGGGCCGTTCCCGGGCCGCATCGACTGGCTGTCGCGGCGCGTGTTCGGCTATCTGGAGCGGCACCTCGATCATGGATGACATCGTCAAGCAGGCCTTGGCCAAGTGGCCAAACGTACCGAGTTGCACCGGGTGGCTGATGCTGGATAGGCGCGGCAACTGGCGCATGCGCGACGAGGCCGCCCAGGCAAGCGGAACGCCCGGCACGCCGATTCGCCACGAAGCGTTGCTCGGGTTCATCAACCGGAATTACGACGCCGACGAGCAAGGGCAGTGGTTCTTCCAGAATGGCCCGCAGCGCGTATATGTCGAACTGGGCTATACGCCGTGGGTGGTGAGGTTGTCGGCCGATGCCGGCGGCGCGCTCGCATTGCAGGATCAGGCCGGCGGCGCTTTCGAGCCCGCAGCCGTGTTCGTGGATGAAGAAGGCGGGATTCTGTTCACCGACGGCTCAGCGCCACCGAAAGTCGCGGTCTTGCACGATCATGATCTAGAGGTGTTCTCCGATCATGCAACGTTGGCGGACGACTCGATGAGCGGCGAGTTTCGCTGGAACAATCAGGTCGTGTTGCCGTTGCAGGCTGTAAGGCGGGGCGATGTTGCCGGGCACTTCGGGTTCGTGCCGAGTCCGGCCGCCTCAGCCGCTTAAGCACCCTACCGGCTCGCGCCGCAGCTGATTCCTGCGAGCGAGGCCGGATCAACGCGGCGAAGCTCAAGCGAGACCTAACTCTTTTCGTCCAGCCGCTCCTCCTTATAGCGGCTTTCCATCTCATGCAGTCGCGCGTCGACGGTTGCGAGGTCGTAGTAGCCAATCGCCTTCAGATCGCGCGCGTCCTTCAGTTGGCGGATCGCCGAAGGCCACGCGCCTTCGAGCGCGAACTTCTCAGCCATCGCGCGATGCCGCGTCAACGCATCGCCCGTGCCGGCACTGGCCTGCGCGAGATACAGCCACCAGGCAGGCTGATCGGGCTGGGCCCGCGTCTCTTTCTGCGCGAGCGCCTGGGCATCGGCAAAGCGGTGCAACGTCAGCAAGGTGCGGATATGCATGTCGATCGCGGCGTTCGACTGCGGCCAGCGTTTCTGCGCGAACTCGGCCAGACGAGCGGCCTCGTCGTCGCGCCCGGCACGCCGCGCGATGTCGGCGGCCAACACGTCGAGGCTCGGCGAACTCCGCGCAACTCCGCCCTCGGCCCGCTCGCCTGCCGCGAACGTGGCGCGACACGACGCCAATGACGCCAGCGCGTCGTCGTAACGCTCGAGCAGCATCTGCCCATACGCAATGCCATACCAGTTCGCCGCCACGTTGACCGCCGTGCGGTCCTCGATCTCGGAGCGCAAGCGCGAAATCTCATCCCCGTACTCGCTGCGCGACTGGTCTTGCAGCAAACGCGAGCGAGCGCGCACAAAACCGTACTCGGCCGATTGATGCGGTTGCCGGTAAGGCGCGCGGCGCGCACGGTCTTCCATGTCGGCGATCCGTTCGCCGGTCAGCGGATGAGTCCGCGCGTAGGCCGGCACGCCGGTGTCGCTCATTGCGGCGCGATCGAGGCGGCCGAAGAAGGTCGTCATCGCGTAGGGATCGTAGCCGGCGCCGGCGAGCAGCAGAAAGCCGACGCGATCCGCCTCGTGTTCGGCGGAACGCGAGAAACGCAACTGGTTGTCGACCGCATACGCCTGACCGCCGATCGCGATCGCGCTGCCCAGATCGCCACTATGCGCGAGCACGCCGGCGAGCACGCCGAACAAGAGGCCGGCGAGCGCCGCGTAGGTGCTGCGTTCGCCGGCCGTGATCATGCGCGAAATATGGCGCTGCAAGACGTGTCCCATTTCGTGGCCCAACACCGACGCGAGTTCGGATTCGGTCTGCGTCGCCACAATGAGGCCGGTGTTCACGCCGATAAAGCCGCCCGGCAGCGAGAAGGCGTTGATCTGCGTGTCGCGCACCGCGAACAGATCGAAGTCCGGACGATACCCGCCGATGTAGAGCGCGCTCGCCGCCGCGGCAAGTTTCGCGGCGACCGAGTTCAGGTAGTCGCGCACCAGCCAGTCGTCGAGATAGTCGGGGTCGCGGCGCAGTTCACGCATCACGCGCTCGCCGAGCTTGCGTTCAGCCTGCGGCGTGAGCGAGCCTGAACCACCGTTGCCGAGATCGGGCAATTGCTGCGTGACGATCGGCGCCCGCCAGTTGGTGTTCGCACCGGAATTGCCGGACAAGCGGCTCTGCGCCCCGCCGTACACGCCGAACACGCCTTGCGCGATATCGGACGGAATGAGCGGATCGCCGTAGACATCGGCCGGGCCGCTGACCAGCGGCGGCTCGGCGGATAGCGTGCTGGGCGCCAAGCCCGACACACCCTGAGATTGCGCAGACGCGCCCGGCGCCGTCGCCAGCGCGACAGACAGCAACGCAGCAAGGAACCGTTTCGGACGCATCACGAGGTCGATATGACGAGGTCGAAAAACGAAGCCCGCCGCTCGGACTAAGTTAGCGGGCATAGAACGATTGTAATCAGTCGTCACGCGAGTTCGGGTGATTCACGTCACGGTGACTGGCGTGGACCTGGCGCTCCCAACCGCTCGCTGCGCGGCATAATCCACATGAGTGTCGCCGATGACGCCCTTGCGCATCGGCCCGCACAAACGCGCTGCTGCCGCCGCCGGGCTGCGCCGCTGCTATGATAGGCGCCCTTTGAAGGAGCCCAACCATGCCTGAACTCACTCATTTCGACGCCGCCGGCCACGCGCATATGGTGGACGTCGGCGGCAAGCAGGAGACCAAGCGCATTGCGGTTGCGCGCGGCTCGATTCGCATGCTGCCGGAGACGTTCGCCCTGATCCGCGACGGCAACGCCAAGAAAGGCGACGTGATCGGTATCGCGCGAATCGCCGCGATTCAAGGTTCGAAGCGCACCGCCGATCTGATCCCGCTCTGTCATCCGCTCGCGCTGACGCGCGTGAAGGTGGATTTCGAACTCGATGAAACGCTGCCGGGCGTGCATTGCACGGTTCAGGTCGAAACGCTTGGGCGAACGGGCGTGGAGATGGAAGCGCTGACTGCCGTGCAGGTCGGGCTGCTGACGGTGTACGACATGTGCAAGGCGGTGGATCGTGGGATGACGATTACTGACGTGAAAGTGCTGGAGAAGCACGGCGGGAAGTCGGGGGATTGGGTGGCGGGGAGTTGACGGCTATTGTCGGCGGCGCGCCCCTGAAAATAGAGAACTCAATATCTAGGAATATCCATAAACCGCTGAAAGCTTTTTTCATAGCAAGCGGCGATTGCTTCTAGAGTTGCAGACGCAATATGGAGATTCTTTCTCGCAGGACGGGGTTGATGGCGACCACATTTCGTCATGTTTGATATAAACAGCCGCAAGTCCCAGTTTGTCGTCATCGCAATTGGCGCGAAGCCGGCCAAAACATCGGTCAATCAGATTAGCGGGTAACAGATCGACTGAAGTCTCCCATGGGTCTTCTACGGTGCCGGAATTGGCATCGATCACTCTCGTAACTAGAATTTTTCGCCAGTTATCTTCGGGGCTGGCGTCGGACGTAATAAGGTGAACGACTGCGGAATAAGGGAATCCGTGAGACAGCAACGCCTTGGCTTGAGAAAAACCATATTCATTTGGGGACTTTCCTTGCTTAGCAAATTTGGCACGAACAGCCTTCAGTTCAATTGCCAAGGTTTCGGACACAACCAGTTCATCATTCTCGTAAGGGACGACTAGTAAATCTATGTCGCCCGGAAAGGACATCGCTGGGAGAACACTGTTTGAGCGAACAAACCTACTGACCATCACACCGCCGTCTCGCCCTATCGAATCATAGAAGTTCGGCACTATCCCTCTGTAGCAAGCCCCAAAGAGACGGCGATTGCAGACAAGGCGAGCACCCAAAGCGATTTCGTCGTCTTTTTCGACCAATCGTTTAGGCAACACAATCGCCACTTCCCCGTCGCGAATTCGACGCGGTCGATTCTTTAAGGAAATTCGTAGGCTGTCCATTTGGTTTTGCGAAGTGCGGCCGATAACAAGTATCCGAGAAAATATCCGTCTCCGTAGACCTCTCAGAGAAAGGAAGCCGCGAACCGGCCCGAGCGACGACGTTCGCAGTGATCAGAAGTCACTTTGACGGATCGACGGTTCCTTGCTTCCCAGTGTAGGGATTCACACTCCCTTTCGACGACCAATTGTCGTATTTTGTCCCGTTCGGGTTGGTTTGGTGATGTCCGGCAACGTAAGTGCCATTGCTACGTATGTATCCGCGAAGTAGTGTTCACCGCCGCTACTTGAATGGTAACTACTGTGCCCGCCACCCAAGCCGCTGCCTCGTGCAAACGCAGTGGTGGAGATCAGGTATAAACAACAAACGGCCATGGATTTTATTTTCATGGTGGGTGCCCGAAGCTGGTTCGAATTGCAGTCAGGTTTCGTTCTGGCTGTTATTGACGCCATGCAATTTTATAACCTCTTCTTCATCCACCCTGCTAAAATCAGCAGTGAAAATGCAACATGCGATGCAAATCATTTTTTACCCAATCATTGAATGCAAGGCGCATATCGTTGAAAGAGCAATCTGCTACCACTGATTTGTCAGTTAAAATCAGCTGATCAATCGAGCGGGTTTCGAACATGCCGGTTTCTTGCCCTAGCTTCAAAGATGCGTTTCAGAACAACATGGCGGCACTGAACCTGCCGGCCCCCGACAGTCTGTTCTCGACCTACACCACAGCTATGACTAACTTGTCGGCGATGCTGAATGCACTGGCCAAACTTGGTCCTGGTGCAACGGTGGCGGAAATGATTGGTGCAACGACAGGGCTGGAAATTCTCGCCGCAATAGCCGGGATCACGGCAGCGGCTTATACAGGTGCGGTGATTGGCAGCCTGATCGTTGCCGCAAACTCATCATCGGTCTGCGCAACAAGCGCCCAAGTCGCGCCGACCGTAAGTCGATGGGCGGCTAGCAACGGCATGCGCATTTCCCCAGTTATGCTGACATTCTTGCAACGCCACCCGGAAGTCATGATCGCCGGTTCTCCGGCGCGGATGAGCTACGCTTTCCGCAATCGCGTGACAACAGCGAAGCAAAGGGCGGCGACAGTATGAACTGGATTCTCGACCGTATAGCATTGCTGCTGGCTGCTGTCGCCTGTGCACTCGGTGCATGGACGTTCTACCGGTACACCGGAGAATGGTCGGGTGCGATCATCATGACGGTGGTGATTATCGGGCTGTTTGTCGAGAACCATCGTCTTCGCAAGCTACTGACGGAACATGGCATTGAATCTCGCCCGCGTCGGCGTCGGAACACGTAACAAGGCCGTCACGCGAGGCGACGACTGAGGATTCAGACATGTGCGAGGCGGCGGATCGCGGGATGACGATCACTGACGTGCGCGCGCTGGAGAAGCATGGCGGGAAGTCGGGGGATTGGGTGGCGGGATGATGACGTGCGCGTCATCGCCCCGCTCGACCTCTAATGCTGTGAAGCTTTGAAGCTTTGAAACGAACGCAGCGGCTCAATCCTCGTCACTATCGTCGTCTTCATTCACGTCGCCCGGCGGCATACCGTAGCGCTTGACCAGTTCCGCCTTGAAACCAGTCAACGTCTTCTGCTCGTCGCAGAGCTGGTAGAGATAGCCCAGTTGCGACGGCCAGTCCTTCAGTTCCATCGCAAAGATCTTCAGGCGTTCGACGGTGTCGAACGCTGCCGCCTGATCGCCGCTCAACGCCTGCAGCACCGCATAGCGTCGCAATACCGTTTCGCCCGGCAGCAGCGCGATCGCCTGCCTATGCATGGCGAGCTTGTGTTGCAAATCCATCGAATTCATCGGCAAAAGCGTCGCCATGCCATAGCCGCCCCATGCCTGGAACAGGAACGACGGGTCGGCTCGATACTGGTCGGCGGGACGCGAGCCGTAGTACAGCACCTCGGCGCGCGCGTAATCGCGATACACCGGATACAGCGCCGCCAGTCCGCCGAACACCACCACGGCAAACGCGCCGAACGACACGCGTGCCGGCACGAGGCGCAGCGACCGGGTTTCCAGCAGGCCAAACACGAACATGGCCGGCAACAGGAAGAACATGTATTGCTGCGGATATTCGACCAGCGCGTGCATGACCAGCACACCGATCAGCGCAATGCCGAACACGCGCGCTGAGCTTTGCGGAGCGCGCACCACCCGCACGAGCCATGTGATCAGACCGGACAGCACGATTGCCAGACCAATCAGGCCGGTCTTCGCGAGCAGGTCGATGAAGATGTCGTGTGAATTGTTAGCGATCTCGACAGCGCCCAGCGATTTCACGAACTCGTACTGGTAGCTCGGAAATTCACCCCAGCCGACACCCAGCAACGGATGCGTCTTGAACATCGTCCAGCCGTACTTCCACAACGCGAGACGCGGCGCGATCTGGCCGGCGTCCTTGAAGCGTTCCGCTGCGGACTGCCCAAGCTCCAGGTGATAGCGAACATTGGCCCAGCGAATCAGCGCATTGACCACGAAAAACAGCACGGCCAGCGCGATCGGAATGATCCACTCGCGATTGCTGCGGCGCAGTTGCAGCTGATTGCGGGTCTGCGCGAACGCCATCCAGAAACCCGCCACCACGATCACGCCCATCTGCAGCCACGGACCCCGCGAGACGGTCAGGGCAAGGCCAACCGCGAAAATCGTCGACACGAGAAACCAGATGCTGACGGCAATTCGCCGCGTCTGCACGAGGAACAACGCGCCCGCCATCGCAAATGCGATATAGGTGGCGAGGTGATTGGCCTGAGCCATATTGCCGAACGGCCGGCGCTCGACCGTCACGTTATAGGCAACGACGAGCGGCGAGACGCGCGTTTCGAGGTGAAACAGCTGGATGACCTGGCAGAACACCGCAAACAGCCCGCCGACGATCAACGCGCCGGCTGCCCAGCGCAGCGCGGTCTCGTTGAGCTTGACCCGCGTGAACCCATAACCGGCATGCGTCGCCATGAAGGCCGCCAGCAGATAGCCGCCGCCGAGCCAGTTCATCGACGGCTGCGAGACCGGCAACAGCACCGATTGCGCCACTAGCAACAGCCCGAACAGCAACGGCACCAGCGCGACTACCGGCGACGCGAACGTCACGCGCGGCCTCGCGCTCGCGATCAGCAGCACGACACCCGCGCCGGTCAGCAGATACAGCGCGAGTGCGGTGAATTCAGCGTAAAAGGTCGGAATCGGATACGTATGGTTGACAACTGCATAAGGCAGCACCAACGCGAGAGCCAACAGAATGAAAGACAGGTAGCGCGCGAAAGGGGTGGGCATCGAGTAACCGGTGGGCGTCAGGTAGGGTAGCCCCCCTTCCTTGCGGAAGAGGGGCCCCCTAAGAACCGTACGTGCGAGTTTCCCCGCATACGGCTCAAGCCTACATATTTCTTTTACAAAGCCCCGTCAGTGCAACGACGGAGCCGGCTTAGTTACCACAAGTTTACCAACGTGTACCTGCCGGTGGCAGTCGGGGTGCAGCAAAACCCTGTTGGACAGAGCGTCGGTCCCGCCATGCATCCGATATTCCAGATGATGGTCGTGCCAACTGGTCTCGTTCGTCAGAGCCCAACCACAGTGCGCGCACATCCCGCCCTGTGATTTGTACAGCGCCACCCATTGCTTGCGATAGCGCATTGAATACTCCATGCGATCCTGCCGCAATTGCTCGCTGTACTGCTCCCACAATGGATCAAAAGGATTGAATTCCCCTTTGACCTTCCTGTGGCGCCTGATGTCCGTACCGCTGATCTGGTACAGCTCAAGCAAACCCTTGCTGCCGTCCTCTTGAACTACGGGAGCGGCGAACACCCAATGCCGATTGCCGATCGAGTGAAAGTACTTCCGTTTCACCCACTCCGCGTTCTTGTTTGGATGCCTCCGCTTCGACCACCGCCAGAGCCTGTAAAACACCAACGACTCCATGCGGCTATACGCCTGCTTGGCTACTACAGGGCTGTGATATTGCGCCCAGCCTCGTAGCATCGGATTCAGCAATCGGATTAACTCCTCCTGCTTCACCGCTTTGTGACCGCTGATCGTATCCGCCACCTTGCGATAGAACGTCTGCACGTTCTTCCTGCTCGGCTTGATGAGTAGCGTCCCCGAGTACTTACGGAAATTCCACCCAAGGAAATCAAAGCCTTCGTCAATGCGGACGATCCGGGTTTTCTCCTCCGATAGTTGCAGTCCCCGTGTTTCAAGGAAGGCTTCTATCCAAGGCCGGACTTCCTGTTCCAGCACCTCTTTCGAGTCGCCGGTGATAACGAAGTCGTCCGCGTATCGCACCACATTTACTTTCAGCTTCTTCGCTTTCCCGATCCCAAATTTCGCACCAAGGTGCGCAATCAGTTCACGTTCCAGCCCGTTCAGCGTCACGTTTGCCAGCGTCGGGGAAATGATGCCTCCCTGCGGCGTACCGGCCTCCGTCGCCTGTAGCTGCCCTTTGTAAATCAGGCCAGCCTTCAGCCATTTGCGGAGGATCACGCTGTCCATCGGGACATGGTTTTCCAGCCACTTATGGTTGATGTGGTCAAAGCATCCCTTGATATCCGCCTCAAGTACCCATTGCGCTGAACTGCGACGGGCCATGACAACGAAAATTTGAGACATGGCATCAGCCGTCGAACGGTTGAGCCTGAACCCATAGGAGTTCGGGTCACTCGTCGACTCTGCTACCGGCTCCAAGCCCAGCAGATACAAGGCTTGCATCGCCCTGTCCCGCATGGTGGGAATGCCCAGAGGGCGCTCCTTCCCATTGGCCTTGGGGATAAAGACCCTCCGTAAAGGCAGAGGCTTATATCCATGCCGCTTCAACCTGCCGACAGCAAGCCATCGGCTTTCAGGCGAGTCCCATAGCTCGCGATCGACTCCAGCCGTTCGCGCACCCTGGTTCTGCGTAACACGTCGCACCGCATACAGCTTTGCGGACAACGTGCGGGTCAGCATCCGTTGCAAGGCTTTCACCCTGCGCCAGTTACCTTCCCGCGTCGCCTTCGCAATTCGAATCTGCATCCCTCTCACGTTCCGCTCAACTCGACGCCAATCGATGGCGTGCCAATTGTCCGGCGCGTGGGAAAGCGCAGATCCGGTCTTTCGACCAGATACTTTCATGCTGCTCTCCTACCTTGGATTAGATCCCCGGCAGAAGGCGCATCTCCCCCAGCGGGGAAGACACACCCCGCTGGGGAACAACAGACACCTCAATATGAGCGCATGCACTCACATCTCGGACAAACTCCTCAATACGGGCGCATGCGCCCGCATCTAACCAAGTGACAGAGGGTAGTCAGCCGTCTTGCGACGGTAGACCAGACGGAAGTCTGCCCGCTTTCGCGTGGGGTGATGTTCCAACCCCTATCCGGACCGTTACAGCCCGACCTTCGCTTTGTCCGTCCTCCCATACCTGCACAATCAACAGCGTCCCTTACGGTTCGCTTGCCAGCCTGACTGCGCTGGCAACCATACAGGCTTACCACGTTCCCGGCATGTCACACGACTGACGTAGGTTCTGCCTCTTCCCCGGTGGCTAGGTGACGACGTAATCCGACGGTTGAGCGGATTAACCAGCCACGTACCTTTTGGTTAGAGCCCAATGTTCAAGCAGCTTTGGCTCCTCAGTGCTTGCGAGGTTTATCAGCAGTTCACTTACGTTAACCCTATCAGCCAGCCTAGCTCCTCAACCCCCTTGCTGCTGGGAGTATCCAGATCGCTCCTCGCGGAATCGATCTGCCCGAAACATCCGAGGGCTACATTGTCAGAAGAGCTTCACACCCCACCGTTACCAGTGACGCATGTCTTCTTAGGCTACTGCTGGTCGTACAGCAGGTTCACTATCCTCGCCGTACAGCTGACGAGGCCAAACAATGACACACCGAGCTTTCGCTCGTATCGGTTCGCGAATCCATTGCCGCTGACGGCGCAGGAATTACATACATCACTCCACCCTGTCGGCGGAGGTGAAGCCGCTGACGGGGCGGAACCTGACGGTAATCAGGTCAATGCAATGCGAGCTCTCGGAGAATGTGCTCTACCGAGACTCGTATGAACGAGACCCGGCAAACCTCTACCGGCTCTCGCTTCGCTAAAAGAGATACCCCGCTTCTGAGCAGTTGCGTCGAGGGACTCACGCCCCTTCCCGATGCTCCACGTGATATCTTCGCGACCGGTTAGGCTCATACCGACGCCTCCTTTGCCGCTAGTCGATGCCCCTTACGTTGGGGCTACCCGGACACGAGCATGCGTGTCGCACCAACCGGCGCACTATACAAAAAAATTCTCCTGCTGTGCGCCGGCCGGGCTGAAATATCCCGGAAATCAGCCTTTTACGTGCGAGCGACTACGCTTTGGCCCGCGCTGCCCGTCATCTCGCCGTCACTCAAGAACGGCACTCCGGCGGGGCGAGATTCGACGCCAGGCTAGGCGTATCGGCAGGTGCCGGTCCGCCACCCGGCGCCGGCAGTGAGGATACCGTTTTACCGCCCGCGAAACATTCCCACGTGAGCGCTCCCGCCTGCACCGCGCCCTTGCTCAGCGCCACGCGCGCAGTCGGCGCGTCCGCATTGTCAGGAACCGACGGCACGAGCGTGAGCGTGTTCGAACCCGCGGGCGCGACTCGCGTTGTGAAGGCGACGGTAATCTGGCCGGTGTCGTCGTCGACCCGGATCGACTCGACATTGCGAGTGGCAGGCGGCGAGGCGTAACCGCCACTGAACGCATTGCCGCTCGCAGCGTTTTCAGCCACGGCCAGCCGTGCGGACGCCGCCAGCGAAAGCCCTTCGCCGACGCGGCTGCGCGCCAGATAGTCCTGATACGCGGGAATCGCATAGGCGGCGATCACGCCGACGATTGCCAGCACGATCATCAGTTCGATCAGCGTGAAGCCGGAACCGAGGCGTCGGCAGGCACGCGCCAGCCGCGCAGGCCAGCCCGCCCGGCCGAATCGCGCGCGCGGGGACAGCAAGGACTGGGAGTAAGGGGAATACGGCAAAGTAACGATCGTCGGCAGGCTCCTGAAACGAAAAACGCCTGCTCCGCGGATTGGGAACAGGCGTTTCAATCGTATCCAGTAGCGCTCTCGTCACACAGTCAGCCGAACGGCTAACGTTGCGGCGTGGTTCGGTTCAGCTTCGCAGCGGCGCATGAGACGCGCTCGCATCGGCGCCGAAGGCTCACGCCGCTGCGCGATTGGCATTGCGACGCTTGAGCAGATAACCGAGGATCACCACGAACAACGCACCCGCGATGCTCATGCCGTATTCGGCCCACGGCGTATCGAGGATCGGCCAACGGTCGCCAGCCGGGTCGTTGACGATCAGGCCGCCCGCAATCCAACCCAGCAACGCGGCGCCGAGTGTGATGACGATCGGGAAGCGATCGAGCAGTTTGAGAACCAGCTGACTGCCCCACACGATCAACGGAATGCTCACCACGAGGCCGAAAATCACCAGCGCGAGACGGTGTTCGGGATCAGCGGACTCGGCCGCGCCCGCAATCGCGATCACGTTGTCGAGGCTCATCACCGCGTCCGCGACAATGATGGTCTTGATCGCCGACATCAGCTTGTCAGCCGGTTTGACGTTCTCATGCGCGTCGTGCGCCGGCGCCATCAGGCGCACACCGATCCACAGCAGCAACAGGCCACCGGCGAACTTCAGCAACGGCACATCGAGCAGCACGACTGCGAACGCGATCAACGCCACACGCAGCACGATAGCGCCCGCCGTCCCCCACAACACGCCCTTCGTGCGCTGCGACGGCGGCAAATTACGGCAGGCCAGCGCGATCACGACGGCATTATCGCCACCCAGCAGGATGTCGATGACGATGATCTGAATGACAGCGCCCCAATGGAGCGTGGCGAAGAACTCGAGCATGGTTGAAAGAATAAGAAAAAGTCCGGCGCGCGGCCAATAAAAAAGCGGAGGAGTCTACACTCCCCCGCTTTTTGAACCGCACGCTCACGAAAGGGTTTCGTAAGCGTATCAAAAAACACGCCGTGACTGCGCGTGAATTTCGACTTACAGCATTGCCTTCAGAAGACGCGCCATTTCCGACGGGTTCTTCGTGACCTTGATGCCGCACGCGTCCATGATTTCCAGCTTCGCTTCAGCCGTATCCGCACCGCCCGAGATCAGCGCGCCAGCGTGGCCCATGCGCTTGCCCGGAGGCGCCGTGACACCAGCGATGAAGCCGACCACCGGCTTCTTCATGTTGTCCTTGATCCACTCAGCAGCATTGGCTTCGTCCGGACCACCGATCTCGCCGATCATGATGACGGCGTCCGTTTCCGGATCGTCGTTGAACATCTTCATCACGTCGATGTGCTTCAGACCGTTGATCGGGTCGCCGCCGATACCGACTGCCGACGATTGGCCGAGGCCGATCGCCGTCAATTGGCCGACTGCTTCGTACGTCAGCGTGCCCGAACGCGACACGACGCCGATGCGGCCCTTGCGGTGGATGTGACCCGGCATGATGCCGATCTTCAGTTCGTCCGGCGTGATCGTACCCGGGCAGTTCGGACCGAGCAGCAGCGTCTTGCGGTTTTCAGCGCGCATACGAGCCTTCAGCTCGATCATGTCACGGACAGGAATGCCTTCCGTGATACAGATCGCCAGATCCAGATCGGCTTCGACCGCTTCCCAGATCGCAGCAGCAGCGCCTGCCGGCGGAACGTAAATCACCGACACGGTTGCGCCCGTTTCAGCCTTGGCTTCAGCGACGCTAGCGTAGATAGGAATACCTTCGAAGTCTTCGCCTGCGCGCTTCGGGTTCACGCCTGCAACGTACGCTTCGCGGCCGTTTGCATATTCACGGCAAGCACGCGTGTGGAACTGGCCGGTCTTGCCGGTGATGCCCTGCGTGATGACCTTGGTGTCTTTGTTAATCAGAATCGACATGTATTGACCTCTGTTCGTTTGGCGTCGCGCCATTGCGCCGCGCGGCAAGGCATTCTTCGCCCGCGCCGCTCATGCGCCATTTACGCGCCGCCATTCGTAATCCTGGTAAACGCGCTCGGGACGAGGCTTACGCCTTGCCCGCAGCGGCCGCGACGACCTTCTGAGCCGCTTCTTCCATGCTGTCTGCCGCGATGATCGGCAGACCGGATTCAGCGAGCATCTTCTTGCCGAGGTCTTCGTTCGTGCCCTTCATGCGGACCACGAGCGGCACCTTCAGCGAGACGGCCTTCGACGCCGCGATCACGCCTTCCGCGATCACGTCGCAGCGCATGATGCCGCCGAAAATGTTGACCAGAATCGCAGTCAGGTTCGGGTTCTTCAGCATGATCTTGAACGCTTCCGTGACCTTCTCGGTCGTGGCGCCACCGCCCACGTCCAGGAAGTTCGCCGGTTCGCCGCCGAACAGCTTGATGGTGTCCATCGTTGCCATTGCGAGGCCGGCGCCGTTCACGAGGCAGCCAATGTTGCCGTCGAGCGAGATGTACGCGAGGTCGAACTTCGACGCTTCGACTTCAGCCGGATCTTCTTCGTCCAGATCGCGATACGCGACGATTTCCGGGTGACGGAACAGTGCGTTCGAATCGAAGTTGAACTTGGCGTCCAACGCGATGACCTTGCCGTCGCCGGTCAGGATCAGCGGGTTGATTTCCGCGAGCGATGCGTCGGTTTCCCAGAATGCTTTGTACAGGCCTTGCAGGATCGCGCGCGCTTGCGGCAGCGAAGCGGCGGGCACGCCGATCTTCGTGGCCAGTTCGTCGGCTTCAGCGTCTTTCAGACCGGTTGCCGGGTCGACAGCGATCTTGTGGATCAGCTCAGGCGTCTTTTCCGCGACTTCTTCGACGTCCATGCCGCCTTCGCTCGATGCCATCACGACGATCTTCTGCGACACGCGATCGATCACGAGGCCGACATACAGTTCCTTCTTGATGTCAGCGCCTTCTTCGATCAGCAGGCGATTCACCTTCTGGCCTTCCGGGCCGGTCTGGTGCGTGACGAGCTGCATGCCGAGGATCTGTTCCGAGTACTCGCGAACCTGATCCAGCGACTTGGCGACCTTCACGCCGCCGCCCTTGCCACGGCCACCCGCGTGGATCTGAGCCTTCACGACCCATACCGGGCCGCCGAGCTCTTCCGCGGCCTTGACCGCATCATCCACCGAGAAGACCGGCTTGCCGCGCGGTACCGCGACGCCGAATTTCCGCAGGATTTCCTTACCCTGGTACTCGTGAATCTTCATGCGTGATTCCCTTCAGTCTGAGAGTTGGATTGAACTTCGTTTCCGCTGCCGTCGTTCATGCCGGACGCGTTGCCGCCTTCGCCTGCCTGGCGGACTGCCCCGTCGCCTGACGATGCCGCGCGATCCGCTGTATACGGAGCGCGGCCATACCAGCGCGGATAAAACTGCTGCACCGCCTCGCCGTCGAAACGCAGCGCGTGGCAGCGTCCCAGCTGGAATGGCGGTTTGTCGTTGGAATGCTCGCCTGTGCTGTTAGACGATTCGCCCCCTGAACCCGCGTTCGCGCCCGGCGTGCTGTCACCGGTGTTCCACACGTCGCCGGCGAATGCCTGAATCGCGGCGGTCGGCAGGATCGCGCACAACTCGGTGAGATGCGTGCAACCCACCGTGCCGCCGAGCAAACGGGCAGATTCACGACGGAAGTTTTGGCGGAGATTGAGCCCGATGAGGGCACGGTAGGCGGGATTGCTGGCTTGGCACAACCCTGGATAGGGCACCCAGTCGGACGACGCCTCGGCGTCGACGACATTGAGCTTGCGATCGATGGTGATGCGAAGCCAGAGTTCATGGATCGGCTGACCATTGGGCCGGACGCCCGACGCAAGCACCACATCACGCGGTTTTTCGTCGGTCAAGCACGCTTCCACATCCCACAGGCCATCGGCTCGCTCGTAGGCTTCCGCTCTGATTGCGCGACGATGGCGCAACTGACGGGACACTGGCGGGGAGAGCGGCATGCGGGAAGGAAAGGCCGGATTGGAAAACCCATGAATTTTAGCATACTGGGTATTTGAGACAGGTCGGAATGCGCGGTGGCGCGCCACAGGCGGCTGAGCGCGGAAGACACCGTCCCAACGGGCTTAGACGCGGGACACAGACCGATGCGGTTTAGTCGCCGGCCTACTCCTCGTCAATCCCCTTGAGGATTTTGCCGATGGTTGCACCCGAAAATCCGCGCGAAGCCAGAAAGCGGGCCTGCTTGGCCCGCTCGGCGGGCGTTTCGGGAAGCCGGCCGAATTTCTTGCGCCAGACGGCCTGGGCACGCGCGAGTTCGGTTTCGCGCAATTGCGCACTCGCCTCTTCGACGAGGGTCTGGTCGACCGCATGCTGCTTCAGTTCGCCGACGATACGGCTCGCACCCAGCCGCGACGAGCGGCGATGGATCAAGCTTTCCGCGAAGCGCGAATCGGACAGCCAGTTTTCGGCTTCGAGCGAATCGAGCAAGGTTTCGAGCGAATCAGTTTCCTCGACGAACGGCTTCAGCTTGCGCGCGAGTTCGGTGCGACTGTATTCGCGGCGGGACAAATAGCCGAGCGCGCGCCCTTTCAGCGACCGTGCCGGACGTTGGGATTTTTTGGCTTCGTCTTGCCCGGGTTTCGCCTCACCTGGAACGCGACGCGAGCGGGTGTAGGTGGTCTCGGAGGGATCCGAGCCGGATGACGGGGAGGATTCAAACTGAGCGCGCTGTGGGCTACGGCCCGCAGCGCGATCGTGTGCGTCGAACGATTCGAATGGATCGAACGACTCGTTGTCTTCATCACGCGGGCCGTCCGCGTGGCGTCCGGTATCGGACAACGGCCGGCCCTTGCGTATCACGTGATGGTTACTCTTCTTCGTCTGCGACTTCTGCGCCTGCGCCGGTCACCGCTTCAGCCATGGCATTCACGCCCAGCGACTCACGGATACGGTTTTCGATCTCGCGAGCGATATCCGGATTTTCGCGCAGGAATTCACGCGCGTTGTCCTTGCCCTGACCAATACGTTCGCCGCTGTAGCTGTACCACGCGCCGGCCTTGTCGACGATCTTGGCCTGCACGCCCAGGTCGATGATTTCGCCCTGACGCGAGATGCCTTCGCCGTACAGAATGTCGAAAATTGCTTCCCTGAACGGTGGCGACACCTTGTTCTTGACAACCTTCACGCGCGTTTCGTTGCCGATCACTTCGTCGTTCTTCTTGATCGAACCGATACGGCGAATGTCCAGACGCACCGACGCGTAGAACTTCAGCGCGTTACCGCCCGTGGTGGTTTCCGGATTGCCGAACATCACGCCGATCTTCATGCGGATCTGGTTGATGAAGATGACGAGGCAGTTCGTGCGCTTGATCGTGCCGGTGAGCTTGCGCAGCGCCTGCGACATGAGACGCGCTTGCAGACCCGGCAGCGAGTCGCCCATTTCACCTTCGATTTCAGCCTTCGGCACGAGTGCCGCGACCGAGTCGATCACGATCATGTCGATCGAGCCCGAACGCACCAGTGCGTCCGCAATTTCGAGCGCCTGTTCACCCGTGTCCGGCTGCGACACCAGCAGGTCGTTCACGTTCACGCCGAGCTTGCCCGCGTACTGGATGTCCAGCGCGTGTTCCGCGTCGATAAACGCCGCCGTGCCGCCGATCTTCTGCATTTCGGCAATGACTTGCAGCGTCAGCGTGGTTTTACCGGACGATTCCGGGCCATAAATTTCGACCACACGGCCACGCGGCAAACCGCCGACGCCCAACGCGATGTCGAGGCCGAGCGATCCGGTTGAAACCACCTGGATGTCTTCGACTACCTCACCTGCGCCGAGCCGCATGACCGACCCTTTGCCGAACTGCTTTTCGATCTGCGCGAGTGCGGCAGCGAGTGCCTTGCTCTTTTCAGCAGTCAGTCCAGCCGAGCCTTTCTTGCTTTCTTCCATGAATCGTCCTTTGCTATGATGAACGGCGTCTGAGGCAGATGTGCAGGTCACTTTTGAAGGACAGCACACGAAACTCAGATACTGTATAAAAAAACAGTAGTTTTGGCAAGCGCGATTCTCATGCGAACACGCATTTTTACCGTCGCGCCACCCCACTACCCACAATAATTTTCGGAGACCGCTGTGCGCCGGGGGACATCCCGCGGTGCCGGCAAGGCCAGGCTGGCGCACCATGCGAATTCTGATTGCCGAAGACGACAGCATACTCGCGGACGGTCTGGTTCGATCACTCCGCCAATCGGCCTATGCCGTCGACCACGTGAAGACCGGCGTTGAGGCCGACACCGCGCTGTCCATGCAAACTTTCGACCTGCTGATCCTCGATCTGGGCCTGCCGCGCATGTCCGGGCTGGAGGTGTTGCGCCGCCTGCGCGCGCGTAACTCCAATATGCCGGTGCTGATTCTGACCGCCGCGGACAGCGTCGACGAACGCGTCAAGGGTCTCGACCTCGGCGCCGACGACTACATGGCCAAGCCCTTCGCGCTGAACGAACTCGAGGCACGCGTGCGCGCCTTGACGCGGCGTGGCGCGGGCGGCGGCCCGACGGTCGTGCGGCACGGATCGCTGTCGTTCGATCAGGTCGGCCGGATCGCCTACATCAACGAGCAGGTGATCGACCTGTCCGCGCGCGAGCTGGGCTTGCTCGAAGTGCTGCTGCAACGGATCGGCCGGCTGGTCTCGAAGGAACAACTCGTCGATCACCTGTGCGAATGGGGCGAGGAAGTCAGCAACAACGCCATCGAGGTCTACGTACACCGCCTGCGCAAGAAAATCGAGCCGAGCGGCGTGCGTATCATCACCGTACGCGGGCTGGGCTACTGCCTCGAGAAAGCGGCTGCGCCGGCTAACGCGAGCACCAACGCCATGAGCACGCCCCCGCCCGCCGAGCCTGAACCGCCCGCCTCGCCGCCGTCCGGCCCGATGCCGGCGAGCCACCACTACAAATAGAGGACGCCCATGTCCGCACGCGCAGACCGCGCTACGGCGCACGCGGCGGACCTCGACGAGGCGCGCGACGAGCGCTACGCCAACCCGTTCGCCCCGCCCGACGAAACCGAAGCTGCCGCCGAAGCACGCCCGCGCTCGCTGTTCGGCGAGATTCTCGACTGGATGCTGGCGCCGCTTCTGCTGCTGTGGCCAATGAGCCTCGCCGTCACGTATCTGGTCGCCAAGTCGATCGCGAACGGCCCGTTCGACCGCGCGCTCGAAACCGACGCTTACGTGCTCGCCCGCCAGATCCATCCGGTCAACGGCGTGGCCGAGTTGTCGCTGCCCGATTCCACTCGCGATTTTTTGCGCACCGACAATGTGGACAGCGTGTTCTACCAGGTGCTCGGCACGCGCGGCGAACTCGTGGGCGGCGAGCGCGATATGCCGTTGCCACACGAGGAAGACCGGCCGCAGCCGGGTCTCGTCGAATTCCGCGACGACGTGCTGCGCGGCAATGACATTCGCGTCGCCTATACCACGGTCGAGTTTCCGCAGACGCCGGGTGCGCAGCCGGTACTGGTGCAGGTCGCCGAGACGCTCGACAAACGCAGCCAGCTCGCCAACGACATCATCAAAGGCGTGATCCTGCCGCAGTTCGTGATTCTGCCGCTCGCGATCCTGCTCGTGTGGTTCGGCCTCTCGCGCGGCCTCGCGCCGCTGCACGCGCTGCAAGCGCATATCCGCGCGCGCCGCCCGGACGACCTTTCGCCGCTCGAAGCGCGCCGCGCGCCGCCCGAAATCGAGCCGCTCGTCACCTCGTTCAACGATCTGCTGACGCGCCTCGAACAGAACATGGAGCTGCAAAAGCGCTTTATCGCCGACGCCGCGCATCAGATGAAAACGCCGCTTGCCGGCCTGCGCACCCAGGCCGAACTGGCACTGCGCCAGGACGCCTCCGCCGAAGTTCACCGCTCGCTCGAACAGATCGCCACCAGTTCGGAGCACGCCGCACGGCTCGTCACGCAGTTGCTGGCGCTGGCGCGCGCGGAGAACCGCATGTCGGGCCAGATTTTTACGCCGGTCGAAGTGACGGAAGTGGCGCGCAGCGCGGTGCGCGACTGGGTTCAGGCCGCGCTCGCAAAGGAGATGGATCTCGGCTACGAGGGGCCAGACGAGCCCGTCGAAGTCGACGGCAATCCGGTCATGCTGCGCGAAATGCTGTCGAATCTGATCGACAACGCCATCCGCTATACGCCGCCGAGGGGGCGCATCACCGTCAGGGTGCGGCATGATGCGCCGGCCCGCCTCGTCCATCTGGAAGTCGAGGATACGGGGCTCGGCATTCCGGTCGCCGAGCGTTCGCGGGTGATCGAGCGCTTCTACCGGATTCTCGGCCGAGAAGGCGACGGCAGCGGCCTCGGGCTTGCGATCGTGCGCGAGATAGCGACCATGCACGGCGGCGAGCTGACGATCGACGACAACGTGTATCAAACCTCGCCGCGGCTTGCCGGGACGCTCGTACGTGTCAGCTTGCACATCCACGAGCGGGACAGGACTTACCCTAACGCCTCCTGAAAGCGCACACGCGCCATCTCAATATTAAGAAACTTTGACTGCGCATTGCGCGATTTTGAATATTAATTGACGCGCGTTGAATGAAATCGCGCTGTACGCCGCAAGCTGCGATTTCACCTCCCCACGTCAGTACGCCGTAAGTTTCCACTCCAATAATCGGTTTCACGGGAACGCCGTTACCGGCGGACCGCGTGCATATCAATATTGGAGACGACATATGGCTACCGTTGGCGGGCAAATCTCGCACGTGCCGATGACGAGCGAAGAGAAACGGGTGATCTTCGCATCGTCGCTGGGCACGGTTTTCGAGTGGTACGACTTCTATCTGGCCGGCTCGCTCGCGGCCTTCATCAGCAAGAGCTTCTTCTCCGGCGTCAATCCGACGGCCGCCTTCATCTTCACGCTACTCAGCTTCGCCGCCGGCTTCGCGGTCCGGCCGTTCGGCGCGATCGTGTTCGGGCGGCTCGGCGATCTGGTTGGGCGCAAGTACACGTTCCTCGTGACGATCGTGATCATGGGCCTGTCGACGTTCCTCGTCGGCTTTCTGCCGGGCTACGCATCGATCGGTATCGCCGCGCCGGTGATCTTCGTCGCCATGCGGATGCTGCAAGGTCTGGCGCTCGGCGGCGAGTACGGCGGTGCCGCCACCTACGTGGCCGAACACGCGCCGGCGGGTCGCCGCGGCTTCTACACGGCCTGGATCCAGACGACTGCTACCCTCGGCCTGTTCCTGTCGCTGCTGGTGATTCTCGGCGTGCGCACGGCAATGGGCGAAGAAGCGTTCGGCGACTGGGGCTGGCGCATTCCGTTTGTCGCGTCGATCCTCCTGCTGGGCGTGTCGGTGTGGATTCGTCTGCAACTGCATGAATCGCCGGTATTCGAGCGCATCAAGGCAGAAGGCAAGACCTCCAAGGCGCCGCTGACCGAAGCTTTCGGCCAGTGGAAAAACCTGAAGATCGTGATTC
This sequence comes from Paraburkholderia sp. RL17-383-BIF-A, assembly GCF_046028015.1. Lineage (NCBI taxonomy): Bacteria > Pseudomonadati > Pseudomonadota > Betaproteobacteria > Burkholderiales > Burkholderiaceae > Paraburkholderia > Paraburkholderia sp. RL17-383-BIF-A. Next base: position 56,334 of record NZ_JARESR010000006.1, on the reverse strand, counting down.
TCGCGCTGATCGGCCTGACCGCCGGCCAGGCGGTGGTCTGGTACACGGGCCAGTTCTACACGCTGTTCTTCCTGACGCAGACGCTGAAGGTGGACGGCAGCAGCGCCAACATCATGATCGCGATCGCGCTTCTGATCGGCACGCCGTTCTTCCTGTTTTTCGGCTCGCTGTCGGATCGTATCGGCCGCAAGCCGATCATCATGGCCGGCCTGCTGATCGCCGCGTGCACGTACTTCCCGCTGTTCAAGGCGCTGACGCACTACACCAACCCGGCGCTGGAAACTGCAACCGCGAAGGCGCCGATCGTCGTGATCGCGAATCCGGACGAGTGCTCGTTCCAGTTCAACCCGGTCGGCACCTCGAAGTTCACGAGTTCCTGCGATATCGCCAAGAGCGCGCTCTCGAAGGCCGGCCTGAACTACGAGAACGTCGCCGCGCCGGCTGGCACGCTGGCGGAGATCAAGGTCGGCGATACGGTGATCAACACGTACGACGGCAAGGCCGCCGACGCCAAGGATCAAGGCAAGGCGTTCGACAAGACGCTCGCGACGACGCTGAAGACCGCGGGTTATCCGCCGAAGGCCGATCCCTCGCAGATCAACTGGCCGATGAGCGTGGTGATCCTGACGATCATGATGATCTACGTGACGATGGTCTACGGCCCGATCGCGGCGATGCTGGTGGAGATGTTCCCCACGCGCATTCGCTATACGTCGATGTCACTGCCGTATCACATCGGCAACGGCTGGTTCGGCGGCTTCCTGCCGGCGACCGCGTTCGCGATCGTGGCGGCGAAGGGCAATATCTTTTCGGGACTGTGGTATCCGATCGTGATCGCGCTCGTTACCTTCGTGATCGGCATGCTGTTCGTCAAGGAAACCAAGGACTCGGACATCTACGCGAAGGACTGAAACGCCTGATAGCGGCGGCAACTTGAAAAAGTTGTGCGCCGGGGGTTGACAGCCTCCGGCGGCGTCCGCATAATCTCGCTTCTTTCGGCGAATTAGCTCAGTTGGTTAGAGCGACGGAATCATAATCCGCAGGTCCGGGGTTCGAGTCCCTGATTCGCCACCAGTTGCAAGAAAAAGCCGCTGATCCGCAAGGTTCAGCGGCTTTTTTGTTTTGGCTTTCCAAACTGCAACTACAGCAACTTCAAGGAGGTTTCTTGATGACGTTCCGCACCGCCACACTTGCCGTGGCCACCGCTTCCATCGTGCTTCTCGGCGGCGCTGCCGCGTCGGCCGTTCAGGCCCAGACCCCGTCCGACAGCCAATGGCGCACGAGCGCGACCACGCTATCCACGCTGCTGCAGAACGGCTACAAAATCGTCGCTGTCGTGAACGGCGCTCAAGGCAGCGCCGGCCTGGCCGACACGATTTTCGTCCAGCGCGATCAGAGCGCCTTCAAATGCTTCGACCCGCAGCAGCCTGACGCGAAAACGAAAACGTCTGTCGCGCCGCCAGTCTGTTTCGAACTGGTTCCGCCGTCTGGAGCGGCGGGAACTCCCGAGTCGAAGTAGCCGTCGCGCGGGCAACCGCATGACTCGCACGGCCGTCGTGCGGGAAAACGCAATGACCTGATTCATGTGGCGCCCCTGATCGCGGGGCGATCGCGACGCGGGCGCCACCGCCCGACTAGGGCCGCGCTCCATTTAACGCATCCGCGCGACGATCGAGTCAGCCTGCTCGGTGACGCGTCGCGGATCCCTCGATCGAGCCGCGATATCAATGCATCACCGGTCCACCAACCGGCTCAGATTGCCCCGCACCCGCTGCAACAGGGCGATCAACTGCTTCGCTTCTTCGTCGGTGAAACCGCTCAGCGCTTCGAGCGCAACTTCGTCGCCGACCTTGCGCGCCCGGCCGAGGGTGCGCTCGGCCTTCGGCGTCATGCGGACCTGCCGTTCGCGGCGGTCCTGCGGGTTGGCGATCCGCTCGATCCAGCCACCCTCTTCCATGCGGTCGAGCAGACGGCCCGCCGATATCGGTGCGACCTCGAGCAGGTCAGCAAGCCGAGCCTGATTGGTGTCGCCGTAATGCGCGAGATAGGCGAGCACGCGACATTGCGCGCGCGTCAGGTCGACTGAGGACTTCGCAAGGTCGTCGAAACGCTTGCCGGTCAGACGGCCGACGTCGGAAATCAGAAAGCCGAAGCGCTCATCGAGTTGGGTTTTCATGGGCGGATTATACGAAAGGCCGCCGTTTTTCAGCGCTGAAGCCCGCGCAATTCAGGCTCCGCATAATTCCCGATGGCGCGCACTTCCTCAACCGATATACTAAGCATGCTTACTATATCGACGATCCTCGCTCATTCATGCATTCCGATACCCCGGCGGCAAAGACCGCCGCGCCGCTCAACCGATCGATGATCACCATTTCGATCATGCTGGCGACGCTGATCCAGACGCTCGACAGCACGATCGCCAACGTGGCGCTGCCGCACATGCAGGGCACGCTGTCCGCGTCGCAGGATGAGATCACGTGGGTGCTGACTTCGTACATCGTCGCCGCCGCGATCGCCACGCCGCTCACGGGCTGGCTCTCGGACCGGTTGAGCGTCAAGCGGTTGCTGATCGTCGCGATCGGCGGCTTCACGGTGTCGTCGGCACTGTGCGGATTGTCGGAGACGCTCACGCAGATCGTGGCGTCGCGCTTGTTGCAAGGCGTTTTCGGCGCGTCGCTGGTGCCGTTGTCGCAGTCCATCCTGCTCGATATCAACCCGCGCGAAAAGCAGGGCCAAGCCATGGCTGTGTGGGGCATGGGCGTGATGGTCGGACCGATTCTCGGGCCGACGCTCGGCGGCTGGCTCACCGACAGCTACAACTGGCGCTGGGTGTTTTTCATCAACGTGCCGATCGGCGCGTTCGCATTGTTCGGCGTGGCGACCTTCCTGCCTTCGCGCGAGCCGAAGCACGACGTGAAGTTCGATGCGTTCGGCTTCGCCACGCTCGGTCTGGCCATCGGCGCTTTGCAGGCCATGCTCGATCGGGGCGAGCAACTCGACTGGTTCGGGTCGAACGAAATCGTCATCGAAGCGCTACTCGCCGCGATCAGCTTCGCGTTCTTTCTCGTGCATACAGCAACGGTCGGCAAGAAGTCGTTCTTCAAATACGAGCTGCTGAGGGATCCGAACTTCGCCACCGGCACGTTCTTTATCTTCGTGATCGGCGCGGTGATGTATGCAACGCGCGCCTTGCTGCCGCCCATGTTGCAAAACCTGATGAACTATCCGGTCGCGACCACCGGGCTCGTCACGGCGCCGAGCGGCGCGGGCACGATGGTCGCCATGCTGTTCGCCGGGCGACTGCTGAAGCGGATCGACGCGCGGATCTTGCTGCTCGCCGGCTTCCTGATCTCGGCGTTCGCGCTGTGGCAGATGATGCATTACACGATCGTGCTGTCGGCGTCGGATATCGTCTGGCCTGGCGTAATTCAAGGTTTCGGCCTCGGCCTCGTGTTCGTGCCGCTGAGCGCGCTGACCTTCTCCACACTCACTCCCGAACTGCGCGCGGACGGCACCGCAACCTACAGCCTGATGCGCAATATAGGCAGCAGCATCGGCATTTCGATCGTGCAGACGCTGATGACCCGCAACACGCAGGTCTCGCACGCGGACCTTGCGGCCAATATCTCGGCGTTCAATCCAGCGGTCCAGCCCATGCTCAATAGCGGCTCGAACTACGACATGGCCGCGCTGAACGTCTCGATCACCCAGCAAGCGTCGATGATCGCGTATCTGAACGACTTCAAGCTGATGTTCATGGCGACGCTGCTGGTCATTCCGCTCCTGCTGCTGATTCGCCCGTCGCACAGGGCGCCGGATGCGTCGGTGGCGCACGCCGCGATGGATTGAGGCGCGGCGGCTGGCATGTCGCCCCGAGTCCGGCGGGCTCCGAACCGGCAACCGAGAAACGTTCTGGCGCGGCCGCTGAACCATCACCGCCGCGTGACCCTACGTGCAGCGCCGCGGGCCGCCTAGGCCTCGATCCGCGCGCGTGTCACACCTAACAGTCCCGCCATCGCCGCGCGCGCCGCGGCGGCATCGCGATCACGAATCGCTTCGAATACCGCCGTGTGCTCGGCCAGCGATGCATTGAACACGTCCGCGCGTTTTGCATTCAGACGCAGTTGCGCTTCGAGCGTGCGCTCGATCAGCGTACCGAGCGGAATCAGCAACTCATTGCTGCACGCAATCAGCACGCTCAAATGAAACTGCAGATCGGCGCGCACCCATTCGTCGACATTGCGCGCGGACACCATGGCCGCATGAGCCGCCGCGAGTGCGTGGAAGGTGACGTCCGTGTGCGAGTCCGCCGCGAGACCCGCGGCATACGGCTCGATCATCTCGCGCATTTCCTGCAGCTTGAGCGCGAACGCCATCGGCTCGGCGACCCGCGAGTACCAGTCGAGCACGTCGGCATCGAGCAGGTTCCACGCATGTTTCGGACGCACGCGCGTGCCCACGCGCGGACGTGATTCGATCAAGCCCTTCGAAGTGAGCGTACGCAACGCCTCGCGCAACACCGTGCGACTCACGCCGAAGGTCTCCATCAACTCCGCTTCGCGCGGCAGGATCGAATCGGGCGCGTAATCGCCGCGCAGAATCGCGGTGGCCAGCAGATGGGCCACACGCCCATGCAGATCATGCTGAATAGCTTTCTCCCAGCGGCCTTGCGGCGCTATTGATATTGGAACTGAGCCCGGAAAAGAGCGCGATTATCGGGTATCTCCACCTTGATATCACCTGCTTCGGCTACGTCGTGTCGAGGTGGGGTCTCTCCACTATCTGGCGAATAGTACTATTAATAGTACTTAAATGCGCTTTTGTTGTAGCATGTGAATCCTCAAATATTCCGCATGGGACGAGGGAGCGCTAATCCGCTCACCAGACCGATGCCTCGCATGGGGCGGGAGTAAGCGCTAAAGCGCTAACTCCCGCCGTGCTTTGCATGGGGCCGGACTAAGCGCTAAAGCGCTAACTCCGGCCGACACACAGGAGACGTACACCATGAAAATCACCAAGCTCGAAACCTTCATCGTTCCACCGCGCTGGTGCTTCCTGAAAATCGAAACCGACGAAGGCATCGTCGGCTGGGGCGAGCCGGTGGTGGAAGGCCGCGCGCATACAGTGGCGGCCGCCGTGGAAGAACTGTCCGACTATCTGATCGGCAAGGATCCGCTGCTGATCGAAGACCACTGGCAGGTGATGTACCGCGCAGGCTTCTACCGTGGCGGCCCGATCACGATGAGCGCGATCGCCGGCGTCGACCAGGCGCTGTGGGACATCAAGGGCAAGCATCACGGCGTGCCGATTCACGCGCTGCTCGGCGGCCAGGTGCGCGATAAGATCAAGGTGTATTCGTGGATCGGCGGCGACCGTCCGAGCGACGTGGCCAATAACGCGCGCGCCGTGGTCGAACGCGGCTTCAAGGCCGTGAAGATGAACGGCTCCGAAGAGTTGCAGATCATCGACACCTTCGACAAGGTGCAAGGCGTTATCAACAACGTGGCGGCGGTGCGCGAGGCGGTCGGACCGAACATCGGCATCGGCGTGGACTTCCACGGCCGCGTGCACAAGCCCATGGCGAAGGTGCTGGCGAAAGAACTCGACCCGTACAAGCTGCTCTTCATCGAAGAGCCGGTGCTGTCGGAAAACGCCGAGGCGCTGCGCGACATCGTCAACCAGACCAACACGCCGATCGCGTTAGGCGAGCGCCTGTATTCGCGCTGGGACTTCAAGCACATTCTGTCGGGCGGTTACGTCGACATCATTCAGCCGGACGCGTCGCACGCGGGCGGCATTACCGAGTGCCGCAAGATCGCATCGATGGCCGAAGCCTACGACGTCGCGCTCGCGCTGCATTGCCCGCTCGGCCCGATCGCGCTGGCAACCTGCCTGCAGATCGACGCAGTGAGCTACAACGCGTTCATCCAGGAGCAGAGCCTCGGCATTCACTACAACCAGGGCAACGACCTGCTGGACTACATCAAGAATCCGGAAGTCTTCAAATACGAAGACGGCTTCGTGTCGATTCCGCAAGGTCCGGGCCTCGGTATCGAGGTCAACGAAGAGAAAGTGCGGGAGATGGCGAAGGTCGGCCATCGCTGGCGCAATCCGGTGTGGCGCCATGAGGACGGCAGCGTCGCCGAATGGTAATCGCATGACGCAACGCCGCCCCAAGGGCGGCGTTTTTGATTTGCGCGGACGCGCTTTGGTATTCGCGCTCTGTTATTCGCGCTCTTGCCTTTGCGCTTTCGTATTTGCGTTCCGACCTTTGCGCCTCCATAAGGCACGGCTGACGCGTTACGTCGACGTGACGCGCACAGCGTCGCAGTAACGTAACATCCCGGACCGAACGGACTGAAACAGGCGTTTTGCGGCCCTTTCCTGCCTTGGCGTCATCCTCGCAAAGCCTTATCCAGAAAGGCTTTCACGCGATCTGTTCGGCATCGGACATACGCATGGCCCACTCCTTGCTCAAATGCATTCAAACGACAAATGCATCGGGGTACATCATGGGCGAATTCCTTCCAGACTATCTGCTGCGCGAACAGGCCGCCGTCGGCGCGCTGGTGATGTTCGGCGTGCTGCGCATCATCGGCGCGGCGCTGGCATACGAACGCGGCTGGCGCATCTCGGTCGTCGAGAAATGCTTTATCGGCGCCGCGGTGGTCTACTGTCTGCCGCAACTATTCGATCTCATGACGCATACATACGGTATGCGCGCCGCGGGAGCCGAACTCGAAGGCAAAGCCGCGGGCTGTGCCATCGCACTTTTTTGCGCGCCGATCCTCGGACATCGGCTCGGCCTCGAATAATCGGAGGCTGATCATGCAGCTGGCCAAGCGGCTCACGAGGCGGGCAAGACCCGCATATCGAGCGGGCGACGTGCTGAAGCTCAAATCGGGCGGCCGTCCGATGACCGTGACCTGGAGCGGGCCCGTACTGTTCGCGTCGGGCAACTGGCTGATCTGCCAGTGGTTCAACGCGGCTGGCGACTTGCAGCAGGAGATGTTTCCGGAGGAGACCCTGGAACGGGCGAGCCACGCGCTTGCCGCCTGAAGAGCAGTAGCGGATTGCCGGCCACCGCCGGGCGACCGTGTGTATTGCGCCGCACGCGTTTTAACGTGCGGCGCTTTTTTTGACGTTCAGGGCGCCTGCGGGCCGTCGCAGACTTGAGTCACCGCGGACACGCACGGCGCTCAGATGGCGGCAGCCGCGTCGCTCGTTTTGCGGCCGGTTTTGCGACCCGTTTTGCGGCCAATTTTTGCGACCCGTTATGCGGCTCTTTTACGACTCGTCTTGCGGCTCATCCCGCGCCGAGGGGTCAACCGAGCGCGGCAAACGCCGGCACGCTATGCGACAACGCGGCCGCCGCGACGAACGCGCCGATCATTGCCAACGCTTCCAGATACAGGACGTTGACGAAGGTATGGGCGTCCATTGTCGAGGCCGTCCGGCGCAGACGCGGCAGCGCCGAAAAGCGGTTGAGTCCGCCGAGCACCAGCGCGAGCGCGATAAGCGCGAGCTTGAGCATCAGCACATGACCCCACGTGCTGAGTTCGATCGCCTCGAACGAGCCGCCCGAACCGCGCACCGCGTTGAAGATGCCGGAGAGCAGCACCAGCGCGACCGCCACCACCGATACATTCGACACCTGCGTCGCCGTGCGGATCAACATGCCGCGCGCGGTCGAGGTGCCGAGCGCCGGCAGAACCGCGAGCCCCGCCGCCATGGCCAGCCCGCCCCACACGGTGGTGACGAGCACGTGCAGCGTTTGCATGGCGACAGCGGCCGAGGCCGGCCCGGCATCGGCCGCATGCCCGAGCGACGCCTTGCCCGCGGCCACCGCGATCACGGCCAGCCACAGCAGCGCGTTGCGCAGCATGCCGGTATGACTGGTCATGGCCGTGCCGAGCAGCACCAGCGCGCCGGCAAACGCAAGGCTCCAGCCATAGCCGACGTGGGTTTGCATGAGCACGGTCGGCACCACGCCGAGCGCGGCCGGCAAGCCGACGCCGCTCATCGATGCCGCCTGATACAGGAGCCAGCCGAGATCCGCAAGCACCAGCACGACCGTGGCGGTCAGCATCGAGCGTTGCGCGCGCAACCAGGCGAGGCGCGCGGGCGAGACCTTCTGCTGGGCGTCCTTCGCGAGCCACGCGCCGAGCAACGCCGAACCGACGGCAAACGCGAACGCAACGTTCATGAGCGCGGCCATGGCGACCTGCCCGATCCAGAGTGCGTCGATGCTCATTTGACGATGAACGTAAAGTTGCCCTGGGTACGGTGGCCGTCTGTGGCTACCGCCGTCCAATGCACCGCATAGCGGCCGGCGCTCAACTGCGGCAGCGGCAGACGCATGACCTTGGCGTCGCTCCCGTCGACTTGCGACGAAACCTGCGCGGCCGCGTTACCGCTCGCGTCGGCAAGGGCGATCTTGCTGAATGCCGGCTCGAGCGGCTCGGTGAAACGGATCGTCACTTCGGTGGGCGCAACGACTTCGGCGTTTGCCGCCGGTACGCTCGATGCCAGGTGCGCATGGGCGAATGCGGTGGACGCCGCAACCAGCGCCGCGACGCCGAGCATCGACGCTCGTAGCGCCGGACGGGAAAAATGGAGTAGCTTCATGTATGGCCGATAGCGGATCATCAGGAGAACGGTGGGCGTCAACCCGGGCGCATCCAGACCGGATAGGGCCGGCGCGCCCGGAAGTGTACGCTTCGATGGTTCGCGCGGGCGTCGGTTCAACCCGCTTTGTGGATAGATCGCCCGCGTTAGCCGCTTGTCCCCTTGATTGCTCAGGCAAAATTGAGATGATCGACAGGTAGTCCGAAGAGCCCTGCGCGTCAAACTGTCGCATGGTGGTGACAGCCGGAACCTTCTCTAATGACTCAAATAGTCACCATCACCCTTCGATGATAGAATGCTGCGTCGCCGCAGCGCCGGCTGCCCTTCACACCGAGCCGCTCGAAGTTCGGTCAGGTCCCCGATTTTGATGGAGTTACGCGTGTCTTCAAGACGCATTTTCCGCCCGCTGCTCGCCCTTCTGCTGATCGGCTCCGCGGGTGTCTATAGCGCTGCGAAAGCGCAGACTCAACCGAAGGCCCCCGACACGATGGAAGCGCGCGTGCAAGGCTGCACGGCCTGCCACGGCACTCACGGCCAAGGTACCGACAACGACTACTTCCCACGCCTCGCGGGCAAGCCGGCCGACTATCTGTACAACCAGTTGCAGAACTTCCGCGAAGGGCGCCGCAAGTACCCGCCCATGAACTACCTCGTCACGTATCTCTCGGACGACTACCTTCATCAGATCGCCACGTACTTCTCGCAGCAGCGTCCGCCGTATCCGCCGCCGGCCAAGCCGACGGTGTCGTCGAGCACGCTCGCGCGCGGCCAGCAGATCGTGCTGAACGGCGACGCCTCGAAGCAGATTCCGGCTTGCGCGGCCTGCCACGGCAAGACGTTGACCGGTATGCAACCCGCTATTCCGGGTCTGGTCGGCCTGCACTCCGACTACATCAGCGCGCAGCTGGGCGCATGGCGCTCGGGCTCGCGTCACGCCATTGCGCCTGATTGCATGCACACCATCGCCACGCGCCTGACTGACGAAGACGTGAACGCCGTTGCCGCATGGCTTTCCACGCAACAGGCTCCACAAAACCCCGTGCCGGCTCCGGCCCGCTCGATGAAGACTCCGCTTGCCTGCGGCAGCGAACCGCAATAAGGCACCGGGAGAGACACTCAAATGAAACGCAAGTCTTTGTTCGCCCTCTCGGCAGTCGTCGTCGTTGCGGCTGCCGCACTCGTTCCCGTCCTGTGGTCGGGCGGCGACAACCTGCATAACGGCACGGCCATGGCGGCAACGCCCGCCGACCAGGCCGCGCTGATCAAGAAGGGCGAGTACCTCGCCCGCGCCGGCGACTGTATCGCCTGCCACACGGTGCGCGGCGGCAAGCAATTCGCCGGCGGCCTGCCCATGGCTACGCCGTTCGGCACGATGTTCACGCCGAACATCACGCCTGACGACCAGTACGGTATCGGCAAGTGGACGCAGGACGACTTCTACCGCGCCATGCACACCGGCCGTTCGAAAGACGGCAGCCTGCTGTATCCGGGCTTCCCGTTCACGAGCTACACGAAGGTCACGCGCGCCGACTCGGACGCGATCTACGCGTACCTGCGTTCGGTCACGCCGGTCAACGTGGCGAGCCGTCCGCACGAACTGAAATTCCCGTTCAACCAGCGCAACATGCTGATCGGCTGGCGTACGTTGTTCTTCCGTGAAGGCGAGTACAAGCCGGATCCGACCAAGTCGGTCGAATGGAACCGTGGCGCCTACCTGATCGAAGGCCTCGGCCATTGCGGCATGTGCCATACGTCGATCAACGCCATGGGCGGCCCGGTCAATTCGGCGGCATTCGCCGGCGGCCTGATCCCGCTGCAGAACTGGTATGCGCCGTCGCTCACGTCGAACAAGGAAGCCGGCCTCGGTGACTGGGAAACCAAAGACATCGCCGATCTGCTCAAGACCGGCGTGTCGAACCGCGGTGCGGTGTTCGGCCCGATGGCTGAAGTGGTTCACAACAGCCTGCAGTACATGTCGGACGAGGACATCAACGCGATGGCCACGTACCTGAAGACGATTCCGCAAAAGAGCGAAGCACCGGAACCGCTGCAGCTCGAAACGTCGGAGAAGTTCGGCGGCGAACTGTTGAAGCAAGGCCAGAAGATCTACGCTGACAACTGCGCGAAGTGCCACGCGGAAAATGGCCTCGGCATGCCGCCGGCCTTCCCGCCGCTCGCGAACAACCAGTCGATCCAGATGCCTTCGGCGGTCAACCCGATCCGCATGGTGCTGAACGGCGGTTACCCGCCGAGCACGGACGCCAACCCCCATCCGTACGGCATGCCGCCGTTCGCGCAAGCGTTGTCGAATCAGGAAGTGGCAGCCGTTGTGACGTACATCCGTATGTCGTGGGGCAACCACGGTACGGCCGTGTCGCCGCAGCAAGTGTCCGATCTGCGCTCGGCGCCGCTCGACTAAGCAGCGTTCGTCGCACCCGGGGCGCGACCAGCGAAATTCGCGGCCGCGCCCTTCGTTTTTTCAGGACCGGTATCATGTGGACGTTCTGGTCCTTATGAACCGCGCAGGAGGAAAGAGTCGTGCATGTCGGTGAGCGTTTCAACAGCATTACCCACCTCGTCGGCGCCGTGCTGTCGGTGGCGGGTCTTGCAACGCTCGTCACGATGGGCGCACTCGACGGCGACGCATACAAGGTGGTCAGCTTCAGCGTCTACGGCGCGATGCTGTTCGTGCTGTATGCTATCTCCACGCTTTATCACAGCGTGCGCAGTCCGCGCGTGAAAGCGGTTCTTCAGAAGTGCGACCATTCGGCGATCTACCTGCTGATCGCCGGCAGTTACACTCCGTTCACGCTAGTCACATTGCGCGGACCGTGGGGCTGGTCGCTATTCGGCGTAAGCTGGGGGCTTGCCGCCCTTGGCATCGTGCAGGAACTGACGCTCGGGCGACGCACCCGCAGCGTTTCGATGGTGCTGTATGTGTTGATGGGATGGCTCGCGCTCGTTGCCGTCCGCCCGCTGGTGCATGCCTTACCGGCAGCGGGTACCGCCTGGCTCGTGGCCGGCGGGATCATCTACAGCGCCGGCATCTACTTCTTCATCAACGACGAGCGCATCCGGCACGGACATGGTATCTGGCACCTGTTCGTACTGGCGGGCAGTCTGTGTCAATTCGTCAGTGTTGCGCGCTACGTCGCGTGACATCCCACGGCGGCGAAATGCAACTTAAGGCCAGTCAACGTGTCTGCATAGCGCGTTGAAGCATTCGGCACGCGCTTCCCGCGTGCCGCCGATTTCTCTGCGACCGGGAACTGGGCTTCGGGCCTCGAACATGCCATGTGGGTGTGTTCATGCCGCGTTGATGCCTGCCTGGGCCCATGTGTGCCGTTCGCGAAACTGCATTGCAAAGAGCTTTTATGTCTTTTGATTCTCTCGGCTTGTCCGAACCGTTGGTCCGCGCTGTCCACGAACTTGGCTACACCACGCCGACTCCGATCCAGACGCAAGCGATTCCCGCCGTGCTCAATGGCGGCGACCTGCTGGCCGGCGCGCAAACCGGCACCGGCAAGACCGCCGGCTTCACGTTGCCTATTCTGCAGCGTCTGAACTCCATGCCCGCCGTTGCAACCGGCTCGGGCAAGCGCGCGGTGCGCGCGCTGATCCTCACGCCCACGCGTGAGCTGGCCGCACAGGTCGAAGAAAGCGTGCGCGCCTACGGCAAGTATCTGAAGCTGAAGTCGACCGTGATGTTCGGCGGCGTTGGCATCAATCCGCAGATCGGCGCGTTGAGGAGCGGCGTGGACATCGTCGTCGCGACGCCGGGCCGTTTGCTCGACCACATGCAGCAGAAGACCATCGACCTGTCGCATCTCGAGATTCTCGTGCTCGACGAAGCCGACCGCATGCTCGATATGGGCTTCATCCATGACATCAAGCGCGTGCTCGCCAAGCTGCCGCCGAAGCGTCAGAACCTGCTGTTCTCGGCCACCTTCTCCGACGAGATCAAGACGCTCGCTGACAATCTGCTCGACTCGCCGGCGTTGATCGAAGTCGCGCGCCGCAATACGACGGCGGAAACGGTCGCGCAGAAGATTCACCCGGTGGATCGCGACAAGAAGCGCGAACTGCTCACGCATCTGATCAAACAGCACAACTGGTTCCAGGTGCTGGTGTTCACGCGCACCAAGCACGGCGCCAACCGCCTTGCTGAACAGTTGACGAAGGACGGCATCAACTCGCTGGCGATTCACGGCAACAAGAGCCAGTCGGCCCGTACACGCGCGCTCGCCGAGTTCAAGGACGGTACGCTGCAGGTGCTGGTGGCGACCGACATCGCCGCGCGCGGCATCGATATCGATCAATTGCCGCACGTGGTCAACTACGATCTGCCGAATGTGCCGGAAGACTACGTGCACCGCATCGGCCGTACGGGCCGCGCAGGCGCGACGGGCGAAGCGGTTTCGCTGGTGTGCGTCGACGAACTGCAATTGCTGAAGGACATCGAGAAGCTGATCAAGCGTCCGGTGCCGCAGGAAGTGATCGCCGGCTTCGAGCCGGACCCGACCGCGAAGCCGGAGCCGATCCTGCGCCGCGGCCAGGGTGGTGGTGGCGGTGGTGGTCGCTCGCCGCGTCAGGGTCAAGGCGCACCGAAGCGCGACGACGCACGGCGCGATGGCGGCGGTTCTGCGAAACCGGCACAACGCTCGAGTCAACGCCCGGCGAACGGTCAGCAGCAACCGAAGCCTCAGGGTGCGAAGCCGACCGGCAACGGCGGCCAGGCGCGTCGTGACGGTCAGCGCCACGACGATCGGCCCCGTGCCGTCGCGCATGAAGGCAGTGCCGCTCAGCATGCGCCGCGTAAGCCGCAGGGTGCGAAGCCGCAAGGCGGCAATCCGGGCGCGTTGCTGGGTGGCGCGAAGCCGCGCAACGACGCGCCGCGCGGTGGCCAGCCCACGCGCAGCGGCCAGCGCGGGCGTTGAGGTTTTGCGTTGAGGTTTTGCGTTGAGCCCCTGCGTTGAGCCCCTGCGCTAAGCCCCTGCGCTAAGCCCCTGCGCTAAGCCCCTGCGCTAAGCCTCCAAGCGGCGGCCACATCGGCCGCCGCTTTCTCGCAAACAACGACTAGCGGCCAGCAGCAGCCGCTGCTTGCTTCAGGTGTTCGATCTGCCGCTCCCATCGGTCGAGCACCGCCTTTCCCTCCCCTTCCAGGGCGAACGTAATGCCGCTAGTCAGGCGCGCATAACGAACGCTTTGCGCCTCAGCCGTGTCAATCGAACCGTGCAGATAGACGAGCCCGCTGGCATCGCCGGCAACACTCGCTAGCGGCGTCATCAGCAGCTGCACTTGACAAAACGCTTCGTCGCAAACAAAGGTCAGTGCCGCCCGGCCGCTTTGCGTAATGGCGCGCGTCGCCCTCGCTTGCGGCCACAACGCGATGCATAGCGTGCGCGAATCAGGCGCATACAACTCGCCGACGCCAAGCAGCGACGTGCGCACATGGCCATTCGTATCGACGCTCAGCAGCGACGCGGTAAAACCCGTCTTACTCGCAAGCGACGAACCGTCGAACAACGCGCGCACGGCGTCGGGCCATTCATCGAACACGTTGTGTTCAAGCGGGCGTTCGGAGGCGGGGGAATCGCTCATCATGTCGATCCGGTTGGAAGTGGCCAATCACGCATCATGCCTTGAAAAACAAATGGCCCGCACGAGCGGGCCATTTTCAAAGCGAGCCGTCGACGCAGGCCGACGGCAGGCCGATCCGCGCGGTCAGCGGAAAAAAACGTGCTGCGTGATCTTGGCGAGTGGGTAATGCACGCCCGGCTGAATCCTCGCCGGCAGATCGAGCGGCTTGAGCAGCATCTTCACGCACATATCCGCCGACAGGTTACGCCGCACCAGCGCATTGATACGCGCCGCGCGTTCGCGGTTATAGGCCGAGTCATGCACGCGTTCCGGATAACGAACCGCGAAGACATGCCGCAAAGCGATCTCCGAGTCTTCGTTCTTGATCTCCATTACGCGACGCATCAGCGCGCCCAGCACTGCGAGACGGCCGTTGCCTTCGATCCTGTTGTACTTCTTGAAGTACTTGAAAAAGTGCTTGTAGTGACGGACTTCGTCGGTGCGGATGTTGTCGGTGATCTGCTTGAGCACCGGCTCGTCCGAGCACTCGCCGATCGCGCGATACAGCGTAGCCGTGCCGGTCTCCACCACGCAGCGCGCGACCATTTCGAGCGCGCGGGTCTTCTCGAAGTCCTCCACCGAACAGGTCAGCGAGTACTCTTCCATGAAATTGCGAAATGCCGTGTCCCAGTCGAACTCCGGCCACACGTAAGCGATATACGTCTTGAGCGCGCGGCCATGCTGCAACTCTTCCGGCTCCCACTCCTGGTTGAGCCAGGCCGAGACTTCAGGATCGCCGTTAAAGAACGTACTCAGATTGCTGGTGTAAAGATCGGAGCCGCTTTCAATAAACGAAGACGCGCACAGCAGCAGCAGCAAATCTTCGTTAGCGACGGCCTTTTGCCGATCAATGCGGGTGAGGTCGATATCCTCGATCCGCCAAGGCATGACATGGTTCAGCTCTGTGTGCATCGTGTCTTGCTCCGAAAACTGTATCGACTCGTGGAGCATGCTCGAAACAGCCCGCTCTCGCCCGAGCGGTCCGCCGTGTCAGATACAGCGCCTTGATTAGAGTTAACCCCTTGTATCTTGCATCTTAGCCGGTGTTTCGCAACTCTGCAGATAACCCAGCACAGACCATGCCGAGACGCGGCAGTTCCAATTTCGGGTAGTCAAAACATTCGGTCGGATAAAAGCGCGGCGCGCGAGGCAGAAAAAAAGCCAGCTCGAAGAGCTGGCTTAAGTCTGCGACGATCATCGTCGATGAGGACTGGCAGGACCGGGCGATGTGCCGATTCGAAGCAACCGGCCCTGGCCGCTCAGGCAGGCTGTACACCTTGAGGCACACGGACGCGGCGCACGCGCCAGGCCACGACGATGAGCGAGAGGCCAGACAGCACCGCGGCAATCAGCACGTAGTAGCTGGGCGCAAGTTTGTCGCCGGTCAGGTGAATGAACGTTTCGACGATCGTCGGTGCGAAGCCGCCGAAGATCGTCACGCCGATGCTGTAAGCGATTGAAAGACCGGTCGAGCGCACCTGCGTTGGAAAGATCTCGGACATCAAGGCGGGCATCGGCCCGGAATAGGCGGCCTTGAAAATACCCGCCGTGCCCTGCAACAGCAGCAGCCAACCGATGGTCGGATGAGTCTGCAACAGCGCGAACATCGGATAGATCAGCGCCCCCATCAGGATCGACGTGGTTAGCATGATGCGAATCCGGCCAATGCGATCGGACAACGCACCCATCACCGGCGAAAGCAGAAACTGCAGGCCGCCATTGAGCACCACCACGCCGAACGATGCCGCCGCCGGCATATGCAATTGCTTGACGGCGTACATCGGCATGTAGAGTTGCAGCACGTACACGCCCACCGTGGATTGCGCGACGATGCCAACGGCAAGCAGCAGGTTGACCCACTGGCTGGCGAACGACGCGTCCTTCTCTTCGCTCGCCGCCGCGCGAGTGCCGCTCGCCTCACGCGCGGCGCGCAGCGCCAGGAACTCGGGCGTCTCGTCGAGGTGCGAACGGATGTAATAGCCCACCGGGCCGACCAGCAAACCGAACACGAACGGAATGCGCCAGCCCCAGTTATTCAGTTGCTCGGGCGGCAGCCACGCGGTCAGCAGCGAGCCGAACGCGGCAGCGGTGATCGCGGCGAGCCCCTGGCTCGCGAACTGCCAGCTGGCGTAATAGCCGCGGCGCGACGCGCTATGTTCGACCATGAAGGCCGTCGCACTGCCGAACTCGCCGCCCACCGCGAAGCCTTGCACGAGCCGCGCGAGCAGAATCAGGATCGGCGCCGCAATGCCGATCGACGCGTACGGCGGCATCACGGCCATCGTGAAGGTGCCGACCATCATCAGCGCGATGGCGAGCGTCAGCGCGGCCTTGCGTCCCTTGCGGTCGCCGTAGATGCCCAGCACCACCGCGCCCAGTGGCCGCATGAGGAACGAGATGCCGAAGGTGGCGATGGCGAGCAGCGTGGAGAGCCACTCGTCCTGCATCGGGAAAAACTGTTTGGCGATGATGGTCGCGAAGTAGCCGTAGACCAGAAAGTCGAACCACTCGAGTGCATTGCCGACCGACGACGAAAACACGATCCGCCGCACCATCGCTTTGGAAAGCGGTGCCGATCGAGAATGAGCGGAAGTTGTCGCCGTGGGCGACGCGGGGGTCTGCATGAAGTCTCCTGCCTGTCTGAGGTCTGATGCCCGATGCCGGGTGTACCGGAAGCGCCGTTGGCGTCCGGCAATTCTGATTGTTGCGATGCCGTGAAATGGCAGTCGGTCACGCGCGCCGCCGACTCCGTGCACGATGCCGCGCGTGCGTGGCTGCGCGCGTAGCGAAGCGGCCGACTCGATGGGCGGCCGCCGCGCGCGTGGATGCTTTCAGAACCCGGCGGCCAGCCCGTCACGGCGGCTGTCGCTCGCCGCCACATAGCCGCGCTCCGGATCGTTGCGATCGAGCTTCCAGATGTACTGGCCGGAGCCGAAGTCCATGTACGGATCGTCCACCGATTTGATGACGTGGCCGCGCTTCTGCAAGGCCTCGGCGGTCTTCGGATCGAGCGTCGACTCGATGTCGATCGTGAAGTCGCGATTGACCTTCCAGCGCGGCGCGTCGCACGCGGCCTGCGGCTGCTGACCGTAGTCGAGCATCCGCACGACGGATTGCAGATGACCTTGCGGCTGCATGTCGCCGCCCATCACGCCGAAGCTCATCACCGCTTCCTGCTGGCCGTTCACCTGCTGCGTGAGGAACGACGGGATGATCGTGTGGAACGGACGCTTGCCGCCTTCCACCACGTTCGGCGACTTCGGGTCCATCGAAAAACCGCAACCGCGGTTCTGCATGGCGATGCCGCTGTCCGGCACCACGATGCCCGAGCCGAAGCCCATGTAGTTCGACTGGATGAAGCTGACCATCATGCCGCGCTCGTCCGCCACCGACATGTAGATCGTGCCGCCTGCCTTCGGCATGCCGAAGTCGAACTGTGTGGCGCGCTTGTGATCGATCAGCTTGGCGCGCGAGGTCAGGTACGCGTCGTCGAGCATCTGCTCGGGCGTGACTTCCATCGAACGCGGATCGGCCACGTAGCGATAGACATCGGCGAACGCGAGCTTCATGGCTTCGATCTGCAAGTGCTGCGACTCGACGTTGTCGACCGCCAGTTCCTTCACATCGAATTTTTCGAGGATGCCCAGCGCGATCAGCGCCGCAATGCCCTGCCCGTTCGGCGGAATCTCGTGCACCGTGTAACCGCGATAGTCCTTGCCGATCGGCTCGACCCAATCCGCTTTGTAGTTGCGCAGATCGTCGGTGGTCAGCGCGCCGCCGCCTTCGCGCGCAAACGCGGCGATCTGCTCGGCGATCTCGCCCTCGTAGTACGCGCGCGGGCCTTGCTCGGCAAGCTTGCGCAGCGTCTTTGCGTGGCCGGGAAAGCGTACCAGCTCACTCACTTCGGGCGCGCGGCCGCGCGGCATGAAGGTTTGCGCGAAGCCCGGCAGGTCCTTCAGTTCCGGCACGGCCGCCGCCCATTTGTAGGCGACGATGCTTGCCACCGCATGACCGCGCTCGGCGATCTCGATGGCCGGCTCCATCAGGTCGGCGAACGGCAGCGTGCCGAATTTCTGATGCAGCGCTTCCCAGCCGGCGATCACGCCAGGCACCGTCACCGCGCCCCAGCCACGCGTGGGCTGCTTCGCAAGACCGTTTTCCTCGCCGTACTTGCGCTTGAAGTAGTCGACATTCCATGCCGCCGGCGACACGCCCGACGCGTTCAGCCCATGCAGCTTCTTGCCGTCCCACACCAGGGCGAAGGCATCGCCGCCCAAACCGCACGATACCGGCTCGACCACGGTGATAGCGGCCGCTGCCGCAATGGCCGCATCGACGGCATTGCCGCCCTTCCAGAGCATGCGCAGCCCGGCTTGCGCCGCGAGCGGATGCGAAGTCGAAACGATGTTGCGCGCGAATACAGGAAGACGCGGCGTCGGATAAGGGTTTTGCCAGTTGAAGCCAGTCATGTCGAACACTCTTGAAAGCGCGGCCCGGCTTGCGGAACGCGGAACCATCGGAAACGGGGCGAATCAGGAAAACGCCGGCGAAGCACGAATCAAACGAAGAACCCGGGATTGCATCGTGATCCGACCCAAAAAACAAATTCATTTATGAACTGAATAAATGCGTAAACAACCTGAATGCGTCTCGCTGGCCGCCGCACCGTCGTCTCACATCTTATGCATGTCGCACGTGTTGGCAGACAAGGCGCGCGATGGTCTTACAATACGCTCACCCCGTTCACGCATTACCCGCTTACTGGCCAAGCCTCACGCGCCGGCGGCGGGTCACGCAGACAAAAATCCCACGAACCGAGACACATGACCCGAGACCCCCGCCTGACTCTCAACGCCCGGCAACAGGAACTGCTGGAGTGGGTGCAACGCGACGGCTTCGTGACCGTGGACGACCTCGCGGCCCACTTCGACGTGACGCCGCAGACGATCCGCCGCGACGTCAACTGGCTCGCCGACATGAACCTGCTGCGCCGCTATCACGGCGGCGCCAGCCTGCCGACCAGTTCCGAGAACGTCTCCTACACCGCGCGTCAGCGCATGTTCCATGAAGAGAAGCGGCGCATCGCGGCGCTAGTGGCCACTCACATTCCCGACCAGGCGTCGCTTTTCATCAACCTCGGCACCACCACCGAAGAAGTAGCGCGCGCGCTCAACCGCCACCGCGGCCTGCGCGTGATCACCAACAACCTGAACGTCGCCAGCATGATGAGCGGCTATCCGGATTGCGAGGTGCTGGTGACGGGCGGCATCGTGCGGCCGTGGGACAAAGGGATCGTCGGCGAACTGGCGATCGATTTCATCCGGCAGTTCAAGGTGGACTTCGCGATCATCGGCACCTCGAGCATCGAACCCGACGGTACGCTGCGCGATTTCGATACGCGCGAAGTGCGCGTGGCCGAGGCGATCATCCAGCATGCGCGCACCGTTTTCCTCGCCGCCGACAACTCGAAATTCGGCCGGCCCGCGCTGGTCCGTCAAGGCCATCTGGATCAGATCGACGCGTTGTTCACGGACATGGCGCCGCCTGCCGAGATGACCGAGACGCTCACCGCCGCCAACTGCCAGGTGTATGTCGCCGAATAATTCCAGGCGTTCTCCGCCATGTTGCAGCGCACGGGAAACTTCGAGTGAAATCAAGAATCTGGCTGCGACCCCCAACCGCCGCTGACACGCCCAATTGTCAAAGGGAAAATTTACTGGGGCCGATTTGGTGTTTAACGTGCGGTTGACTACACTCCAGTTCCCCAGCGTGCATTGCGCGTTCCGCGTAGCGCCGGTTGCGTGAAACTGTCGTGTTAGCCGTACCTCCCGCCTGATTCTTTGCGGACTTCACTGGTTTGAGCCAGTTGCCGGCAAGGCCGTCCGCGTTTGCTTGACATGGAGAGAACGATGCTGAGTCCGCATGAATTCGCCACGTTGTTGCTCGTCAAGGACGCTCCCAATCAAGTCGACATGGAGCGAGAAGAACTCGACGCACTGCTGGAACGCCAGCTCGTGCAACTCGAACGGCTCGCGTCGGGCAACGAACAATGGCGCGTGACTGAAACGGGCGATAGCGCATTGCGGGCCATCAAGCGACTTTCCTAGTTTTCCGGGTCTTACCGCGATTTAACGGGTTTTACCGCGTCTCACCGCCGGACTGTCAGTCGATGTCCGGCGCGGTGACGCGGGCAAGCAGCGCGTGCATGCGGTGCGATGAGATGGCCCGGACACCATTCGTGCGAAAAGCAGGACGCCGTCCCGTGTCCGCTTTATTGTGCCCAACTCATTTACGCAGTAAATTGACGCGACGGACCTTCTGCCTTCGCGCATGCCCAAAACGCTTTCCCCCGACGACATCCAGCAATTTCGCGAGGCCATGCGGCGCGTGGCCGAGGACGCGTTCGCCACGCGCGGCGCGGAGGGCGTGACGATGCGCGAACTGGCCAAGGAGTTGGGGTGCAGCGCCATGACGCCCTATCGCTACTTCCGCGACAAGGACGAGATTCTCGCGATGGTCCGCGCGGCCGCCTTCAATCGCTTCGCGACGCGCCTCGAAGCGGCAGCCAAAGCCGCCCCGGAAACGGATCATTCTTTGGTGAGCGAAGCCTACGTCGCTTTCGCACTCGACGAACCGCATGCCTACCGTTTAATGTTTGATTTGACTCAACGGGACAGCGTCTACCCGGAACTCGCCGCCGCCTCGCAGCGCGCGTGGCGCATGCTCCGCGCACACTTCGAGCGGCTCGTGGCCGCGGGCATTCTGGAGGGCGATCCCCAGTTGATCGGCTACGCCTACTGGGCGAGTCTGCATGGCTTCACCATGCTGACGCTAGCCAATCAGTTGCCGCTGCCTCAGGCGCAGCAACCGGCCGTCCACGATACGCCGACGCGCGAAGCCGTATTCGCTCAGATTCGCCGCATGTTATGGCGCGGCGCGCAGCCGCAGCGCGGCTAGCGCAAACCACACTTGCATCCGTTCAGCCACCGGCAGCAAACGTTGTGGAACACAGCCCCCGCTTGAATCTCAGCCGTTGCGCAAAGTCGGATCGACGGCCGCGCGCCAGCTCAACGCCCTGGCCCGCTGGTCGATGAAGAACGTCACCCACTGATTGCGTACTTGCGGATCGGCGCTCGTGCCCTGGCTCGTGTAACGCTGCGCGATCGACGTCTGGAACGCGCAGAAATCGTCCTTCGACAACTTGCCATGCCGGTTCGCCACATAAGCGTCGAACATGGCCGCGTAGACGCCTTGCGCGTCGTTGCCGTAGTCGACCGTCTGGGCACTGCACATCTGTTGCAACGACACGAACGACGGTGCGCCCATTGTTCCCGTCAGGCTCGGCGAGCTGACGCATCCCGCGAGAAGCGCTGCGGCGCCGATCATCAAAAGTCCACGCATGAATTCACCTCGAAATGGCTGCTGCCGAGAGTATCGTCCGTGGCCGCGCGTTGCGCCACTACCCGCACGCCGGTTAGAGGGTCAGCCAAACGATCCGAACTTTACTTTTTCGAATATGTTCATTAAAGTTCGAAAACGAACACTATCGATTCGATAGATT
Source organism: Paraburkholderia sp. RL17-383-BIF-A (assembly GCF_046028015.1). Taxonomy (NCBI): domain Bacteria; kingdom Pseudomonadati; phylum Pseudomonadota; class Betaproteobacteria; order Burkholderiales; family Burkholderiaceae; genus Paraburkholderia; species Paraburkholderia sp. RL17-383-BIF-A. The sequence continues at coordinate 34,502 of NZ_JARESR010000006.1, read as the reverse complement.
TTCTAAACGGCTTTTCATATCTCAGATACACAGCGCAGGGGACACAGCAGGTGACGCAAGGCTCAAGATACGATTTGCTCGTCGTGGGCGGTGGGATCAACGGCGCCGGCATCGCTCGCGATGCGGCGGGCCGCGGCCTGTCGGTGCTGCTGTGCGAACAGGACGACCTGGCGGCGCACACGTCGTCGGCCAGTACCAAGCTGATTCACGGCGGCCTGCGCTATCTGGAATACCGCGAGTTCGGGCTGGTGCGCAAAGCCCTGCAGGAGCGTGAAACGCTCTTGCGCGCCGCGCCGCACATCATGTGGCCGCTGCGCTTCGTGATGCCGCACATGCCCGATCTGCGCCCGGCCTGGCTGATCCGCGCCGGTCTTTTCCTGTACGACCATCTCGCCAAACGCGAACTGCTGCCGGGTTCGCGCGGCATTGTGATGCGCAACCATCCGGCGGGCGTGCCGCTGGTCGATTCGATCAAGCGCGGCTTTGTGTACTCGGACGGCTGGGTCAACGACGCGCGTCTGGTCGTATTGAACGCACTGGACGCCAAAGAGCGCGGCGCGAAAATCCTCACGCGCACGAAACTGCTGAGCGCCGTGCGCGCCGGCGGCGAATGGCGCGCCCAGCTCAAGCGCGACGACGGCACGATTCTGGACGTGCGCGCCGCATCGATTGCGAACGCCGCGGGCCCGTGGGTCGGCGAACTGCTGCAAGGCGCGCTCGGCCGCGCGGCATCGCACAGCGTGCGGCTCGTGAAAGGCAGTCACATCGTCACGCGGCGGCTGTTCGAGCACGATCACGCGTATATCTTCCAGAATCCGGACAAGCGCATCATCTTCGCGATTCCCTACGAACACGATTACACGCTGATCGGCACGACGGATCTCGAGTATCGCGACGACCCGTCGAAAGTGGCGATCAACGCGGAAGAAACGCAGTACCTGTGCGACTCGATCAACCGCTATTTCAAGCAGAAGATCTCGCCCGCCGACGTGCGCTGGACCTATTCGGGCGTGCGTCCGCTGCTCGAGGAGGAAGGCGCGGACAACCCGTCGGCGGTCACGCGCGACTACTCGCTCGAACTCGACGCGCCTGCCGGTGAAGCGCCGTTGCTGTCGGTGTTCGGCGGCAAGATCACGACCTTCCGCAAACTGGCGGAAGAAGCCGTCGACAAACTCGCGCAAGCGCTGCAAAACGGCGCGTCGTCATGGACGGCCGGTGCGCCGTTGCCCGGCGGCGATATGCCGAACGCCAACTTCGAGCGCTTTCTCAGCGAATTCAAGCAGCAGCATGCGTGGCTGCCGGCCGATCTGGCGCACCGCCTTGCCCGCGCCTACGGCACACGTGCCAAGCATGTCATCGGCAACGCGCGCTCTGTGGCCGATCTCGGCCGCGCTTTCGCGCCCGGCCTGTACGAAGCGGAACTGACTTATCTGCGCGACACCGAATGGGCGCGCAGCGCGCAGGACGTGCTGTGGCGCCGTTCGAAACTCGGCTTGCATGTCGAACCGGGCACGCTCGATTCGATCACACGCGATATCGATACATGGTTCGCCCGCGAATCCGCGCGACAGAGCGCATAGTCAGATATCGCTACGCAGCGCACCGCTGCATCCGAAGGAACCGGATCGCTTCACCTCTCGGCTGGACCTGGCTGGGCCGCATCGTCACACGTGTTGCAGCCCGCTTAAAACAACAAGCCGTTCCCGTCGCCGGCTACCCGTCCGGCGATTCATAAAACGCATGGAGAAGAGACAATGCAGGATCAGTACATCCTCGCGCTTGACCAAGGCACCACCAGCTCGCGCGCGATGCTGTTCGACCGGCTCGGCAATATCGTGTCGACCGCTCAAAAGGAATTCCAGCAAATCTACCCGCGTCCGGGCTGGGTCGAGCACGATCCGCAGGAAATCTGGTCGACTCAGGCGGGCGTCGCCGCTGAAGCCGTGACGCGCGCCGGCATGAACGGCACCTCGATCGCCGCGATCGGCATCACCAATCAGCGCGAGACCACCATCGTGTGGGATCGCGAAACCGGCCATCCGATCTATAACGCGATCGTTTGGCAGGACCGCCGCACTGCCGACTTCTGCGACCAGTTGAAGGAGCAGGGTCTCGAAGAAAAAGTCCGCGCGAAAACCGGCTTGCCGATCGACTCGTATTTCTCGGCGACCAAGATCCGCTGGATTCTCGACAACGTAGAAGGCGCGCGCGAAAAGGCCAAACAGGGGCGCCTTGCATTCGGCACCGTCGATAGCTGGCTCGTGTGGAATTTCACCAAGGGCGGCCTGCACGTCACCGACGTCACCAACGCGTCGCGCACCATGTTGTTCAACATCCACTCGCTGAAATGGGACGACGATCTGCTCGAAGCGCTCGACATTCCGCGCAGCATGCTGCCGGAAGTGCGCGCTTCCTCGGAAGTGTACGGGCCGACCAAGACCACCGTGTTCGCTTCCAAGATTCCGCTCGCGGGCATCGCCGGCGACCAGCACGCTGCCCTCTTCGGCCAGATGTGCACCGAGTCGGGCATGGTGAAGAACACCTACGGCACCGGCTGCTTCCTCGTGATGAATACCGGCGACAAGCCGATCGAATCGAAGAACAATCTCGTCACCACGATCGCCTGGCAGATCGGCGATCAGATCAATTACGCGCTGGAAGGCAGCATCTTCATTGGCGGCGCCGTGGTGCAATGGCTGCGCGATGGCCTTGGCATCATCAAGAACGCCGCTGAAATCGAGACGCTGGCGCGCAGCGTGCCGCATTGCGACGGCGTGTATCTGGTGCCCGCCTTCGCCGGTCTCGGCGCGCCGCACTGGAACGCACGCGCTCGCGGCACGCTGTTCGGCGTGACGCGCGGCACGTCGTCGGCGCATATCGCACGCGCCGCGCTCGACTCGATCGCCTATCAATCGCTCGACGTGTTGAAGGCGATGGAAGCCGACTCCGGCATTCGCATCGGCGAATTGCGAGTGGACGGCGGCGCCTGCGCGAACAATCTGCTGATGCAATTCCAGGCGGACATTCTCGGCGTCGACGCCGTGCGCCCCAAGGTATCGGAAACGACCGCATTGGGCGCGGCTTATCTGGCCGGGCTCGCAGTCGGCTACTGGAAGGATGTCGACGAACTGCAAAGCCAATGGAAGCTCGACCGCCGCTTCACCCCCGCGCTGCCGCATGCCGACGTGAAGGAATGCCTCGACGGCTGGAAGCGCGCGATCCGCGCCGCGAAGGCATGGGCCGACACGCCCTGAGCAGGGTTTTCTAACACTCGCCTCTCGACATAAAGAAGCCGCTTATCCCGCGGCTTCCCTGACAACTATATTTCGGATACCAAACGATGCATCCTTACATTGCAGAATTCATCGGCACGGCGCTCGTGGTGCTGCTCGGCGACGGCGCCGTCGCCAACGTGCTGCTCGCGCGGACCAAAGGCAAAGGCGCGGACCTGATCGTGATCGTGATGGGCTGGGCGATGGCCGTGTTCATTGCCGTCTATGTCACCGCTTCGTTCAGCGGCGCGCACCTGAATCCTGTCGTGACCGTCAGCCTCGCGCTGGCCGGCAAGTTCGCGTGGGCCAAAGTGCCGGGCTATGTGGCCGCGCAGATGCTCGGCGGCATGGCTGGCGCGCTGCTCGTGTGGGTCGCGTATCGCCAGCACTTCGCGAAAGAAGGCGATGCCGACGTGAAGCTCGGCGTGTTCTGCACCGCGCCGGCGATTCGCAGCGTGCCGCATAACCTGCTCACCGAAATGATCGCCACGTTCGTGCTGATTCTCGGCGTGCTGTATCTGGCGTCGCCTCAAGTCGGCCTCGGCGCGCTCGACGCGCTGCCGGTCGGCCTGCTGGTCCTCGGCATCGGCATCTCGCTCGGCGGCCCGACCGGCTACGCAATGAGCCCCGCGCGCGACCTGTCGCCGCGTCTGATGCATGCGCTGCTGCCGATTCCGGGCAAGCGCGACAGCGATTGGCACTATGCGTGGATTCCGGTGTGCGGTCCGTTGCTGGGCGGCGCGGCGGCTGCGTGCCTGTATCTGTATCTGCACGCGCATTGATCTGACGGCGTAGTCAAGAGCCGCCTCGAACGCCCACCCAGGACGTTCCGAAGCCGTGACGGAGAACGGCGGCGCCGCGCAGGCGGCGCCAAAGCACGTATCATGACGCTTTCACTCTCCGCGCATAAGCTTGCAATTGCCTTGCCCATGCGCTTCGCTTTCCGTTTTCAGCCATGATCGACCACCTCATTTGCGACTGCGACGGCGTGCTCGTCGACAGCGAAATCATCGCTGACCGCGTCATGTTCGAAACGCTGACCGCCACGTTTCCCGGCCTCGATTTCGAACCCATCGTCAAAACGGCTTTTGGCCAGCAAACGTCGCGTTTTCTCGAAGGTATCGAGAAGTCGTTCGACATCACGCTCCCCGCGAATTTTTTCGACACCATCGAACACAACGTCGAGATTGCGCTTGCAGCCTCGCTCAGCCCGATCAACGGCGTGCGCGATGCCTTGCAACGTGTCACGTTGCCGGCCGCCGTCGTCTCGAACAGCCGCATGGCGCGCGTGAACGCGTCGGTACGGCGCGCGGGTTTGCAGCAGATTTTCGGTGAACGCATTTTCAGCGCGGAACAGGTGGCCCGGCCGAAGCCTTATCCCGACGTCTATCTGTTCGCCGCACAGACGCTGGGTGTGGAGCCGTCACGGTGTGTGGTGGTGGAGGACAGCGTGGCGGGTTTGAATGCCGCGCGTGCGGCGGGTATGAAAACGATCGCCTTCGTCGGCGCGAGCCATATTCCCGATGGCTACGCGGACGCGCTTCGCAAGATGGGTATGACTCGCATCATGCAGCATATGGACGAATTGCCCGCGCTGGTCGAAGCCGGCGTACGCGGCGAGTTCGGCGACGTGCAGTCGTAGTTTGTTCGCGGCAATCGGATAAGCCGGCTGTCGAGCCGGCGTACGCGGCGACGTACGAACGTAGCCGTTTGCGGCAAATGGAAAGCCGGCTGGAAGAGCCGGCTTTTTTGCGTCCGAACTGGAGCGAGTGCGCGCCTCACCTCACGCGCGCGCACCCTTCCCGCACTAAGCCTCGTCAGCCACGCATTCGCGCGCTTGCGCCAACGCCTGACGAAACTCCACCAGTTCGGCAATGGTCAGCATCGGCAGATTGTGTTGCGCGGCGAAGCGCTCCACGTCCGCGCCGCGCGTCATCGTGCCGTCCGGGTTCATCAGTTCGCACAGCACACCGGCCGGCTTCAGACCCGCGAGAATAGCCAGGTCCACCGTGCCTTCGGTATGGCCGCGACGGGCGAGCACGCCGCCGGGTTGCGCACGCAACGGGAACACATGGCCCGGGCGCACGATATCGGCGGGCTTGGCCGTATCGGCGATCGCGGCGCGAATTGTCGTCACGCGATCGAGTGCGGATACGCCGGTGGTCACGCCGTCGCGCGCTTCAATCGAGACGGTGAACGCGGTGCCGTGACGGCTTTCGTTGTTGACAGCCATCGGCGGCAATTCGAGCGCGCGGATCTTCTCGTCCGGCAGGCACAGGCACACAATGCCGCTGCACTCGCGAATCAACAACGCCATGGTTTCGACGGACAGACGCTCGGCGGAGACGATCAGATCGGCTTCGTTCTCGCGGTCGTGGTCGTCTTGCAGCACGACGGCGCGGCCATCGCGCATGGCTTGCAAGGCGGCGGCGATACGTGGCGGAACGGGCTCGGTGTCGAGCAAGGGGAGATCGAGGAATGCGCTATCCGCAATCGTCGACGGAGCAGGAAAAGTAGCAAAAGACATAGTTGAAACGCTCATCGCAAAAGTTGGGCGAAAAACGTTTCAGGGCATTGCAAACAGACAAAGACGCGCCGCTGAACGCCGCTTCAGGCGGCGTTCGCGCACCGCCCGGACCTGCAAGCGGCGCCACGGAAACGAACATGACTATCTGCACATCTTCTTCCATCCGGACTCTAACCGTCGGCTCTGGCTTCTCACCAGATCTGCTGACCCCATGTCGACCAGCGTGATCGCTTTGGCGATTACGCTGGTCCCATGCAACGCAGTTGCACAGGTCCAAACACACTGACGACGCGGGCGCTCGCGGGCTCACCGGCTCACGCTTTCGCGCTGCCGGCATACCGCCGGTGGGGAATTTCACCCCGCCCTGAAGACGCACTGATTACCGGATCGACCGGCTGGCAAAGCATACAACAGCCGCGCCGCCCATGCAGCGCAACCCTACTGATCAGACGGAAATCCCCAATTCCTGGCTCACCCGTCTGCGAAACGTGATCAAACCGGCGCGGCCTCGCGCGCGGTCTCGCCGTGCGCGGGCACGTCCCAGCGCGGCGGCGTCTCCGCCTTCAGCGTCACGCGAAACGCGCGCGCTTCCGTGTCGCCGGGATTGCGCAGGCTGTGCGGCTGGTCGGCGTCGAACACGATCGCGTCGCCGGTGGCCAGCAACTGGCGCTGATCGTGCACGCTGACTTCCAGCGTGCCTTCGCTCACCACCAGATTCACCGTCGTGCCTGGCGCGCGGCGCGTGCCGGCCTCGGTGTGCAACGGCGCGATACGCAGTTCGTGAAACTCGGCGGCGGTCGGCTCGGCGTCGGGATAAAGCGGCCGGGCCGAATAGCGCCCATTCGAACTGACGACGCGCGACGAGCGCTCCGCCGGCAAATGCTCGAAGCCGTTAGTCGCGTGACGGCGCAAGAAAGCCGCCACCGACACCTTCAACGCAGCGGCCACCTTGCACAGCACCTTGATGGACGGCACGCTGCGTGCCGACTCGATTTGCGCGAGCATCGCGCGCGACACGCCGGACGCGCGGGCCAAAGCGTCGAGCGACAGTTGCCGTTCGGCGCGCAAGCGGGCGAGATTCACGCCGACCAGATGTTCCAGTGCATCGAAGGGTTCTGCGGCACGCGGCGACGCATCGGTGTCAGCCGTGGGATCGCGAACCAGCGCAAGCGGGGAATGCATGATTGCCTCCAGAAGCGCCGCCGGACGGCGGGCAAGCGGTTAGTGCAAGCACGATAGCATCGCGTCCCGCCGCGCCCAACGAAGTTATCTTCACACTGTTATCAGCATTGCGGAGGACGTTTTCCGCAATGCTTGTGCGAATTTTTCATAAGGGCGCGCACACGCGCCGACTCGCCGGCTGACACATCCACACCTTCACGCGCCCTGCACCACGCTCGAGGACGGCGCGTCCATGCGCGCCGCGAGCCACGTGAGCAGCAGCGCCGACACGCTGACCGCCGCCGCTACCCACGGCAGGGTATCGAGCGAATGGCCATGGTTGATCACGAGCCCGCCGAGCCACGCGCCGCCCGCATTGCCGACATTGAACGCCCCGATGTTCAGCGTCGAAGCCAGATTCGGCGCCGCAGCGGCCTTCTCGACCACGCGCATCTGCAAAGGCGGCACCGTCGCGAAGGCGGCAATACCCCACACGAAAATCGTGATCGCCGCGGCCACTTGCGAATGACTGGTGCGCGCGAAAATCGCCATGACCACCGCCAGCGCGACCAGAATGCCCATCAGTGAGGGCATCAGCGCGCGATCCGCCAGCTTGCCGCCGACCGTGTTGCCGATTGTCAGGCCCACGCCGAACAGCACCAGGATCAGCGTGACGCCGCGTGGCGAGAAACCGCTCACCTGTTCGAGAATCGGCGCGATATAGGTGAACACGACAAATACACCGCCGAAGCCGAGCACCGTCATCGCGAGCGCGGTCCAGACTTGCGGGTCCTTCAGTACGCGCACTTCATGACCGAGACCGACCGGGCCTGCGTCGTGACGATTCGGCAACAGCGCCGTGATGCCCGCGAGCGACAGCACGCCGAATGCGCTGACGATCCAGAACGCCGCGCGCCAGCCGAACTCCTGCCCGATGAACGTGCCGAACGGCACGCCGAGCACGTTCGCGAGCGTCAGGCCGGTGAACATCAGTGCAATCGCGCTCGCGCGCTTTTCCGCCGGCACGAGCGACGCCGCCACCACCGCGCCGATGCCGAAGAACGAACCGTGCGCGAACGAAGTGACCACCCGCGCGACCATCAGCACGGAATAGCTGGACGCGATCGCGCACAGCGTATTGCCGACGATGAACACGCCCATGAGCAACTGCAACGCCAGCTTGCGCGGCATCTTGCTGGTCACCACCGCGAGCAGCGGCGCGCCGACGGCGACGCCGAGCGCGTAGCCGCTCACCAGCAAGCCCGCTGATGGAATCGACACGGCCAGATCGTGCGCGACCTCGGGCAGCAAGCCCATGATGACGAATTCGGTCGTGCCGATCGCGAATGCGCTGATCGCCAGCGCCAGTAATGGAATGGGCATTTTTCTACTCCAGCATTCAAGGTTGAGCGTGATGCAGCGCCGTCACGAATTCGACGACGACGCCCGGCGCAAGCGCCACGAAGAGTTGCGCCTGAGCTTCCTGCGGGCCCATCTGCGGCACATGCGCCGTTTGATAGTCCACGCCGTGGGTATGCAAGCGGCCGAGCAGCGCCTGCCATTCGGCGGCGCTCTCCATACGGAACGCGATGTGATCGATACGCGGCGCCATCCTGCCGGCCGAGGCAGGCACCGTCGCGTCGATCAGATGAATCAGCGGGCTGCCGTTTGCATAGAGCCAGTAGCCGTCGACCGAAAACGGCGGACGCGCGCCCTCGGTCAGCCCGGCGACATCGACGAAGAGATGTCGGGCGGAATCGAGGTCGGCGGTGACGATCGTCGCGTGATCGAGGTGCATGGTTCGGGCGGCATCAGGGATTTCGATGCTGGGATTGTCGAGGACACGCGTCGATTTGATAATTGGCGTAGCATTTGAAGCATTTTCAAATCTGATTTGAAAGAACTGCCATGGACAACCTCGGTGACATTCGCCTGTTCGTTGAAGCGGCGCAGCAAGGCAGCCTGTCGGCGGCGGGCCGCAAGATGGGCCTGACGCCGGCCGCCGCCAGCGCGCGCCTCGCCAAGCTCGAAGCCGGCCTCAAAGCGCGCCTGTTCGAACGCACCACCCGTCAACTCCGACTCACCGACGAAGGCCGCCTGTACCTGAATTGCTGCCGTCAGGCGCTGCAATCGCTCGACGACGCCGAAGCCGCCCTGCAAGCCGGCCAAGGCGTGGTGCGCGGCAAGGTGCGGGTGTCGGCCACCTCGGACTTCGGCCGCAATCTGCTGATGCACTGGCTCGACGAGTTCAACGCGCTCTATCCGGAAGTGACCTTCGCGCTGACGCTCTCGGACTCGCTGTCGAATCTAGTGCAGGAGGATATCGATCTGGCGATCCGCTTCGGCGTGCCGCAGGACAGCTCGCTGGTCGCCCGCAAACTGGCGCCGAACCGCCGCGTGCTGTGCGCGTCGCCGGACTACATCGCACGCAAGGGCGAACCGAAGGATCCGCACGATCTCGCGAATTTCGACTGCATCGTGCTCGGCACCGCATCCGGGCCGGTGAACGAATGGCGGTTCACGCGCGGCGACGAGGTGCAGCACTACACCGTGCCGTTCGAAACCGCCCGTGAGACCAACGACGGCGCGGTGGCCCGCGAATGGGCGCTGCGCGGTTACGGCATCGTGATCAAGTCGATGTGGGACGTGGAAGCCGACCTGCGCGCCGACGGCCTGAAAATCCTGCTGCCGGAATGGCGTTATCCGAATGCGCCACTGCACGCGCTCTACCATCGCAACCGCTTCATGGCGCCGCGTGTGCGCGTGCTGCTCGACTTCCTGAGTGAACGCTTCGCGCGCGTGTCGGATGAACTGGAAGGGTTGCTGGGCTTGCCGCCTGAGCCGGCGGGCCGCAAGGCGGCCGCGGAAACCGCATCGCGCGAAGGGCTATAATATTGAGCTACGCTGCAAACGTGCCCCGAAACCCGCCCGCCAGTGGCCGAAAGCGCCGCCACACGGCCCGCGCGCACGTTTCGCCCCTCTTCACCTTTTAAACGACGCCCCCAGGTTAACCACTGCGACCGGCGAAATTCGATGACCAAGAAAGTTTATGTAAAGACCTTTGGCTGCCAGATGAACGAGTACGACTCCGACAAAATGGTCGACGTACTCGGCGCGGCTGAAGGACTCGTCAAGACCGACACGCCGGAAGACGCGGACGTCATTCTGTTCAATACGTGCTCGGTGCGCGAAAAGGCCCAGGAAAAAGTTTTCTCCGACCTCGGCCGCGTGCGCGAACTGAAAGAAGCGAATCCGAATCTGATTATCGGCGTGGGCGGCTGCGTGGCGAGCCAGGAAGGCGCGTCGATCGTTGCGCGCGCGCCGTATGTCGATCTGGTGTTCGGCCCGCAAACGCTGCACCGTCTGCCGCAAATGATCGACAAGCGCCGCGAAAGCGGCCGCGCGCAAGTGGACATCACGTTCCCGGAAATCGAAAAGTTCGATCACCTGCCGCCGGCTCGTGTGGACGGCCCGAGCGCATTCGTGTCGATCATGGAAGGCTGCAGCAAGTACTGCAGCTATTGCGTCGTGCCGTACACGCGCGGCGAAGAAGTGTCCCGTCCGCTGGACGACGTGCTGACCGAAATCGCCGGCCTTGCCGATCAGGGCGTGCGCGAAGTCACGCTGCTCGGCCAGAACGTGAACGCCTACCGCGCCGGTCTCACGCTCGGTTCGTTGGAAATCGCCGACTTCGCCACGCTGATCGAATACGTCGCGGATATTCCGGGCATCGAACGGATTCGCTACACCACGTCGCATCCGAAAGAATTCACGCAGCGCCTGATCGACACCTACGCGAAGGTGCCGAAGCTCGTCAGCCACCTGCATCTGCCCGTGCAGCACGGCTCGGACCGCATCCTGATGGCCATGAAGCGCGGCTACACGGTGCTCGAATACAAGTCGGTGATCCGCAAGCTGCGCGCGATCCGCCCCGACCTGTCGCTCTCCACGGACATGATCGTCGGCTTCCCCGGTGAGACGGAAGAAGACTTCGACAAGATGATGGCGCTCGTGCACGAGATGAAGTACGACACCAGCTTCTCGTTCATCTACAGCCCGCGCCCCGGCACGCCGGCCGCGAATCTGCACGACGACACGCCGCGTGAGGTGAAGCTCAAGCGTCTGCAGCATTTGCAGGCCACCATCGAGGAAAACGTGCAGCGCATTAGCGATTCGATGGTCGGCAAGATCGAGCGCATTCTGGTCGAGCGCCCGGCGCGCAAGGACCCGAACGAACTCGCGGGCCGCACCGAAAACAACCGGGTGGTGAATTTCCCGGCGCCGGTCGCGTCGCACTCGCGGCTGATCGGCCAGATGGTGGACGTGAAAATCGTCAAAGCGTACCCACATTCGCTCCGTGGCGAGCTCGTGCTGGTGCATGACGACGCACCGGCCACGACCCACTGAGCGACGCCAACCCGCGACGCAAATCCGCGAAGCAACCCGCGTATCGAAACCGACAGGATCGAACCACCGCCTTGAAGACCACTCAGCAGCATCTGGAATTCACCGCACCGCGTGAAGACAACGCGCGGCTCGCCAACCTCTGCGGCCCGCTCGACGAAAATCTGCGCCAGATCGAGCAGGCGCTCGACGTGACGCTGCAACGCCGCGGCCACCGCATCACGATTCGTGGACGCGGCGCGAAACTCGCACTCACCGCGCTCGAAAAGTTCTACGACAACTCACAGAAGCCGCTGTCGGTCGACGACATCCAGCTCGCGCTCGTTGAAGTGCGTCAACCGGCACGGCATCGCGCGAACGGCAACGGACACGGCACGGAAGCGATAGACCCGCGTTTCCCGGGCAATCCGGATCATCCGTTCGACCAGCCCGCCGACGCCGTGGACGACGACGTCGAAGAACTCGGCCCGAAGCTGTACACGCGGCGCGCGGATCTGCGCGGCCGCACGCCGGCGCAGCGCGAGTATCTGAAGCAGATCATCTCGCACGACGTGACCTTCGGCATCGGCCCGGCCGGCACCGGCAAGACCTATCTGGCGGTGGCCTGCGCGGTGGACGCGCTGGAGCGCGATCAGGTCAAACGCATCGTGCTGACGCGTCCGGCTGTGGAAGCGGGCGAGCGTCTCGGCTTCCTGCCGGGCGATCTGGCGCAAAAGGTCGATCCGTATCTGCGTCCTTTGTACGACGCGCTGTACGACCTGCTCGGCTTCGACAAAACCGCCAAGATGTTCGAGCGGCAGATGATCGAAATCGCGCCGCTCGCGTACATGCGCGGCCGCACGCTGAACCACGCGTTCATCATTCTCGACGAGGCGCAGAACACCACGCCCGAACAGATGAAAATGTTCCTCACGCGGATCGGCTTCGGTTCGAAAGCGGTCGTGACCGGCGACACGACCCAGGTCGACTTGCCGCGCGGCCACAAGAGCGGTCTGATCGAAGCACAGCAGGTGCTCGCCGACGTACGCGGCATCGCGCTCACACGCTTTACGAGTGCGGACGTGGTGCGGCATCCGCTGGTCGCGCGAATTGTGGAGGCGTACGATGCGCATTCGCAGAAAACCGCCAGTCCGGCGGATTCGCGCTAATCGCCCGCAACCGCAACGAACGCAAAAAACGCAACACGACGAAACCGCATGAGCCGCGCCCCAAAACTGACGTTGAACCTGCAATTCCCCGCTGCCAAGGCCTGGCCGGAACACAAGGCGCTGCTGCCGCGCGCCACCGTGGCCGGCTGGATCAAGGCGGCGCTCTTTGCGGACGGTGAACTGACCGTGCGTTTCGTCGACGCCGAAGAAGGCCGCACGCTGAACCGCACCTATCGCGGCAAGGATTATTCGACCAACGTGCTGACCTTCGCCTACGCCGAGTCGGAAGACGATCCGGTGACGGGCGACCTGATCCTGTGCTGCCCGGTGGTCGAGAAGGAAGCCGCCGAGCAGGGCAAGCCGCTCGTCGCGCACTACGCGCATCTGCTCGTGCACGGCACGCTTCACGCCCAGGGCTACGACCACGAAGTCGAGGAAGAAGCCGAGGAAATGGAAGCGATCGAAACGGAAATCCTCGGCAAGCTCGGGTTTCCCGATCCGTACCAGTAGGCGCTGATCGCCAACGCGCCTCCAACGCCCAACCCGCACAAAAGCCCATCGTGAGCACCTCGTCCCCTGAAGCCGACACCCGAACGCCCTGCCCGGACTATCCACCGGTGCTCGGCGAATCGCGGCTGCTGACAGACGAGGAACTGCGCGCATCGCTCGACTGCACGCTGCGCGACTGGGACCGCAAAAGCGATCTGTGGCTGTTCGGCTATGGGTCGCTGATCTGGAATCCCGGCCTGCCCACCGTCGAAGCAACCCGATCGCGAGTTCACGGCTACCATCGCGGACTCTATCTCTGGTCGCGCGTCAATCGCGGCACGCCCGAACAGCCGGGCCTCGTGCTCGCGCTCGATCGCGGCGGCTCGTGCACCGGCATCGCGTTCCGGCTGGCGGCCGAAGGCTCGGCGCCGCATCTCGAGGCGCTCTGGCGCCGCGAAATGGCAATGGGCTCGTATCGGCCGGCGTGGCTGCCGTGCGTGCTCGCCGACGGCCGGCGCGTCGATGCGCTGGCGTTCGTGATGCGCCGCGACGTGCCAAGCTACACGGGCAAGCTGCACGACGACATCGTCAAAACCGTGTTCGGTTGCGCCAGCGGTCGCTACGGTACTACGCTCGATTACGTCAGCCGCACCGTGCATGCGCTGCGCGAAAGCGGCATGCCGGACCGCGCGCTCGAAGCGCTGCTCGAACGGTGCCGCGAGGAAAGCCGCGAGGCGGGCCGGAAAGTGGGCGCGACGGCGGACGTCAAAGCTAACGTCAAAGCGGACCTCAAGACCGACCAGGAATAATCGTCACGAATGGCGCTTTTTTTCCTGGAAACGCTTTTCCGCGCGTAATCAGTTAGGATTGACCCACGCCCGCCCTTCACGGCGAAGCCGCTTCACCCCAGCTTCACTCATCGCCCAGCCCGGCGGGACACGGTCCTGCCATGTGCCTGGTGTATCCTTAATGCTCTGCAACAGCGCGCCCAGTCTTGCCGGGCGCACTACCATGAACGACACGTATCCCAGTCGACGCCATACCGACAAACCGCAGGAAAAGCGCTCACTCCTCGAGCGTCTGACTGACTTCATCTCGCCTGAGCCCGACTCGCGCGCCGAACTCCTGGAAATTCTGCAGGACGCGCACGAACGCAACCTGATCGACGCCGACTCGCTGTCGATGATCGAAGGCGTATTCCAGGTCTCTGAACTCAGCGCGCGCGACATCATGGTGCCGCGTGCGCAAATGGACGCGATCAACATCGCGGACAATCCCGCCGAATTTATCCCGTACGTGCTGGAAAAAGCGCACTCGCGCTATCCGGTCTACGAAGGCAATCGCGACAACATCATCGGCGTGCTGCTCGCCAAAGACCTGCTGCGCTACTACGCCGAAGAAGAGTTCGACGTGCGCGGCATGCTGCGCCCGGCCGTGTTCATCCCCGAGTCGAAGCGTCTGAATGTGCTGCTGCACGACTTCCGCGTGAATCGCAATCACCTCGCGGTGGTGGTCGACGAATACGGTGGCGTGGCCGGCCTGATCACGATCGAAGACGTGCTGGAACAGATCGTCGGCGATATTGAAGACGAATACGATTTCGACGAGGAAAGCGGCAACATCATCGCCTCGCCGGACGGACGCTTCCGCGTGCGCGCGCTGACCGAAATCGAACAGTTCAACGAAGCCTTCGGCACGCATTATTCAGACGACGAAGTCGATACGATCGGCGGACTGGTCACGCATCACTTCGGACGGGTGCCGCATCGGGGCGAAAAAGTCCGCCTCGACGATCTGATCTTCGAGATTCTGCGCGGCGACGCCCGCCAGATTCACATGCTGCTGGTGCGCCGCGATCCGCTCGCCGGCCAGCGCGAGCGCGAAGCGCAGCACGTGCAGACCTGATCCGGTTGCGGCCGGTTTTCTCGCCGCTTCTTCAGGTCGCTTTTCGGCTCGCTGCTTAGTCCGCTTTTTGGCTCGCTGCTTAGCTCGCTTTTCGACCCGCTTTTCAATCCGCTTCTCAACCCCTCACGCCGACCGCGCAACAATGGCCGACCCGATAACTTCCCGTTCGCGCCGCGGCGTGAACGCTTCCGCCGCCGAGCAAGTTCGCGGCCGCACGCTGCCTCGCTGGCACTACCTCGTCGCGCTGGCCGCCGGCGCGGCCAACACGCTTTCGTTCGCGCCGACGCCGCACGGCGGCTGGCTCGAACTCGCGATCTTCGTGTTCTTCTTCGCCTGGCTCACGCGTACCACAGGCTGGAAAAGTGCCGCGCTGACGGGCGGCGCCTTCGGCTTCGGCAATTTCGTGACCGGCGTGTGGTGGCTCTACGTCAGCATGCATTTTTACGGCGGCATGGCGGCGCCGCTCGCCGGCGCGGCCGTGGTGCTGTTCTCGCTCTATCTGGCGGTTTATCCGGCGCTGGCGGCCGGTGTCTGGTCGTTCTGCGCCGGTCACGCGCGCAATGGCGCAGCCCCGGACGACACACCGTTCTC
Source organism: Paraburkholderia sp. RL17-383-BIF-A (assembly GCF_046028015.1). Taxonomy (NCBI): domain Bacteria; kingdom Pseudomonadati; phylum Pseudomonadota; class Betaproteobacteria; order Burkholderiales; family Burkholderiaceae; genus Paraburkholderia; species Paraburkholderia sp. RL17-383-BIF-A. Next base: position 19,005 of record NZ_JARESR010000006.1, on the reverse strand, counting down.
GCCCACATGGCACGGGGCGCTGGCGTTCGCGAGCGCATGGGCGATCGGCGAATGGTTGCGCGGTACGGTGTTCACGGGCTTTCCGTGGCTTGCCAGCGGTTACGCTCAAGTGGACGGCCCGTTCGCCGGTTTCGCACCGGTGGCGGGCGTATACGGCGTCGGCTGGATGCTAGCGCTGGTGGCTGCGCTGATCGTGCAGGCGCTGCTGCCGCTACTACGCTCGCGCAAGCCGCGCGGCAACGCCAACGGCGACGCCGGCCGCAACGGCGCGAAGCCGGGTGTGTCGCGCGTCGCCGCGCCTGGCGCGATCGCGCTGGCGCTGATCGCAGCCGGACTGCTGCTGCCGCTCGTGCAATGGACCGTGCCGGCCAACGCCCCGCTGACCGTGCGCCTGCTGCAAGGCAACGTCAAACAGGAAATGAAGTTCGAGGAATCCGGCATGCGCGCCGCGATCGACCAGTATCAGCAGATGATCACCTCGAAGCCGGCCGATCTGATCGTCACGCCGGAAACCGCCATTCCGGTACTCGCGCAACAATTGCCGGCGCCCTTCGCGTCGGCGGTGCGCAACTTCTCGGACACGACGGGCAGCGCAATCCTGTTCGGCGCGATCGGCGGCACGATCACACCGGAGGGCCAGGTAATCGACTATACGAACAGCCTGTTCGGCGTCACGCCCGGCACGCGCGACGTCTATCGCTACGACAAACACCACCTCGTGCCGTTCGGCGAATTCGTGCCGTGGGGCTTCCGCTGGTTCGTCAACCTGATGAGTATCCCGCTCGGCGATTTCTTCCGTGGCGCGCCGGTGCAGAAGCCGTTCATGGTCCACAACCAGCCGGTCGCGGTGGACATCTGCTACGAGGATATTTTCGGCGAAGAGATTGCGCGGACCATTCGCGAAAGCGACACGCCCGCCGGCGTGCTGGTCAATTCGACCAATCTGGCCTGGTTTGGCGACACGATCGCGCTCGACCAGCATCTGCAGATCGCGCGCATGCGTTCGCTGGAAACCGGCCGCCCGATGCTGCGCGCGACCAACACCGGCATGACCGCCGCGATCGATGCCAACGGCAAAGTGCTCGGGCGCCTGCAACCCTACACGGTCGGCTCGCTCGACCTCACGGTGCAAGGCACTTCCGGCAGCACGCCGTATGTCACGAGCGGCAACAACACCGTGCTGGCGGTTTCACTGTTTCTGCTGGCGTTCGGCTTTGCGTTCGGGCCGGGTATCAGGCGTCGAAAGAACGGCAAGCAGTAAGACGCCGGCCTAGTTGACGGGCACCGTATCGATGAACGACTGGCGCAGCGAGAGCTTCTGGAAGTGTTTGTCCAGATTCGGGTACGGCTCGCGCCAGTTCAATTCGGGCATGCGGAAATCCAGATAGCCCAATGCGCAGCCCACCGCGATGTCGGCGAGCGTGTAGTGATTGCCTGCGCACCAGGTCTTGCTGCCCAATCCCTGCGCCATTGCGATCAGGGCTTCGTCGATCTTGCGCTGCTGGCGGGCGACCCACGCGTCCACGCGCTGCTCCGGCGCGCGCTGCGTGCCTTCGAGGCGAATCAGCACCGCTGCGTCGAGCACGCCGTCGGCGAGCGCTTCCCAGCAACGCACCTCGACGCGCTCACGTCCCGACTGGGGAATCAGCTTGCCGACCGGCGACAGCGTATCCACGTATTCGCAGATCACCCGCGAGTCGAACACCGCTTCGCCATCTTCCATGACGAGGCACGGCACCTTGCCGAGCGGATTGAAGGTGTGAATCCGGGTGTCCGGCGCCCAGACATTCTCGGGCACCAGTTCGTAGTCGATCTTCTTGTCGGCCAGCACGATGCGCGCTTTGCGCACGAAGGGGCTGCCGAGCGAACCGATGAGTTTCATCATTACCATCTGCCTTTTCCTGAATCCGGCGAAAGTATAAGTGCTCGGCGGCTTTAGCGAGCGTTCACGCGCGTCGTGGCGACGCTTCGCGAGCCGCATGCAGCCTCGCTGTGGGCGGGTTGCAACGGCGCCGCGGACACCTTCGCCCCCGCTCGCGTCAGTATCCCGCGCAAAATAACTCCGTGCATGGGCGCTACAATCGCACGATGAACCAGCCGACCGAACCCACCATCGCCATCGACGTCTACCGCACGCGCCGTGAGCGCGTACTCGCCGCGCTCCGGGCGGCGGGCGGCGGCGTCGCCATCGTCCCCACCGCACCGGAAGCGCTGCGCAACCGTGACGCCGATTATCCCTATCGGCACGACAGCTATTTCTACTACCTGACCGGCTTCACCGAACCCGAGGCGTTGCTGGTGCTCGACGCCAGCGCCGCGCCCGGCGCGCCGGCTTCGGTGCTGTTTTGCCGCGACAAGAATGTCGAGCGCGAGACGTGGGAAGGTTTCCGCTTCGGCCCGGACGGCGCGCGCGCGGCATTCGGTTTCGACGCGGCGTTCGCCGTCGGCGAAATCGATACGCAGCTGCCGCGTCTGCTCGCCGACAAACCGGCGCTGCACTATGCGCTCGGCACCTCGCCGCAACTGGACGAACGGGTGCGCGGCTGGCTCGACGCGGTGCGCGCTCAGGCGCGCGGCGGTGTCGCCGCACCGGCCGCCGCCCACGATCTCGTTCCGTTGCTCGATGACATGCGGCTCATCAAGGACGACCACGAACTCGCCATCATGCGCCGCGCCGGGCAGATCTCGGCCCACGCGCATCGTCGTGCAATGGCCGCGTGCCGTCCCGGCGTGCGTGAATATGAACTCGAAGCCGAACTGCTCTACACGTTCCGCAAATTCGGCGCGCAGGCACCGGCTTATACGTCGATCGTCGCCGCGGGCGCGAACGCCTGCGTGCTGCACTACCCGGCGGGCAGCGCCATTGCACAGGACGGCGACCTGATCCTGATCGACGCGGCCTGCGAACTCGACGGCTACGCCTCCGACATCACGCGCACCTTCCCCGCGAGCGGCCGCTTCACGCCGGCGCAGCGCGAGCTGTACGACATCGTGCTGGCCGCGCAGCAGGCCGCCATCGACGCCACCCGCGCCGGCGCCACCTTCGACGACCCGCACCAGGCCGCCGTGCGCGTGCTGTCGCAGGGCTTGCTCGACACCGGCATCATCGAGCGCGCAAAGTTCGCCTCGGTAGAAGACGTGATCGCGGAGCGCGCCTACGCGCCTTTCTACATGCACCGCACCGGCCATTGGCTCGGCATGGACGTGCACGATGTCGGCGACTATCGCGAACGCGGCGCGCCGCGCGACGAAGCGGGCGCGTTGCCGTGGCGCACGCTGCAGGCATCGATGACGCTGACCATCGAGCCCGGTCTGTATATCCGGCCGACCGAAGGCGTGCCCGAGCGCTACTGGAACATTGGCATCCGCATCGAGGACGACGCCGTCGTCACGCCCACCGGCTGCGAGCTGATGACGCGCGAAGTGCCGGTCGCCGCCGACGAGATCGAAGCGCTGATGCAGGAAGCCCGCGCGGCTCGCGAAACAAGCAAGTAATAGGGAAGTAATCCGCAATGAACGATGTTTCCCAGTCGACGGTGATCCTGAAGCCCGCCGCGGCCGGCCAGCCTTTCGATTTCGACGTGACGATCGTCGGCGCCGGTCCGGTCGGGCTGGCGCTGGCCGGCTGGCTGGCGCGCCGCAGCGCGACACGGGAGTTGAAGATCGCGCTCGTCGACGCGCGCGAGCCGGAAGATTCGATCGCCGATCCGCGCGCCATCGCCGTGTCGCACGGCAGCCGGATGATCCTGGAGCCGCTGCGCTGGCCCGCCGACGCGACCGCGATCCAGCGTATCCACGTCTCGCAGCGCGGCCACTTCGGCCGCACGCTGATCGACCACAGCGAGCACGGTCTGCCGGCGCTCGGCTACGTGCTGCGCTACGGCTCGATCGTCCACGGTCTCGCCGAGGCGGTGCACGCCACCTCCGTGCACTGGTTCCGCTCCACCTCGGCCGGAGCGCCGACGCAGGAACGCGACGGCGTCACGCTGCCGATCGAAACCGCGGGCGTCACGCGGCAGTTGCGCACGCGCATTCTGGTGAATGCCGAAGGCGGCCTGTTCGGCGACCAGAAGTCAGGAAAAGGCCCAGTCAAACGGAACGACCAGGGAGCCGGCGTGAATGTGGGCGAGCACGCCGGCCACCATGAGAACGGCGAAACTCGTGACAACCGAGCCGCCGGCATCGAGGCGACAAGCGCCGGTCAGCAAACCGGCCGGAACGGCGCGGCCGCACGGCGCGCTGGCCGAGCCGCGGTCGAACCGGGCTCGCGGGACTACGGCCAGACCGCACTCGTCGGCACGGTGACCGTGTCGGCGCCGCAACCGCACGTCGCGTGGGAGCGCTTCACGTCGCAAGGTCCGATCGCGTTGCTGCCCATGGGCGGCGTGCGCGGCGCCGATTACGCGCTGGTCTGGTGCTGCGCGCCCGAGGAAGCCGCGCGCCGCGCGCAGCTCTCCGACGAAGCCCTCCTCCAGGAACTCGGCGCCGCGTTCGGCGACCGCATGGGCCGTTTCACGCATATCAAGGGGCGCGCGTCGTTCCCCTTGGGACTGAACGCCGTGGAAACGCTCGTCAACGGGCATATCGTCGCGATCGGCAACGCGGCGCAGACGCTGCATCCGGTAGCCGGTCAGGGCCTGAATCTGGGACTGCGCGACGCACACTCGCTCGCCGACGCCCTCTCGGCGGAAGGTCCGACGCCGCTCGCGCTGGCCACCTTCGCGCAACGCCGCGCGCTCGACCGCCGCATGACGATCGGCGCCACCGACACCCTCGCGCGTCTCTTCACCATCGACTTCGCGCCGCTCGCGATCGTGCGCGGCCTCGCCCTGACCGCGCTCGAATTCCTGCCACCGGTGAAAACCGCGCTGGCACGGCAAATGATGTTCGGACAACGCCGCTAGGCGCGCTGCTCGCCCGCGCCGCGCCGCCTTTTTGCTACACGCGGAAGGTGCCGCGCGGGCGGCGCCGGTTCTATGAAACGGCGCACTTTCATAGAAGATTTAATGGGTTACGACAGACACATGTCGGGTGTCGGCTATCCGTTAACGCTAAAATAGCGGTTTTCCCTCGCATTTCGCGAGTGCTCCGATTGACAGAAACTGAGTAATCGGCCGCGCGCGCGTTCACGTCATGCCCACTCTCGGCTCCCACAATCTGCGTAATAACCTGTTCGTCGCGCCCATGGCCGGCGTGACCGACCGTCCGTTCCGCCAGTTGTGCAAGCGGCTGGGCGCGGGCTATGCGGTGTCGGAAATGGTCGCCTCGAACGCGCAGTTGTGGAAAAGCGAGAAGACCATGCGGCGCGCCAATCACGCGGGCGAGGTCGAGCCCATCGCCGTGCAGATCGCCGGCGCCGATCCGGCCATGATGGCCGAAGCGGCCCGCTACAACGTGGCGAACGGCGCGCAGATCATCGACATCAACATGGGCTGCCCGGCCAAGAAGGTGTGCAACGTGGCGGCGGGTTCGGCCCTGTTGCAGAACGAGCCGCTGGTGCAGCGCATTGTCGAGGCGGTGGTCGGGGCGGTGGGCGTCGGCCCCGACGCGGTACCCGTCACGCTCAAGATCCGCACGGGCTGGGATCGCGAGAACAAAAATGCGCTGAACGTCGCGCGTCTGGCCGAATCGGCCGGTATTTCGATGCTGACCGTGCACGGCCGCACGCGCGCCGACCTGTATCACGGCGACGCCGAATACGAGACCATCGCCGCGGTGAAAGCGGCGGTGCGCATTCCGGTGGTCGCCAACGGCGACATCACGTCGCCGCAAAAAGCCCGCGAGGTGTTGGCCGCGACCGGCGCCGACGCCATCATGATCGGCCGCGCCGCGCAGGGGCGCCCGTGGCTGTTCCGCGAGATCGAGTATTTCCTGCAAACGGGTGAATTGCTGCCGCCGCCGCGCATCGACGAAATCCAGCAGGTGATGAACGAGCATCTCGAAGACCACTACGCCTTCTACGGCGAATTTACGGGCGTGCGCACTGCGCGCAAGCACATCGGCTGGTACACTCGCGGCCTTTCTGGCGCCAACGTGTTCCGGCATCGCATGAATACGCTGGACACCACGCGCGAACAACTCCTCGCCGTCAACGAGTTCTTCGACGCACAAAAGGCGATCTCCGACCGCCTCGTCTATGTCGACGAAACGCTCAACCCGGGCGAGGACCCAACCGACCGACTAGCAGCATGAGCAAGAACAATATCGAACAATCTGTCCGCGACAGCCTGGGGATATATTTCCAGGACCTCGACGGCTCCAATCCGCACGACGTCTACGATATGGTGATTTCGTGCGTGGAAAAACCCCTGCTCGAAGTGGTGCTCGAGCAGGCCGGCGGCAATCAGTCGCTGGCCGCCGAGTATCTCGGCATCAACCGCAATACGCTGCGCAAGAAGCTGCAACAGCACGGTTTGTTGTAGCGCGTTGTAGTTTCTTGCGCCCTGCCACGTTTCCCTTCGGCTTTTCGTCTTCATCATGATCAAGCAAGCGCTCATCTCCGTTTCCGACAAGTCCGGCATCGTCGACTTCGCCAAATCGCTGTCGGACCTCGGCGTCAAGATCCTGTCGACCGGCGGCACCGCGAAACTGCTCGCGGACGCAGGTCTCTCCGTCACCGAAGTCGCCGATTACACGGGCTTCCCGGAAATGCTGGACGGGCGCGTGAAAACGCTGCATCCGAAGGTGCACGGCGGCATTCTGGCGCGCCGCGACCTGCCGGAACACATGGCAGCGCTTGAAAAGCACGACATTCCGACCATCGACCTGCTGGTCGTGAATCTGTACCCGTTCGTGCAGACCGTGTCGAAAGAAGAATGCTCGCTGGAAGACGCGATCGAGAACATCGACATTGGCGGCCCGACCATGCTGCGTTCGGCCGCGAAGAACCATCGCGACGTGACGGTGGTGGTCGATCCGGCCGACTACGCGGTCGTGCTCGACGAGATGCGCGCGAACAGCAACGCCGTGTCGTACAAGACGAACTTCCGCCTCGCCACCAAAGTGTTCGCGCACACCGCGCAATACGACGGCGCGATCACGAACTACCTGACGAGCCTGACCGACGAGTTGCAGCATTCGTCGCGCAACGCTTACCCGGCCACGTTCAACCTGGCGTTCAACAAGGTGCAGGACCTGCGCTACGGCGAAAACCCGCATCAGAGCGCGGCGTTTTACCGCGACCTGGCGGTGCCGGCGGGCGCCCTGGCGAACTACAACCAGTTGCAGGGCAAGGAACTGTCGTACAACAACATCGCGGATTCCGACGCAGCGTGGGAATGCGTGAAGACCTTCGACGTGCCGGCGTGCGTGATCGTGAAGCACGCGAATCCGTGCGGCGTGGCAGTCGGCGCGGACGCCAACGAAGCGTACGCGAAGGCGTTCCAGACCGATCCGACCTCGGCGTTCGGCGGCATCATCGCCTTTAACCGCGAAGTGGATGAGGCGGCGGCGCAAGCGGTGGCCAAGCAGTTCGTCGAAGTGCTGATCGCCCCGTCGTTCAGCGCCGCAGCGCGCCAGGTGTTCGCGGCGAAGCAGAACGTGCGTCTGCTCGAAATCGCGCTGGGCGAAGGCCATAACGCTTTCGATCTGAAGCGCGTAGGCGGCGGCCTGCTGGTGCAGTCGCTCGACTCGAAGAACGTGCAGCCGCGCGAATTGCGCGTGGTCACGAAGCGTCACCCCACGCCGAAGGAAATGGACGATCTGCTGTTCGCCTGGCGCGTGGCGAAGTACGTGAAGTCGAACGCCATCGTGTTCTGCGGCAACGGCATGACGCTCGGCGTCGGCGCGGGCCAGATGAGCCGCGTGGACTCGGCGCGCATTGCGAGCATCAAGGCGCAGAATGCCGGCTTGACGCTGGCGGGTTCGGCCGTGGCGTCGGACGCGTTCTTCCCGTTCCGCGACGGCCTCGACGTGGTGGTGGCGGCGGGCGCGACCTGCGTGATCCAGCCGGGCGGCTCGATGCGCGACGACGAAGTGGTCAGCGCGGCGGACGAACATAACATCGCGATGGTGCTGACGGGCGTGCGTCACTTCCGGCATTGATTTCAGATTCGCGGGCGGCGCAGGTTTCTTGATGAGACTGCGCCGTGTGGCGAGAACTGAGCTTGGAAAGACGGCCTGGCGGATTCTCCGCCGGGCCGTTTTCTTTGGCGCGGCGTTTGTGGCGGGTATGCGCCGCGTTCGTTGCGTCTTCATGCCGTTTCGATGCCGTGCGTGTGCCGTGCTTGTGCCGTGCTTGTGCCGTGTTAGCACCGCGCTCGTACAGCATAATCGCCGCCCCTTCACGCACCGCTCAGTCGTCCACTTCCTTTCTCGTATAACCTCCGCTCACCTCCGCGTGCTGGCTGATATAAGTGCCGAGCCCCTGCCCACGCCGCGCAAGACGCTTGAGCGCGGCAACGTGCCATTCGCCGACACTCGCTTCCGTGTACCAATACACAACCCCCGGCCTGAAGCGGACCGCGACAAAATCGTCGCCGATTTCATAAGCCTCGACGCCCGAGTCGCCGCTGAGATTCCGATAGCGCTCCATTCGCAAACACCTCCCCCACGCCGCCTTACACCACACACAGCAGTTTTTATTCCGCTGACATCGCCGCGCGCCGTCCGCCGCGCAGCGCGTGTGTTGTAGTATCGCAAGCACCTGGTTTTTACCGCTCCTGCGGCACCTCATGAGAATTCTCGGCATCGACCCCGGCCTGCGCGTGACCGGCTTCGGCGTGATCGACCAGAGCGGCCACACGCTCAGCTATGTCGCGAGCGGCGTCATCAAAACCGCCGACGCCGACCTGCCCTCGCGTCTGGGCACCATCTTCGAAGGCATTTCGACGCTCATCCGCCAGCATTCGCCGGATCAGTCAGCAATCGAAAAAGTGTTCGTCAACGTCAACCCGCAGTCCACCTTGCTGCTTGGCCAGGCGCGCGGCGCGGCCATCTGCGGACTGGTCGCGGGCGGCGTGCCGGTTGCCGAATACACGGCCCTGCAATTGAAGCAGGCTGTGGTGGGCTATGGCCGCGCCACCAAGGAGCAGATGCAGCAGATGGTGGTGCGCCTGCTCAATCTCTCCGGCGTACCCGGCACCGACGCCGCCGACGCGCTCGGCATGGCGATCTGCCACGCGCACGGCGGCACGACACTGAGCACGTTGGGCGGCATCGCACCTTCGCTGGCCAAGAAAGGTTTGCGCGTGAGACGCGGACGCCTGGTCGGATAGCGGCCGATGCGGCATCGCGCATATCAACCGCGATTGCGCATGACTCGCAGGCCACTCGCCGCTCACTCGCTGCGCTACACTCGCCCTTTCTCTCAAGATTGAATTCGCCATGATCGGTCGCATTGCCGGCGTTCTGCTGGAAAAAAACCCGCCGCATCTGCTCGTCGATTGCAACGGCGTCGGTTACGAAGTCGATGTGCCGATGAGCACGTTCTACAACCTGCCCTCGGCCGGCGAACGCATCGTGTTGCTCACGCAGATGATCGTGCGCGAAGACGCGCACCTGCTCTACGGATTCGGCACCGCGGAGGAACGCTCGACCTTCCGCGAACTGCTGAAGATCTCCGGCATCGGCGCGCGCATGGCGTTGGCGGTGCTGTCGGGCATGAGCGTTCACGAGCTCGCACAAACCGTCACGATGCAGGACGCGGCGCGTCTAACGCGCGTGCCGGGCATTGGCAAGAAAACGGCGGAGCGGCTGCTCCTCGAACTGAAGGGCAAGATCGGCGCCGACCTTGGGGCGATGGCGGGCGCAGCGTCGGCATCCGACCACGCCTCCGATATCCTGAACGCACTGCTCGCATTGGGTTACTCCGAAAAAGAAGCATTGGCGGCCGTCAAAAACGTGCCGGCCGGCACCGGTGTTTCCGAAGGCATCAAGCTGGCGTTGAAGGCGCTGTCCAAGGGCTGACGTTCGACCGTCGTATTCGGCAGCGAGGCAACGAGTGAAGCTTCGCACATGCCGGCGAGCCGCGCATCCTGGCCATTCGGCCGAGTTTCGCGGCGAGCGGCTCGCGGTACAATGTCCGCATGATCGAAACCGACAAACTCGCCGCCGAGCGCATCATCGCGGCCACGCCCGTCTCGCCGAACGAAGAAGCGTTCGAGCGCGCGTTGCGCCCGCGCCAGCTCGAAGAATATGTCGGGCAGGAAAAAGTCCGCGGCCAGCTGGAAATCTTTATCGAGGCCGCCAAACGCCGCTCCGAATCGCTCGACCACGTCTTGCTGTTCGGGCCGCCGGGCCTCGGCAAGACCACACTCGCGCACATCATCGCGCGGGAAATGGGTGTCAATCTGCGGCAAACGTCGGGGCCAGTGCTTGAGCGCGCCGGCGACCTCGCCGCGCTGCTCACCAATCTCGAAGCCAACGACGTTTTGTTCATCGACGAAATCCATCGGCTCTCGCCGGTTGTCGAGGAAATTCTGTATCCGGCGTTGGAGGATTATCAGATCGACATCATGATCGGCGAAGGGCCGGCCGCGCGCAGCGTGAAGCTGGACTTGCAGCCGTTCACGCTGGTCGGCGCGACCACGCGCGCGGGGATGCTGACCAACCCGCTGCGCGACCGCTTCGGTATCGTGGCGCGGCTCGAGTTTTATAACGCCGAGGAGCTGGCGCGCATCGTCACGCGTTCTGCGTCGTTGCTCAATGCGCAGATCCATCCGGACGGCGCGTTCGAGATCGCCAAGCGCGCACGCGGCACGCCGCGGATCGCGAACCGCCTGCTGCGGCGCGTGCGCGACTTCGCTGAGGTGAAGGCAGACGGCAACATCACCGCGCAGGTGGCCGACGCCGCGCTCAAGATGCTCGACGTGGACGCGGTCGGCTTCGACCTGATGGACCGCAAGCTGCTCGAAGCGATCCTGCACAAGTTCGACGGCGGCCCGGTCGGCGTCGATAATCTCGCAGCCGCTATCGGCGAAGAGCGCGACACGATTGAAGACGTGCTCGAACCGTATCTGATCCAGCAAGGCTTCCTGCAGCGCACGCCGCGCGGCCGCGTCGCCACGCTGCTCACCTACCGGCATTTCGGCCTTGCCGCGCCCGACTCGTCGAGCGCCCTGCCAAGCCTGTGGGACTCGGCCGCGACCTGAGCCGACACGCGTAGCGCGAGACCGAATCAGGATGTCCGACCAAACCAGCCAGCCCAACTCGCGTAGCGGTTTCTCGCAGTTTCTCACCCGCAGGCTCCGCTCGAAGCTGGCAGCCGGTGTCACGCATCTGACCAGCGGCAGCGGCCCCACGCTCGACTATTCGTCGCCTCCGGGCGACCCCGGCCTGTTCGGCCCGCATTCGGTTTGCTGGAAAGTCCACGCCGATTTCACGTCGATGATGACGGGCGGCATCAGCGCGCTCCTGCTCCAGGCGTTGCATCCGCTCGCGCTCGCCGGCGTGTGGGACCATTCGACGTTTCGCACCGACATTCTCGGCCGACTGCGGCGCACCGCGACTTTCATCGCGGGCACGACGTATGGCAATCGGCACGACGCGCTCGTGCTGGTGGAGCGTGTGAAGCGCATCCATCTCGGCGTCAGCGGCGTTGCGCCTGACGGCCGGCCATATCGCGCGAGTGAGCCAGCGCTGCTCACATGGGTGCATGTCGCCGAAGTGTCGAGCTTCATGACCGCGCATTTGCGCTATGTGAATCCGCTGCTGCCCATGGCCGCGCAGGATCAGTACTTCGCCGAAACCGCACGGATTGCCGAAATGCTCGGCGCGACCAACATTCCTCGCTCGCGAGCGGAGATCGACGCTTACTTGCTGGCAATGCAGCCTGAACTTGTGGCAAGCGAGCGCACACGTGAAGTCGTGAGGATTTTGATGAACACGCCCGCCCCGAGTGCGTCGATGCGGCCCGCCGGCGTGTTGATGCTCAACGCCGGCGTCGACCTTCTGCCCGATTGGGCGCAGGCGATGTTGGGACTACAGCGCTACGCGGCACTGCGCCGTGCGGTGGCGAGGCCCGGCGTGCGGCTGGTCGCGCCGGTGATCCGCTGGGCGCTGGTGAACGGCGTGTCAAAGCGGGCGCGCCGCCGGGTGGCCGCGGGTGGGCGCGAGCCGGAATAACGCAGCCGGACGCGGCTCGCACGAGCGCAAACAACTCACGTCGGCATGTTGAGTCTCGCCGATGGAATATGTGCGCAAACCGCGAGCCGATGGTCAGCTCAGCGAACGGCGCGGCACGCTTGCAAGCTGACTCACGCGGATGGGATATGCGTGCAAACCGCCGCGCCGATGGCCAGCTCAACGAACCGCGCACGGCACGCTTGCAAGCTGACTCACGCGGATGGGATATGCGTGCAAACCGCCGCGTCGATGGCCAGCTCAGCGAACCGCGCACGGCACGCATGCAAGCTGACTTGCCAACGGTCGGCAACGCCAATGCGCACCGGGTTCGCGAACGGTCCAAGTCGGCCGCCGCGCAAACTCACACCACCCAACCGGGCACGCGCCGATCAACGCCCCGGCTCTGCCGGCTTCCTGAAGCTGTCGTCCTCGCTCGGCGAATCGAGATGCGAGACATCCGCCCATGCCACGATCGTCGCGTGGCCGTCGCCGAAATCCACCGTGTTCACGCTCGTGTTCAGCAACGGGTAGTCACGCGGCGCATCGAGCGATAGACCGCAGGCAAAGCGCCGCACGCAATCAAGCACGCCACCATGCGCGACGCAGGCAATCCGCCCGCCAGGATGCGCGGCCACCAGCGGTTCGATCGCGTGCAGCACGCGATGGTAAAGCGCGCGTTGCGACTCACCATCCGGCGGTGAGAAGCCGGGATCGCGAGTTTGCCAGTGCGCGTATTCGTCGGGGAAACGCAGCGCGATCTCGTCGCTGTCATGGCCCTGGAAAGCGCCATACGAACGCTCGCGCAGGCCTTCGCGCAACTGCAGCGGCAAGCCCAGTGTGTCGGCGACCGGCTGCGCGGTTTGCTGCGCGCGTTGCAGGTCGCTCGAATAGATCGCGTCGAGCCGCGCACCCTGCTTCGCCTCATGGGCGAAGCGGCGCGCGAGTCGTTGCGCCTGTGCGAGGCCCGTGGTCGCAAGCGGAATGTCGATGTGGCCTTGAATGCGCTTGATGCGGTTCCAGTCGGTCTCGCCGTGCCGGATGAACAGAATCTGCGTCGTCATGGGATGAAAGTGGGCGCCATTGGCCGGTTATGCCGAGCCGCTATTGTCGCAAAAAGCGGCTGGAGGGCTGAAAGGTCGCTGCGTGCCGCAGCACGCATGCGGGAACGACGGCAGAAGATCAGGCGTTGGTCTGCAGCCAGAACGTGACCGGCCCGTCGTTGACGAGCGACACCTGCATATCGGCGCCGAATTCGCCGGTTTCGACGATCGGATGTTTCGCGCGCGCTGCCGCGACGAAATAATCGAAGAGGCGCTTGCCTTCATCCGGCGGCGCGGCCGGCGTAAAGCTCGGACGCAGGCCGCTGTTGGTATCCGCGGCCAGCGTGAACTGCGACACGAGCAGCAGGCCGCCCGCGCGCCCGGCGCCGTCGAGATTTTGCACGGAGAGATTCATTTTGCCGGCCGCGTCGCTGAAGACGCGGTAGCCGAGCACCTTGGCGAGCAGCCGGTCGGCCGCCGCCTCGGTATCGCCGCGTTCGGCGCATACCAGTGCCAGCAGGCCGGCCTCGATCGCGCCGGTCACCCGGTCGGCCACGCGCACTTCCGCGCGCCGCACGCGTTGAATCAGCGCGATCATCGGTTCGACGCCAGAGGCGATACTCGACTCATCATGCCGTCAGCGTGACGCGGGCAAAACGGCGTTTGCCGACTTGCACGACGTACTCGCCGGCTTCGACTTTCAGGCCCTTGTCCGACACGGTCGTGCCATCGATCTTCACACCGCCCTGCTCGATGTTGCGCAGCGCTTCGCTCGTCGACGGCACGAGGTTGGCCTGCTTGAGCAACTGGCCGATCGCGAGCGGTGCGCCCGCGAGCGTCACGGCCGGGATATCGTCCGGCACGCCACCCTTCGCACGATGGTTGAAGTCTTCGAGCGCGCGTTCGGCGTCGGCTTGCGAGTGGAAGCGCGCAACGATTTCCTGGCCGAGCAACACCTTGAAGTCGCGAGGATTACGGCCTGCTTCGATTTCCTTCTTGAAGCCGGCGATTTCTTCCATTGGCCGGAACGACAGCAGTTCGAAGTAACGCCACATCAGCACGTCGGAAATGCTCATCAGCTTGCCGAACATGTCGGTCGGCTTTTCGCTGATGCCGATGTAGTTGTTCTTCGACTTCGACATTTTCTCGACGCCGTCCAGCCCTTCGAGCAGCGGCATCGTCAGAATGCACTGCTGTTCCTGGCCGTATTGCTTCTGCAATTCACGGCCGACCAGCAGGTTGAACTTCTGGTCCGTGCCGCCGAGTTCGAGGTCCGCATTCAGCGCGACCGAGTCGTAGCCTTGCATGAGCGGGTACAGGAACTCGTGGATCGAGATCGGCACGCCGCCCTGAAAACGCTTGGTGAAATCTTCGCGTTCCAGAATCCGCGCCACCGTGTAGCGCGACGCGAGCTTGATCATGCCGTCGGCGCCGAGCGGCATCGACCATTCGCTGTTGTAGCGAATCTCGGTCTTGTCGCGGTCGAGCACGAGCGCGGCCTGCTCGAAATACGTCTTGGCGTTCGATTCGATCTGCTCGCGCGTGAGCGGCGGGCGCGTGGCGTTACGGCCCGACGGATCGCCGATCAGCGACGTGAAATCGCCGATCAGAAAGATCACCGTGTGGCCGAGATCCTGCAACTGGCGCATCTTGTTCAACACGACCGTGTGGCCGATGTGGATGTCCGGCGCGGTCGGATCGAGACCGAGCTTGATACGCAGCGGCTTGCCCGTCGCCGCGCTCCTCGCGAGTTTTTGCGCGAATTCGTCTTCGATCAGCAGTTCATCGACCCCGCGCTTGGTGACGGCGAGGGCGTGACGGACTTCGTCGGTGATCGGGAAGGCAGGGCTGGGCTTGGTGGACTCGGTGCTCATGCTGGAAACTTGAAGTCGCGAAAAAAGGAGATTGTCCCATAGATGCGCGCCGCCGCGCCCATCGACGCAGCCGCAGGCGGGCCGCGGACACGCGATTTCCGCGTCCGGCGCCGTGCCGCCGGCATTGCTGCGCTTTATATTCGGCCGCGCTTCACCCGATAATCTGCTACAACGGATCGCAACGAACCATCGAGAGGAGCAGCAACGTGGCGCAAGACCCCGCAGACGGCGTCTACTTTGGATTGATGTCCGGCACGAGCATGGACGGCGTGGACGGCGTGGCCGTCAGGTTCGCGCAAGGCAAGCCGCCCGTCGTGCTGGCCGAAGCATTTGTCGGCTTTGCCGCGGGCCTGCGCGAGGCATTGTTCGCGCTCCAGCAACCCGGAGACAACGAGATCGAGCGCGAGGCGCTGGCCGCCAACGCACTCGCCACGCGTTACGCGGTGTGCTGCCACGAACTGCTGCACGGCAGCCGCGTACCCGCCGCGGAGGTGCGCGCGATCGGCGTGCATGGGCAGACGGTGCGGCATCGGCCGGAAAAGGGTTACACGCGGCAAATCAACAACCCGGCGCTGCTCGCGGAAATGATGCATATCGACGTGATCGCCGATTTCCGCAGCCGCGACGTGGCGGCCGGCGGCCAGGGCGCGCCGCTCGTGCCGGCGTTTCACGCCACCGTGTTCGGCGCGAAGAACGAAACACGGGTGGTCTGCAATCTCGGCGGGATCAGCAATATCACGATTCTGAACGCGACCGGCAGCGTGCGCGGCTTCGATTGCGGGCCGGCCAACGCGCTGCTCGACGAATGGGCGCAACGCCATCTGGGCAAACCATTCGACGAAAATGGCCATTTCGCGGCGGGCGGCCAGGTGGATCGCACGCTGCTGAACGCCCTGCTCGACGAGCCGTTTTTCAGCCAGCAGCCGCCGAAAAGCACCGGCCGAGATCTGTTCAATGCGCAATGGCTCGACGCGAAGCTACAGCCGTTCGCCACACTCGCCCCAGCGGACATTCAAGCGACGCTGGTTGCGCTTACCGCGGTGACGGTCGCGCGCGAAATCGAGCGGCATGCGTCGGACGCGCGAGCGGTCTATGTGTGCGGCGGCGGCGCGCGCAATCCGGAGATCATGCGGTCCTTGCAGCAGGCACTGGAGGACAGCGGCGTGAGCGGCGTTCCCGTCATGACGACCGAAGCGCTCGGCGTGCCGCCGAGCCAAGTGGAGCCACTGGCGTTCGCGTGGCTCGCGATGCGCTGCGTGGCGCGTCGTCCGGGCAATTTGCCGGCGGTGACGGGCGCGTCCGCCGAGCGCGTACTCGGGGCAATCTACCCGCGTTGAGCGCGGCGCAGATTTTAGCTCAGGCGATAAAAAACGGGGCCGAAGCCCCGTTTTTCACAATCTGATGCTCAACAACCGGCCGTCAAACCGAGAACGATGAACCGCAACCACAGGTGGTCGTGGCGTTCGGGTTCTTGATGACAAACTGCGCGCCGTTGATGTCGTCCTTGTAGTCGATCTCAGCGCCCACCAGATACTGGTAGCTCATCGAATCGATCAGCAGCTGGACGCCGCTCTTGTTCATGACGGTGTCGTCTTCGTTGACGGCTTCGTCGAACGTAAAACCGTACTGAAAGCCCGAGCAGCCGCCGCCCTGCACGAAAACGCGCAGTTTGAGGTCCGCATTGCCTTCTTCTTCGATCAGTTGCTTGACCTTGTCAGCCGCTGCGTCGGTAAAAACGAAGGGGGCGGGCATCTCGGTCACGGGTGTTTCGGTGACTGCGTTCATTCGAACTCTCCAAAAAGCTTCTAACCGCTATTGTAGGGCTGATCTCGATATCGTGCCGAAGCCCACAAAGTCAATGGGTTCTTACAGAAATCAACGACAGGCGCGTTTGCCGCCACCAGCCCGTCAGAGCGGGATAAATCGCCACTCCGGCGACGAGTTCGTTGCCGCAATTGCCGCACCAGCAGCGAGCCGCGAACCCATGAAAAAAGCCGCCTTCGCGAAAGCGTTGGCGGCTTTTGCAGCGCACCGGCCCGAAAGCCGGTTTGCACCCGAAACGATTAACGCTTCGAGAATTGCTTCCGGCGACGTGCCTTGTGGAAGCCGACCTTCTTACGTTCGACTTCACGAGCGTCACGCGTGACGAAACCAGCTTTCGACAGTTCCGGCTTCAGCGTTGCGTCGTAGTCCATCAGCGCGCGGGTGATGCCGTGGCGAACCGCACCGGCTTGACCCGTTTCACCGCCACCCGTCACGTTGACCTTGATGTCGAACGTAACGCCGTGGTTCGTGAGTTCCAGCGGCTGACGCACGATCATCAGCGACGTTTCGCGCGAGAAGTAATCGGCGATAGGCTTGCCGTTCACAACGATATCGCCCTTGCCTGCCTTGATGAAGACGCGTGCGACGGCGCTCTTGCGGCGGCCCGTGCCGTAATTCCAGTTACCGATCATGTGGGCTCCCCTTAGATCTCGAGCGCTTTCGGCTGTTGTGCCGAATGCGGATGCGTTGCTTCAGCGTAGACCTTCAGCTTCTTGATCATCGCGTAGCCGAGCGGGCCCTTCGGCAGCATGCCCTTGACCGCTTTCTCGAGCGCACGGCCCGGGAAGCGTTCCTGCATCTTGCCGAACGTCGTTTCATAGATACCGCCCGGGTAGCCCGAGTGGCGGTAGTACTTCTTGTCAGTAGCCTTGTTGCCCGTGACCTTCAGCTTGCCGGCGTTGATAACGATGATGAAATCACCGGTGTCGACGTGCGGAGTGAATTCAGGCTTGTGCTTGCCGCGAAGACGGTGTGCCACTTCGCTGGCGACACGCCCGAGAACCTTATCCGTCGCGTCAATCACGTACCATTCACGCGTAACCTCATGGGCTTTTGCGGAAAACGTCTTCATGATCGATCCAAAAAAATTGCTGCGCCCAATGTGTTTTTTCCTGCTTGTAGTGTGCGCATCGAGGCGCGTGCAGGCTCTCCCTGGTTCTTCCTCCGCGGGCGCGGATGCGGAAAAGCCCTGAATTATAAAGGAATTTGCTACGGCAAGTCAAAACGTACGGGACTTTGCGTGAGATTCACGGCAATCCGGCAGCCGGGGAGCGCGTTTCGGAGCCCTTTCGTGCCTGATTCGGCTTGCCCGGAAGGGACAAGACGCGGACGTCATGCGGCCTTGCGGATGAAACGCGCGGGCGAAAAAAAACCCGAACTAGCGGTTCGGGTTTAATCCACCAAAGGAGGAGGTGGAGGAGACAGATCGAATTATATGAGCGCACCTTGTGCGACGCAAGAACATTTGCATTGCGAAATTCAATTTCATAATACGGCAATCACCATTCTCGGCCTCAAAGCAACGAATTCTGTTTTAAATCAGTCACTAAAGGTCGGTCGACCTGATATTCAGGTAGACATCGTCTAGAGTAAAACCCCTAAACTCGTCAGGGCATTCCCGAATCGGCTGAACATGCCGCAGCGCAACACGCAAGCCGTCATCACGCATAACCTTCGACAAAAGTCGCCTCGGGCGGACGCTCAAACACCGGGCTACAATGCCGTCTCGATATAGCGAAGCGCGGTGGAGCACAGCATGGAATGCAAAGTGAGCTGGATGGGGCAAGACGGGATGGCGTTCGCAGCCGAGACGGGCAGCGGCCACCTGGTGGCGATGGACGGCGCGCCCGAAGGCGGCGGCCGCAACCTCGCGCCGCGTCCGATGGAAATGGTTTTGCTCGGCACGGGCGGCTGCACCGCCTACGACGTCGTGATGATCCTGAAGAAAAGCCGTCAGGAAATCAGCGATTGCTCGGTGACGCTGAAGGCCGAACGCGCCAGCGAAGACCCAAAAGTGTTCACCAAGATTCATTTCCACTTCACCGTGACGGGCAAGAATCTGAACCCGGCCACCGTGGAACGCGCAATCAACCTGTCGCACGACAAGTACTGCTCGGCGTCGATCATGATCGCGAAGACCGCTGAGCTGACGCACTCGTTCGACATCGTGGCGAACTGAGCGCAGAGCTGCGGCTGCGGCGCGG